>NZ_JBSHAQ010000033.1:0-105070 GCF_053611585.1 Streptomyces sp. NPDC054794 | reverse complement strand
CCTTCTTTTTGTCTCTTCTCAACCCGGTACGGGCCGCCGGCCCCGGGGCGTTGCTTCTCGCCGGTGGGGGGGGGCGCCGGGCCCCCCGCCCCCCCCCCCACCCCTCGGGGCCCGGTTTGACCCCCTCGGCCACCGCCCCGTAACCTAGACCGTCGGCGTGTCCACAGATGACACGCCACATCCCCGTAAACCTCTTCCTCCCGGGCACTGGGTTGGCCGGGAGAGGTCGTCCGTGTTGTTCGCGGTCGGCTGGCCTGCGGGGGTGCCGTTTCCCGAGCGAAAGAGAGATCCGCGTGTACGCCATCGTGCGCAGCGGTGGTCGCCAGCACAAGGTTGCTGTCGGCGACATCGTTGAGGTTGACAAGATTTCCACTGCCAATGTTGGCGACACGGTCGAGCTCTCGACCCTGCTCGTTGTCGACGGCGACGCTGTCACCAGCGACCCGTGGGTGCTGGCCGGCATCAAGGTCCAGGCCGAGGTCGTGGACCACCACAAGGGCCAGAAGATCGACATTCTGCGCTACAAGAACAAGACCGGCTACCGCCGTCGCCAGGGCCACCGCCAGCAGTACACGGCGATCAAGGTCACCGCGATCCCCGCGGCTGCGAAGTAAGGACTGAGGAGACATGGCACACAAGAAGGGCGCATCGTCCACCCGGAACGGTCGCGACTCCAATGCCCAGCGGCTCGGCGTGAAGCGCTTCGGCGGTCAGGTCGTGAACGCCGGTGAGATCCTGGTTCGTCAGCGCGGCACCCACTTCCACCCGGGCGCCGGCGTCGGCCGTGGCGGCGACGACACCCTGTTCGCGCTGCAGGCCGGTGCGGTGGAGTTCGGTACCCACCGTGGCCGCAAGGTCGTGAACGTCGTTCCGGTCGCCTGAATCGTCTGATTCACGGCGTCGACCGAACGACTCGTTCGTTTCGCGAGGCGGACCTCACTTCCCGGTCGGGAAGGCGGGTCCGCCTTTCGCGTGTTGACATTGGTAATACCCGTTAGTTTCTGGAGGCACTGAACCATGACCACCTTCGTGGACCGCGTCGAGCTGCATGTCGCCGCGGGTAACGGGGGCCACGGCTGTGCCTCCGTCCACCGCGAGAAGTTCAAGCCGCTCGGCGGACCCGACGGCGGCAACGGCGGCCGCGGCGGCGACGTGATCCTGACCGTCGACCAGTCGATCACCACGCTTCTCGACTACCACCACTCCCCGCACCGCAAGGCCACCAACGGCAAGCCCGGTGAGGGCGGCAACCGCTCCGGCAAGGACGGCGAGGACCTGGTCCTGCCGGTGCCCGACGGCACGGTCGTCCTGGACAAGGCGGGCAACGTGCTCGCCGACCTGGTCGGCCACGGCACCTCGTACATCGCTGCGCAGGGCGGCCGGGGCGGCCTCGGCAACGCGGCGCTGGCGAGCGCCCGCCGCAAGGCGCCCGGCTTCGCGCTGCTGGGCGTGCCCGGCGACCTCCAGGACATCGTCCTGGAGCTGAAGACCGTCGCCGACGTGGCCCTGGTGGGTTACCCGAGCGCCGGCAAGTCCTCGCTGATCTCCGTGCTCAGTGCCGCCAAGCCGAAGATCGCCGACTACCCGTTCACGACGCTCGTGCCCAACCTGGGCGTGGTGACGGCCGGTTCGACCGTCTACACCATCGCCGACGTGCCCGGTCTGATCCCGGGCGCCAGCCAGGGCAAGGGCCTCGGCCTGGAGTTCCTGCGCCACGTCGAGCGGTGCAGCGTGCTGGTGCACGTCCTGGACACGGCGACCCTGGAGTCCGACCGCGACCCAGTCTCCGACCTCGACATCATCGAGGAGGAGCTCAAGCAGTACGGCGGTCTCGACAACCGTCCCCGGATCGTCGTCCTGAACAAGGTCGACGTACCGGACGGCAAGGACCTCGCCGAGATGGTCCGCCCCGACCTGGAGGCGCGCGGTTACCGCGTGTTCGAGGTGTCGGCGGTGGCGCACATCGGTCTGAAGGAACTGTCGTTCGGGCTCGGTGAGCTGGTCGGCCAGGCGCGGGCCGCCAAGCCGAAGGAGGAGGCGACGCGGATCGTCATCCGGCCCAAGGCCGTGGACGACGCGGGCTTCACGGTCACCCGCGAGGAGGTCGACGGCGAGCCGCTGTTCCGGGTGCGCGGCGAGAAGCCCGAACGCTGGGTGCGCCAGACCGACTTCAACAACGACGAGGCCGTCGGCTACCTCGCCGACCGCCTCAACCGCCTCGGTGTCGAGGAGCGGCTGATGAAGGCGGGCGCCCGCTCCGGCGACGGCGTCGCCATCGGCCCCGAGGACAACGCGGTCGTCTTCGACTGGGAGCCCTCGGTCATGGCCGGCGCGGAGATGCTCGGCCGACGCGGCGAGGACCACCGACTGGAGGAGCAGCGCCCCGCGGCGCAGCGCCGCCGGGACCGGCAGGCCGAGCGCGACGACGTGCAGCGCGAGTACGACGACTTCGAGCCGTTCTAGTAACGGCCGGAGACGGTCGATATGAGGGGCGCCCCCGACCGGGGGGCGCCCCTCGTCGGTCGCTGAGTCGTACAGGGCATCGCGGATGAGGATCTTGCGCTCATCGCGGATCAACTTCCGACGCCGATTCTCTGACGCTCGGCGGCCTCGACCGCGACGGCCGCGCGGACCTCGTCGTGGGCGGGGACTCGCTCCGGATCCGCTACGCCACCACAGCCGGTCTTTCCGCAGGAGCCCCCCAGGTGATCACACAGGACACACCCGGTGTGCCGGGCGTCCAGGAGGCGGGGGACGAGTTCGGACGGTCGGTGTCGGTCGGCGACGTCGACGGCGACGGGTACGCCGACATCCTGGGCGGCATCCCGTACGAGGACTTCGGCGCCGTCAAGAACGCCGGCACCTTCGCCGTGCTGCCCGGCGGGCGGCACGGGGTGACCGGCGCCGGTACCAGGGTGTTCAGCCAGGACAACGCGGGTGTGCCCGGCACCGCCGAGAGCGGCGACCTGTTCGGTGCCACCACCCATCTCGTGGACGGCGACGGCGACGGCAGGGCGGAGCCGGTGGTGGCCGCGCTCGGGGAGGACGCGCAGGCGGGCGCGGTCTGGCTCTTCGGCGCCGGCTCCGCCGGTGCCACGGCCACCCGCTCCTTCTCCTTCGGCGCCCGAACCCTCGGCACGGTCGCGGGCAAGGCCCAGTTGGGTGCCGCGTTCCCCGGCTGATCCACGCTCCGCACTTCGTGCGGCGAACGGCCGGATCGGCTCTGGATTCACCTACTGAGCAGGCGTCACGATCCGACGTGCCGTCAGACCCGTTGCGGAGCCCGGGTGTTCCGGTCCGCAACGGGTCTTCCGTTGTCTTTCTGTTTGTCATGCACGTGAAGGCTCCCGTTCGGCGGGCGGACCGTCCCGGCGTGGGAGCTTCCGACTGTCCCAGAGGCCTGCGAGGCAAGGGAGTTCACCGATGACACGAGTGACCGGACACATTTCGCCCGACCGACGCCGCTTCCTGACCGCCGGTGCCGCCGTCCTGGGCGCCGCCGCGTCCGCCCAGCTCTGGCTGCCGTCCACCGCCGCACAAGCGGCTGAAACCCCGTTACCCGACGGGGTGTTCAGCCTCGGGGTCGCCTCCGGTGACCCGCTGCCGGACGGCATCGTGCTGTGGACGCGGCTCGCCCCCGACCCCCTCAACGGCGGCGGCATGCCCGACGCCGTGGTCCCGGTCGAATGGGAGCTCGCCGAGGACGGGCGCTGCCACAAGCCCGTGCGCCGGGGCGTCGCCGAGGCCAGACCCGAGTACGGGCACAGCGTCCACGTGGACGTACGGGGCCTGCGCCCGGGCCGCACCTACTGGTACCGCTTCCGCGCCGCCGGGCAGCTCTCGCCCACCGGCCGCACCCGCACCGCGCCCCACCCGCACAGCAGGGGCGGCTCGCTGCGCGTGGCGCTCGCCTCCTGCCAGAACTGGCAGCACGGCTACTTCACCCCGTACGCCGACATGCTCGCCCAGGACCCCGACGTCGTCCTCTTCGTCGGCGACTACATCTACGAGTCGTCGCCCTCGGCGACGGCGGTGCGCCGGCACGAGGGCAAGGGGGAGCCGTACACCCTGGTCCAGTACCGCAACCGTTACGCGCAGTACCGCACCGACCCGGACCTCGCCGCGATGCACGCGAACGCGCCGTGGGTGGTCACCTTCGACGATCACGAGGTCGACAACGACTGGGCCGGTGAGATCCCGCAGGATCCCGACAAGCAGTCGCACGACGCGTTCGTGGCCCGGCTGACGGCGGCCTTCCAGGCGTACTACGAGCACATGCCGGTGCGCGCCACCGCGGTCCCGAACGGCCCGCACATCCAGATGTACCGCCGCCTGGACTTCGGCCGCCTGGCCCGGTTCAACGTCCTGGACACCCGGCAGTTCCGCAGCGACCAGGCCACCACCCAGGCCGGGGCCCAGGACCCGGCGATGACCATGCTCGGCGCCGGTCAGAAGGAGTGGCTGCTGGACGGGCTGCACGACTCCCCGGCCCGCTGGAACCTGATCGCCTCGCAGATCATGATGGCCGAGACCGATCTGCTGCTCGGCGAGGGCAAGCTCTGGTTCTACGACGCCTGGGACGGCTACCAGACCGAGCGCAACGCCCTCCTGGAGTCCTTCCAGGACGTCCGCAACCCGGTCGTGCTCAGCGGCGACCGGCACCTGACGATGATCAGCGACCTGAAGCTGGACTTCGCCGACCCGGACTCCGACGTCGTCGGCGCGGAGTTCGTCGGCACCTCGATCTCCAGCAACGGCGACCAGGACCAGGCCGCCTTCCACGCCCAGTGGGACCCGCTGATGGCGGACAACCCGCACTGGAAGGTGATCGACGCCCACCGCGGCTACCACCTCTTCGACATCCGCCGCGACGGCATCGACGCCCAGGTCCGGGCCGTGGACACGGTGCTGAAACCGCAGGCCACGGCGAGCACGCTGGCCACACTGCGGGTGGAGTCGGACGAACCGGGCGTGAACCTCGCCTGACGCTCTCAGGGGGCCTTGGGACTCTCAGCAGTCCCAGGGCCCTCGTAGGTAGGACTCGGCCAGGTCTCTTACCGTCCGCCGACCGTGGGCTCGCGACGACGGGCGACACCGAGCCCACCGACCGGCACCGGTCGCGGCTGTCGGCCCGGGTACACGCCACCGGCCCGGACACCTCCGTGGCGAGCAGCGAGTCCTTCGCCGACGCCCCGGACGACGCGACGATCGCGCGGGTGTGCGGCCCGTTCCGGACACCGTGAATCGCTCGCTTACTCTTGCCGAGACCGAAATGCTGCGGAATCTTGATGTGGAATTCTGCGGCAATGGGTTGCCGGACGAGCCGTATTCCCGGCTCGTCCGCAACGGTGCGGTGACGCATATGAAGAACGCGTGCAGCCCACTTCACAGGGCGTGAAGATCGCCACGCCCGGGTGGGACGTCGAGGAGGCCGCCGCTCGGGCGCTGTACGGGCCCTCGCCGTGGTTGCTTCCGCACTCGTCGCCGCGGTTCCGACGCGCTTCGTGCACCGGACGTCGTCACGGGAACCGCTCCGGTTACTCGGCCACCGCTGCCCGGCGCGGCCGGGCCGCCGTCGGGAGTGGACTTACTCACAGCAAATTCACGCGGCGTTCCGGAACTCCCCTGTGGACGAAGCGCATCACCAGGAGTGCAAGGTGAATGGCAGGTTGCGGGCACATATGCGGCGGTGGACGCTCACCTTGCACTGCGGTAACCCGAAGTGGGACCATTTCGAGGTTCCCTGACGCCCCAAGGTAGGTCACCTGTGTCCCAGCACATAGCCAAGCCCCGTACCACCGCAGTGATCCTGGCCGGTGGTACCGGTCAGCGCGTGGGTCTGTCGATCCCCAAGCAGTTGCTGAAGATCGCCGGCAAGGCCGTCATCGAGCACACACTGACCACCTTCGAGCAGACCGATTCGATCGACGACATCATCGTGCTGATGGCGCCGGGCTACGTTCCGGACGTCGAGAAGATCGTCGCCAAGGCCGGGTTCCGCAAGGTCAAGAAGATCATCGAGGGCGGCTCGACGCGGAACGAGACCACCGAGCGCGCCATCGAGGCCCTCGGTGAGGGCCTGGCCGAGGGCGAGGACCTCAACGTCCTCTTCCACGACGCCGTTCGCCCCCTGCTCTCGCGGCGCGTCATCGACGACTGCGTGACCGCCCTGGAGCGCTACCAGGCCGTCGACGTCGCCATCCCCTCCGCCGACACGATCATCGTGACGCGCACGCACGGCGAGGACGGCGAGTTCATCACCGAGATCCCGGACCGCTCCCGGCTGCGCCGCGGCCAGACCCCGCAGGCCTTCAAGCTGTCCACGATCAAGCGGGCCTACGAGGTCGCCGAGGGCGACCCCAACTTCCAGGCCACGGACGACTGCTCCGTCGTGCTCAAGTACCTGCCGGACGTGCCGATCCACGTCGTCGCGGGTGACGAGTACAACATGAAGGTGACGCAGCCGGTCGACGTCTTCATCGCCGACAAGCTCTTCCAGCTCGCCTCCACGGCCGCGCCGGAGCAGAACGGCGAGGAGGCCTACCGCGAGCTCCTCACCGGCAAGACCGTCGTGATCTTCGGCGGTTCGTACGGCATCGGCAAGGACATCGCCGAACTCGCCGAGTCCTACGGCGCCTCCGTGTACGCGCTGGGCCGCTCCACCACCGGCACCCACGTGGAGAACCCGGAGGAGGTCGACGACGCGCTGTCCAAGGCGTACGCCGAGACCGGCCGGATCGACTACGTGGTCAACACCGCGGGCGTGCTGCGCATCGGCAAGCTCGCCGAGACCGACAACGCCACCATCGAGGAGGCGCTGAAGGTCAACTACCTGGCCCCGGTGCAGATCGCGCGCTCCTCCTACAAGTACCTGGCCGAGACCAACGGACAGCTGCTGCTCTACACCTCCAGCAGCTACACCCGCGGCCGCGCCGAGTACAGCCTCTACTCCTCCACCAAGGCCGCCATGGTGAACCTCACCCAGGCGCTGTCCGACGAGTGGGCCGGCGACGGCATCCGCGTCAACTGCATCAACCCGGAGCGCACCGCCACCCCGATGCGCACCAAGGCTTTCGGTCAGGAGCCCGCGGGCAGCCTGCTCTCCTCCGCGGCCGTGGCCCGCACCTCGCTCGACGTGCTGCTGAGCGAGCTGACCGGTCATGTCATCGACGTCCGCCAGCAGGACCCGACGGCGGCGGCCGGCCAGGCCTCCGGCTTCGAGCAGGCGCTCGCCAGCGTCCTGGACCGTCAGGACGGCGTGGCATAATTAACAGTAAATAGGCAACTGTAATTCAGGCCTCTGTGGCTGCGCGTATGCGGAGCGTTCACAGAGGCCTGAATCTGTAAAGCCCCAGTTCCTCTACAAATCGTCCGCAAGGTCTCATTCCGGCCTTTTTGTCAGCAAAAGGTTCTCCGTGATATCCACCGCTATTCGCGTCGCCCGGGTGGGCAGCGCGGCCGAGCTGGCCGCGGCGGCCCTCGTGATGCTGGGCTTCCCCTGCCTCATGCTGGCCGCGCTCATACCGAGCGTCTACGCCTTCGCGGCCACGGCCGCCGTGACGTACCTGGCGGACCACTATCTGCACCGCAAGGGCAGCTACCTGATCAACCGCCTCAGCAAGGTGCGGGCCGGTCTGTCGATCCGCTTCCTGATCCGGCAGCTGCTGCTGATCCTGCTGCTGGCCCGGATGTCCCTCTCGGGCAACCTGATCTTCTACGGCGCCATCGCCTGCTTCATCGCGTTCTACGGCCTCCAGGCCCCGCACGGCGCGCTGGTCACCCTGATCCGCAACCGCCGCCGGATGCCGGTCGCCACCCGCAACGTCGACCTGAAGTCCCGCATCCGCATCCCGGACGCGCCGCGGCAGGGCCTGCTGCAGCGCTCGGCCGAGAAGATGCTCCACCTCGACCTCGCCGCCATCACCGGCCTCCTGGTCGCCGCCGCCGTCGACTCGGCCGTCCCCGGCTTCGTCGGCATCGGCATCACCATCGGCCTCGGCTGCCTCTACGTCCTCGCGCTCATGCCGTACGTGCGCGGCCGGAAGATCCCGCCGAACGCGGACACGGTGCTGGCCGCGGTCGACGACTGGCTGGCCGCCTACAAGCCGGAGACGGTGCTGTACTTCTCCGGCTCCAAGGACTCCGCGTACCAGGTCAACATGTGGCTGGAGACGATGGAGCAGCTGGACACCCGGCCGCTGATCGTCCTGCGCGAGCGGGTCATCCTCACCAACCTGGCCCCGACCACGGTCCCGGTCATCTGCGTGCCCGGCGGTGTGCACCTGATGAACATGGACCTGTCGACGGTGCGCGTGGCGCTGTACGCGGCGAACGTCGGCAAGAACATCCACCTGCTGCGCGTCCCGACCATGAAGCACGTCTTCATCGGCCACGGCGACAGCGACAAGCTGGCCAGCGTCAACCCGTTCAGCAAGGTGTACGACGAGGTGTGGACCGCCGGCCGCGCGGGCCGCGACCGCTACGCCATCGCCGACGTCGGTGTCCGCGACGACGACATCGCCGAGGTCGGCCGCCCGCAGCTGGCACCGATCCAGACCTGGCAGGGCGTGCCGGAGGGCCGTATCCCGACCGTGCTGTACGCCCCCACCTGGGAGGGCTGGGACGACAACCCGGGCAACACCTCGATCCTGCTCGCGGGCGAGAACATCGTGCGCAAGCTGGTCAAGGCCGACCCGCCGGTCCGCGTCCTGTACAAGCCGCACCCCTTCACCGGCACCCGCAGCGCCGACGCCAAGGCCGCCCACCAGCGGATCACCGCGCTCGTCGAGAAGGCCGGCGCCGAGCGCGCGTCTGATGCCCGCTTCACCGTCGACGCCGCCGCCCAGGCGCGGGCCCAGGCCGAGCTGACCCGCATCGAGGCCCGCCTCGCCGAGCTGTCCGGCTCCGCCGGCGACAAGGGCGACGAGGCCGAGGCCACCCGCGACGGTGTGGTCGACGTGGCCCGGCACGAGGAGATCGCCCGGCTGCGCGCCGAGTGGGACGACGCCTACTGGCGCTCCTTCCCGAGCCACGAGCACCGGGTCATCACGGGCGCCGAGCCGCGCCTGTACGACTGCTTCAACGTCTCGGACGCGATGGTCTCCGACATCTCCAGCGTCGTCTCCGACTTCATCGCGAGCGGCAAGCCGTACGCGGTCACCGACTCCGCGGAGCTCGGCGTGGAGGAGTTCAAGCGGCAGAACACGGCGGTGCGCGCGGCCGTGATCCTCTCCAACGGCGCCGCCGAGCTGGGCGGCCTGCTGGACGCCGTGCGCGACCCGTCGGCCGACCCGCTGGCCGGGGAGCGGGGCGAGCTCAAGCGCTATCTGCTGGGCCCGGACGAGCCGAAGTCCATCGACCAGTTCAATGCCGCGGTGGCGGACCTCGCCCGCAAGGCCGAGATCCGCAACGCCGGCCAGGAGTCCCGCGCCGCGGGCGTCGCCGCCGACCCCGCGGAGGCGGCCGAGCTGACGACGGCGTTGCCCGGCCAGCGGACGTCGACGACCGGCGACACGGACGGCGTGACGGCGGTCTGACCCACCCCTGCCCACCAGGAACGGCCCCCGAGGAGCACTCCTCGGGGGCCGTTCGCTTGTCCGTCTCTTACCGGTTCCTGAGCAATTCTTACTGCGACTGCGTACTGTCCGGTGCGGCCCGCCGGGAACCCGCGCCGGGCACGTCTTTTGTGATGTACGCCACTCATTGCCCGCGGCAAGGCAACCGCTTCCTGCCGAGGCCCGTCTAACTGTTTGCGATTGAGCAGATACGGGGGGAATGTTCCGTGACAAGGGGGAAACGTGACCGTCGTGACGCAGCCTGATGTGACTGTGATCATCGGGGCGTACGAAGCGATGCCTTACCTGGTCGAGTGCCTGGCGTCCGTCGAGGCGCAGACCCTGGACCCGGCCCGGGTGGAGGTCATCGCGGTCGACGACGGCTCGACCGACGGCACGGGGGAGTGCCTGGAGGAGTTCGCGCGGCGCGCTCCCATGACGGTCACCGTGATCCGGCAGAAGAACTCCGGTGGCCCCAGCGGCCCGCGCAACGTCGGCCTCGCCAAGGCAGGCGGACGGTACGTGTTCTTCCTCGACGCCGACGACCGGCTCGGCCCCGAGGCGCTGGAGCGCATGGTGGCCATGGCCGACAAGAACGGCACCGACGTGGTCCTGGGCAAGGTCGAGGGGATCAACCGCACCCCGCCGAAGTCCATGTGGGGCAAGACCCTCGACCGTACCGACGTGTTCTCGTCCAACATCAAGTTCACGCTGAGCGCCCAGAAGCTCTTCCGCCGCGAGCTGCTGGAGCGGCACGGCATGCGCTTCGACGAGTCGCTGTGGACCGGCGAGGACGCGCTGTTCACGATGGAGGCCTATCTGCGGGCCGACGGCGTCTCCGTGATCGCCGACCACGTCTGCTACTACCTGGTGGGCCGCGACGACGGCAAGCACGTGACGAAGAGCGGCGGCTATGCCCTGCGCTTCGACTCCGCGCGCGCCCTGATGAAGCTGATCGCGGAACTGGTGCCGGCCGGGGACAAGCGCGACGACCTCATGATCCGCCCCTTCCTCATCACCCTGCTGCCGCAGTTCGGACCCCAGTTCCTCAAGGACTCCGAAGAAGTCAGACGGCACAAGTTCGAGCTGGCCAAGCCGCTGATGGACGCCTACTGGAACCCCGAGGTGGCCCGCCGCCTCAAGGTCCACGAGCGCCTGCGCCTGTTCCTGGTGGCCCAGCAGCGCCCCGACCTGCTGCGGGACGTCGTGGAGTTCGTCCGGGCCAAGAAGCAGGCGGCGGCCGTCATGGAGAAGCGCGCCACCCGCGTCTACCTCATCTACCCGCACTTCCGCTCGCGCAAGGCCGGCATCCCGGACTGGATCTACCTGGCCGAACCCCGCGAGGCCCGCGCCTTCGAGGGCTACCGCGAGGCCGCCGCCAACTCCTTCGTCCGCCGCGCGATGCGCAGGGTGCGGCGCTCGCTGCCGACGAGGGGCGTCGGAGCGGCAGCGGCCTGACACCGCGAGAGCCCGGCCCCTTCGGGGACCGGGCTCCGCTGTCACGGCCGGGTACTTCCGTCGTACGGGTGCCCCTCGGGGCCGTGTCCTACTGCTGTGCCGACCGCAGCGCCCGTCGGATCGGCCGGCCGACCGCCCGCCGGGCCCGGCGGTACACCGAGGTCGCGGGCACGACGGTGGCCGCCTTCGCGGTGGCCTTGGCCCCGGCCCGGGTGCGCGCCAGCTCCCGCTTCAACTGGGCGTTGTCCACGGACAGTTCGGTGATACGGCTGTGCAGCCAGCCGAACCGCGAGGTGAGCGAGGCGAGGTCGGTCTCGTTCCAGGGGCGGATCCCCGCCGGGAAGGTCAGCGACCGCATCCGCTCCTCGTAGGCCGCGCCGCCGTCGCCGTGGCTGAAGGTGTTCTCCAGCCCGTTCTTGTCCAGGAACGCGGTGAACCGCTCGAACCGCTCCCGGTGACCGCCGACCAGCCCGCCGAAGTCGGCCTGCTCGTACAGCCGCGCCGGGTCCGCGGCCGCGGGGTCCTTGGCCACCTTGTCGAGCCGCTGGTGAGGGATCTCGAAGTACCGGCACAGCTCCAGCGTCCGCGAGTCCCCGCACAGCACCGTCGCCGGCGTACCGGCCAGCAGTGCCGCGATGTTGCCGTGGATGCGGGAGCCGAAGGAGAAGTCGAAGGAGCGCAGGTCGTCGATCCAGGTGACCGGGTCGATGTAGACGCGGACCTTGTCCTCCCGGTACATCGGGTGGTCCGGGTGCGTCGGCATCGCCGTCACCTCGGCGTTCGCGTCCGACAGGTCCCGCCAGTGCAACTGCCGCGCGTCGCTGAGGTTCTGGCCGACGAACCGCAGGTGCGGATAGCGCGCGTGGGCGTCCGCGATGACCCGGTCCAGGCCCTGGGAGCGCACCGCGCTGTGCGAGCCGTTGATCGCGATCCGGGACTCGGGCGTCAGCGCCACCGCCCGCTTGTGCACGTCCAGTTGGCCGCCGTGCATGAACAGCGACGGGCAGCCGATGACCTCGACGTCCCGGAAGCCCATGTCCAACAGGTACTGCTCGGTGAACTCGCCCCGCACACCGATGGACGCGCTGCGGTCCAGCACCGCCGAGACGAACTCCCGCACGGTCGGCTCGATCCGCTGCAGCCGGGCCGGGTTGTAGCTCACTCCGGTCTGCGCGCCGACCCCCAGCACCACCACCGGGATCCTGAGCCGGGTGATCAGCCGGGTCAGCCGCTTCAGTCCGCTCTCGAAGGAGGGCCGGAACGCGTTGGCCAGCGGTACGACGAAGGCGTCGTACTCCTCGTTGATGCGGGCCGCGGCGGCCGCGTCGGTGGCGATGCCGTTCGAGACCACCTCGGTACCCGGGGTCTCCAGGATCTTGTGTGCGGCGTCGCTGAAGATCAGGTTGCCGGAGTTGGTGGCGAAGACGTCTCGGTGGAGGGCCTCTTCCACGGAGACGACGTCGTAGGGGCTCTTCCCCGATCTGAGGAGAAGGCGCTTCGCACGATGAACAGTAGGTGACACAAAGTTCAAATTAAGTTTGAACAGTCTTTAATTTCTATAGGCAACCAGTGCAACCTTTTTGCCGTACGCGAAGCGTAATCGCGCGATCACATGACGTCCGATCGGTGGTCGTCGGTGTTCGCCGGTAATGCGTCGACGGTGGTCCGGAGCGTGGACCGATGCGCGGCACACGCTCCCGTTCGCGTAGATTGCCGGGCGGGCAGCCGTATCGTGACGCGAGGGGACGGACCGCACGTGGCAAGGGCAAGGCAGGCCGTGGAAGAGGCCCGCAGGATCGTCGTCAAGGTGGGCTCCTCGTCGCTGACCACCGCCTCCGGCGGTCTGGACGCCGACCGGGTCGACGCGCTCGTCGACGTCCTCGCCAAGAGCCGCAGCGGCGGGGAGCGGGAGATCGTCCTGGTCTCCTCCGGCGCCATCGCCGCGGGCCTGGCCCCGCTGGGCCTGCGCCGCCGCCCCAAGGACCTCGCCCGCCAGCAGGCCGCCGCCAGCGTCGGCCAGGGCCTGCTCGTGGCCCGCTACACCGCCTCCTTCGCGCGCTACGGCGTCCGGGTCGGCCAAGTCCTGCTCACCTCCGACGACATGAGCCGGCGCGCCCACCACCGCAACGCCTCCCGCACCCTCGACAAGCTCCTCGCCATGGGCGCCTTCCCCGTCGTCAACGAGAACGACACCGTCGCCACCGACGAGATCCGCTTCGGCGACAACGACCGCCTCGCCGCCCTCGTCGCCCACCTCGTCCACGCCGACCTGCTGGTCCTGCTGTCCGACGTGGACGGCGTCTACGACGGCGACCCCGGCAGGCCCGGCACCTCGCGGATAGCGGAGGTGCGCGGACCCGAGGACCTCGCGCACGTCGAGATCGGCAGCGCGGGCAAGGCCGGGGTGGGCACCGGAGGCATGGTCACCAAGGTCGAGGCCGCCCGGATCGCCGCCGCCGCGGGCATCCCCGTGGTGCTCACCAGCGCGGTCCACGCGGCCGAGGCCCTCTCCGGCGGCGACACCGGCACCTACTTCCACTCCACCGGCAAGCGCTCCGGCGGCCGGCTGCTGTGGCTCCAGCACGCCTCCACCCCGCTGGGGTCGCTGACCCTGGACGACGGCGCGGTGCGCGCGGTCGTCAAGGGCCGCAAGTCGCTGCTGCCGGCCGGGATCGCGGCCGTCGAGGGCGAGTTCAGCGCCGGGGACCCGGTCGAACTGCGCGACGGGGAGGGCCGGGCCGTGGCCCGCGGACTCGTCAACTTCGACGCCAAGGAGATCCCCCAGCTGCTCGGGCGCTCCACGCGGGAGCTCGCGCGGGAGCTGGGCGCGGCGTACGAGCGCGAGGTCGTACACAGGGACGACCTCGTGGTCTTGCATCCGTAAACGGCAGGTGGCCACGGCCCCCGGTGGGGGACGTTCCGTAAAACCGCCCCACGGAGCGGTGCGGCCTGCTCAACTTTCCTTCAGGAACATGTTCCCGAGCGCTGCGTGAAGGAGGCCGTTGTGAGACGAGTGCGCCCTGGGGCGGCGGCGTCCCGCGGTGCTCTGACGAGCGTCGCGGCCGGGGACACCTTCGAGGAGCCGAGAGACCTGCCCCGCCTGTGGCACGTCACCCTCAGCGTCTCCGGGCAGGCGGTCCCGCTCAAGGACCTGCGGCGCGCCCTGGAGCAGCTCGCGCACGACCACCCCTTCCTGCTGACCAGCCGCTACGCCAACGACCACGCGGAGATCCGCTACTGGGAAGAGGCCCGCGACCTGCACGACGCCGCCGCCGTGGCCCTGCGCCTGTGGGGCGAGCACCGCCAGACCTCGGGGCTCCCCGCCTGGGAGATCGTCGGCCTGGAGGTCATCGACCGCGAGACCTACCACCAGCGCGTCGCCGAGGGCTACGGCCCGCCGCCCGCGACCCCGGTGGGCGTGCACCCCTTCTGACTCCGCACGTCCGACTCCGCACGGCCCCGCCCGCCCCGGAGGGCCCTTTCGTCCCCGTTGGTCCCGTCTCGGGGTGTGGGATGACCGGCGAACGGCCCCGGTCGGCGCACTACCCTTCCCTCATGACCACGCTCTCGCCGTACGACGCCATGTCCCCGGTCACCCAGGCCGCCTACCGTGCCAAGGCCGCCGCCGCCGACCTCGCGCCGCTGCCGCGTGCCGTCAAGGACGACGCGCTGCTGGCCATCGCGGACGCCCTGGAGGTCCGTACGAGCGAGATCGTCGAGGCCAACGCCAAGGACATCGCCAAGGCCCGGGAGGCCGGCACCAGCGAGGCGATCGTCGACCGGCTCACCCTCACCCCCGAGCGGGTCCGCGCCATCGCCTCCGACGTCCGCGACGTCGCGGGACTGCCCGACCCGGTCGGCGAGGTCGTCCGCGGCTCCACCCTCCCCAACGGCATCGACCTGCGCCAGGTCCGCGTCCCGCTGGGCGTCGTCGGCATCATCTACGAGGCCCGCCCGAACGTCACCGTCGACGCCGCCGCCCTGTGCCTGAAGTCCGGCAACGCGGTCCTGCTGCGCGGCTCGGCCTCCGCGTACGAGTCGAACACCGCCCTCGTCCGGGTGATCCGGGACGCCGTGGGAGGGGCGGGGCTGCCCGCCGACGCCGTGCAGCTGGTGCCGGGGGAGAGCCGCGAGAGCGTCCGCGAGCTGATGCGCGCCCGCGGGCTGGTCGACGTGCTCATCCCGCGCGGCGGCGCCTCGCTGATCCAGACGGTCGTCTCCGAGTCCATCGTCCCGGTGATCGAGACCGGCACCGGCAACTGCCACGTCTACGTCGACGCCCGGGCCGACCTCGACATGGCCGTCGAGATCCTGATCAACTCCAAGGCCCAGCGGGTCAGCGTCTGCAACGCCGCCGAGACCCTGCTGGTCCACCAGGACATCGCCGCCGAGTTCCTGCCGCGCGCCCTGGACGCCCTCGCCGAGGCCGGGGTGACCGTGCACGCCGACGAACGGGTCATGGCGTACGCCAAGGACTCCCGGGCGACCGTGGTCGAGGCGACGCCGGAGGACTGGGAGACCGAGTACCTGTCCTACGACATCGCCGCCGCGGTGGTGGACTCGCTGGACAAGGCCGTCGAGCACATCCGGCTGTGGACCTCCGGCCACACCGAGGCGATCGTCACCACCTCCCAGCAGGCCGCCCGCCGCTTCACCCAACTGGTCGACTCCACCACCGTCGCCGTGAACACCTCCACCCGCTTCACCGACGGCGGCCAGTTCGGCTTCGGCGCGGAGATCGGCATCTCCACGCAGAAGCTGCACGCCCGCGGCCCGATGGGCCTGCCGGAGCTGACCAGCACGAAGTACATCGTCACCGGCGACGGGCACGTACGGCGCTAGACCCCGACCTGGAACGACCGCACAGGACGGACCGAGACCCGTCTCAGCAGGCGGATGAATTTCCATACCGTCTGCCCAAATTGACCCCCCAGGTCTACTCTGGATCCGTGCCGGAGGACGTGGGGGGCACGCCGTTCCCGGACGGCTGGGAGCCCGACGACGACCACGACCACGGGGTGTCGGACGACGAGTTCGCCTCCGTGGTCTTCGACGAGGCCTTCGTACGGGCGGCCGTGGTGCACGAGCCCACCGCCGTCGAGCGCCTCCTGGCCGCCGCCCAGGCGAGAGCCGAGGCTTCCGAGGCCGAGGCGCGCCGCCGGGCACGCGGCAGCGGCGAGCGCTACGACGACGGGTACGGCCCCGACGGCCCCGACTTCGGCCATGACCGGGACTTCGACGAGCTGGACGACCCGGACCTCTTCGACGACCACCACGGCACCTCGGGGGCGTACGGCAAACAGGTCCGCTGGCACCGCCCGGTCGCCTGGGTGCTCGCCCTCGTGATGGGCGTCGGCATGGTCGCGCTGGCCTTCGCCGCCGTCTACCGCGGGGCCTCCTCGGGCAGCCGCGAGCAGGTGCCCACGCCCGCCTCGACCGGCCTGGAGCAGGGCCGCGAGTCGGCTCCCTCGGCGTCCGCCGAATCCACCCCGCCGGCGGTCTCGGCGTTCCCGCGCTCCCCCTGAGCGCCCTGTGCATTTCCTGGTGAGAACCTGTCAGAACTTGTCGTGTAGCAGGGCGTTTACCTGAGCCCCCTGAGACCTACTCTGAAAGTATGGGCGGGCCAGGAGAACCACCTGAGGGGACACCCGAAGGCGCTCCCGCTGGTGGTGAGGACGAATACCGATCCGTCGTCTTCGACGAATCGTTCGTCCGTGCTGCCCGTCTCCAGGAGTTCTCCGCGCAGGAGCGCATGGCCGACCACGCGCCCGCCGTACGCCGCCGTCCGACCCTGCACCGCGGGCTGACCCGGCAGGCGCTGATCCTCCTCCTGCTGATCGCCCTCGCCTTCAGCACGGCGGTCTACATGGGCGTACGCCACCCGTACGACTCACCGGAGGCACGGCAGCCCGTCGAGCCCCTGCGGATGACCGTCATCCCGCTCTCCCCGCAGGGCAAGGTGCCCGGGGCGCCCGACGCCGAGTACCTGTACGCGCACAGCCCCGCCGCCCAGTTCAGCGTCGGGGCCGAGGGCATCCCGCTGCCCGCCTCCCGGCGCACCGCGCACTTCTCGGACAGTGACGTCGTGTCCGCCCTGTCCACCGCGAAGGACTACATCGTCCGCTCCGCGCTCTACCCCGAGGTGATCGGCGGCAGTGACGTCCACCCCGCGCGCGTCCTCGTCGACCCCGACCAACTCGACCAGTTCGACCAGAGCTTCGCGCACCCCACCGCGGACGGGCGGCACGCGCCGACCGGATGGCTGGTGCGCTTCGACCCCGCGCAGGCGCGGCTGGCGGACCGCAAGATCCGGGTCCAGGGCTCGCTGCAGGCCGCCGAGACCGACTCCGCCACCCTTGAGGTGACCGCGGACCACACGCTCGTCTACGCGCTCAGCCCGGCCCGTGCCGTCGCCGGCGCCCCGGTCTCCCTTTTCACCGTCCGCCGCGAGCTGACGTTCCGCTTCGACCGCGAGGACCTGCGCACCCACCAGGTGCAGCTGATCGTCTCCTACGTCCAGGCGGGTCCCCTGTCCTGCGCCGAGGACTCCACCAACCACCTGCACCCGCTGCTGGCCGGCCAGACCGCCAGGACGGGCGGCCCGGCCGGCACGAACCCCTACGCGACGGGGAGCGCGACGGCCCTGTGCGGGACGCTGGCCACCGGGGCCGAGCCCAAGGCGTGACCCTCCGGGCCCGGCCGGCGGCGTGACGCTCCCGGTCGGTCCTCGCCGGGCGGAGGTCAGTCCTCGTCGCGCGGCGGGGTGTCCGTCGGCTCCTGGTCCTTCGGCGGGGGCGCGCTGGCGAAGCCGTCGAAGCCCCGGCGGACCCGGCCGCCCAGGTTCCCGGCCCCGCCCGCTATGTCGGTGACCAGCTTCATCAGCGGGTCCTTGGACGTCTTGACGTGGTCGGCGTAGTGCTGAGCCGACTCACGGAACGAGTCGCTGACCGAGGTGTCCTTGTCCTCGCTGCGCCGCGGGTAGTGCCCGTCCATGATCCGCTGGTAGTCCCGCGACTCGGCCCACTTCTTCAGCTCGGCCGCGCGGACCGTGGTGAAGGGGTGGGAGCGCGGCAGCACGTTCAGGATCTTCAGCACGGAGTCGCGCAGGTCGCCCCCGGCCTCGTACTCCTCGGCCTGCTGCAGGAACGCGTCCACGTTCATCTCGTGCAGGTGGTTGCCGCCCGCGATCTTCATCAGACCGCGCATCGAGGCCCGCAGGTCCTGACCCACGAGCAGCCCGGCCCGGTCGGCGGACAGCTCCGACTTGCGGAACCACTCCCGCAGCGCCGTGACGATCGCCAGGATCGCGAGGTTGCCCAGCGGGATCCAGGCCACCTTCAGCGCCAGGTTCGTCAGGAACAGCAGGATCGTGCGGTACACCGCGTGCCCGGACAGCGCGTGGCCCACCTCGTGGCCCACGACCGCCCGCATCTCCTCCTCGTCGAGCAGCTCGACGAGCCCCGTGGTGACCACGATGATCGGCTCGTCCAGGCCGATGCACATCGCGTTCGGCTGCGGGTCCTGCGTGACGTACATCGGCGGGACCTTCTCCAGGTCCAGGATGTAACAGGCGTCCCGCAGCATGTCGTTCAGGTGCGAGAACTGCTGGTCCGAGACCCGGACCGAGTCGGACAGGAACAGCAGCCGCAGGCTGCGCTCCGGCAGCAGGCCGCTGAGCGCCTTGAACACCGTGTCGAAGCCGCTCAGCTTGCGCAGTGCCACCAGCGCCGAGCGGTCCGCCGGGTGCTCGTACGCACGCGAGGAGATCCCCGGGAAGCGCCTGCGCTGCCTGCTCGGGACGTGCTCGTGCCCCTCGTGCTCGTGGCCGTCGTCGGACATGTCTTCCCCCACGTGTGCGTCAGTGTGTCCAAGTGCCCCCGAAGCAGCCCCCAGCCTAGGCGGAGATACCGTGGACGGGCAGTACAGCCGAAGGAGTCCACGCCATGGAGCACCACCCCGCAGCCGCCTGGCTGCCCGAGGCCGCGAGCGCCGTCCAGCAGCACGGGACGGGGAATCTGCTCCGTGTCGTACTGATCGTGATGTTCCTGGGCTGCGTGCTGACCGCGTGGTTCCTGCTGCGCGGGTACAAGCGTAAGGACGATTGAGCCACCAGGAAGGTTCCCCCGCTCGTCCCCAACGGCGGAGTCGGCGTGATCGGCGCCGGGGCACCCGCTTACGATGAGCCGACGTCTTTATCCCGCCCACACCGGATAGGTCCTGCCGAAGATGAGCTTCCACAGCACCGCTGCCCAGTTGGTCACCCTCGCTGCCGAGGGCGAGGAGCACGGCGGCAACCACGAGAGCCTGAACCCGCTCGTCACCGGCGGCGGCGCATTCATCATCCTGCTGCTCCTGCTGTGGATCACGACCCGCTTCAACCGCGACCGCTGAGCCGGGCGGCCCGTTCCCGAGAGGTCTCACGGCCGGGGACCACAGGCCGGGCCGGTAGGGTCTGCACGCATGGGAGAGCAGGACATGCCTACCGGTCCGGCGAATGACACGGCGAACGACATGGTGAAGGCCCCGGCAACATGGTGAAGGCCCCGGAGAACAGGCCCGGCAGCGGCCCCGCGCACACGGGCAAGCGCCGCCTCGGCGTGATGGGCGGAACGTTCGACCCGATCCACCACGGCCACCTCGTGGCGGCCAGCGAGGTCGCCGCGCAGTTCCAGCTGGACGAGGTGGTCTTCGTCCCCACCGGCCAGCCGTGGCAGAAGTCCCACCGCAGCGTCTCCCCGGCCGAGGACCGCTACCTGATGACGGTCATCGCGACCGCGGAGAACCCGCAGTTCTCCGTGAGCCGCATCGACATCGACCGCGGCGGGCCCACCTACACCGTGGACACCCTGCGTGACCTGCGCGCGCTCAATCCCGACACCGATCTCTTCTTCATCACCGGCGCCGACGCCCTCGCCCAGCTGCTGACCTGGCGCGACACGGAGGAACTGTTCTCCCTGGCGCACTTCATCGGCGTCACCCGGCCCGGTCACCATCTGACCGACGCCGGACTCCCGGAGGGTGGCGTCTCGCTCGTGGAGGTTCCCGCGCTCGCCATCTCCTCCACAGACTGCCGTGCGAGAGTCGCCAAGGGCGATCCCATCTGGTACATGGTGCCGGACGGAGTCGTGCGCTACATCGACAAGCGCGAGCTGTACCGCGGCGAGTGAGCCGAGAGGGGCACCGGTGAACGACCGATACGACCCGGGGTCGGAGTACACAGGCGACCAGTACGAGCTCGTCGGCTACGACGAGTACGGACAGCCCGTGTACCGCCAGGTCCCGGCGCAACAGGGTCCACGGCAGACGTACGACCCGTACGCGGGCGGGCAGGGCTACGGCTACGACCCGTACGCGACGGGCCGGCAGCAGCCCGTGCAGCCGTACGACGGCTACGACACCGGACAGCAGCCGACGGTGCCCACCCACGACCCCTACGACCCGTACGGCGGCCGCGGTCCCGCACCGGCCTACGACCCCTACGGGCAGACGGCGGTCAGTGGGCAGCAGCCCCGGGTGACCGAACAGACCGCCCACATCCCGCAGCAGGTCGCTCCGGCCGACGATCCGGAGGACCTGGGCGCCCGCGAACGGGACTACCACACCGGGCAGTTCGCCTTCGTCGAGGAGCCGGAGGGCAGCTCCGAAGACGTCATCGACTGGCTGAAGTTCACCGAGAACCGCACCGAGCGCCGCGAGGAGGCCCGCCGCCGCGCCCGCAGCCGGCTCGTCGCGCTGGTCGTGGTCCTCGCCCTGGTCGCGGCCGGCGGCGTCGGCTACCTCTGGTACGCCGGAAAGATCCCCGGCCTGTCCTCGCCCGGATCCAAGCAGGGCGCGGCGACGGCCGTGGGTGCCCAGAACCGCGACGTGATCGTCGTCCACCTGCACAACACCGGCAAGGGCGGCACCTCCACGGCGCTGCTCGTCGACAACACCACCACCAAGCAGGGCAGCACCGTCCTGCTGCCGAACTCCCTCGCCCTGTCGGGCGACGACGGCTCCGCCACGACCCTGGCCAAGTCGGTCGACGACGACGGCTCCTCCGGGACCCGCGACCAGCTCGACACCGTCCTCGGCACCAACATCGAGGGCACCTGGCGGCTGGACACCCCCTACCTGCAGAACCTCGTCGAGCTCGTCGGCAACATCGACATCGACACCGACGCCGACGTCCCCGACCCGAGCGCGAAGAAGAAGGGCACCGGGCCCCTCGTCCACAAGGGCAAGGACCAGACCCTGAGCGGCAAGATGGCCGTCGCCTACGCCACCTACCGGGCCTCCGGCGAGGCCGACAACGCCCAGCTGGAGCGGTTCGGCCAGGTCATGCAGGGGGTGCTGCGCAAGCTGTCGTCCGACGCGCAGGGCGCCACCGTCACCGTGCAGACGCTGGGGCAGATCATCGAGCCGCCCCTGTCCGACAAGAACCTCGGTGTCTTCCTCGCCAAGCTCGCCGACCTCGCCAAGGGCGGCGACTACAAGACGGCCCTGCTGCCCGTCCAGAACGACGGCACCCTGAGCGCCCAGACCAGCGCCAGCGTCGTCAAGGACATCCTCGGCGGCACCGCCAAGAGCCCCGACGCGGGCTCGGCCGTCCGGGTCTCCGTCCAGAACGCCACCGGCATCAAGGACCGCACCGACAAGGCCCGCGTGGTGCTCCTCAACGGCGGCTTCACCTTCCTGGAGGCCGGCACGGCGTCCAGCGCCCAGGCGCAGTCCAAGGTGATCTACCGGGACGCCGCCGACAAGGAGAACGCCACCGAGGTCGCCAAGACCCTGGGGCTGCCCGCCGGCGCCGTGACGAAGGGCTCGGTCGGCTCCAACGCCGACGTCTCGGTGATCCTCGGCCAGAACTACGACCCGTCCTCGTCCTGACGACGGCAGGCGCACCCCGCGTGACCCTCGTGGCACGCGGGGTGCCCCGTTAATCACATGGGGTGCCCTCGGCGGTCCGTGAGACCCTTGAGGTCAAGTGACCGCCGACGGAAAGCCATGTAGTGACCGCCACCGACCGTTCCATCGAGCTCATCAACACCGCCGCCCAGGCGGCCGCCGACAAGCTCGCCCACGACGTCATCGCCTACGACGTCAGCGACGTCCTGTCGATCACGGATGCCTTCCTGCTGGCCTCCGCACCCAACGACCGCCAGGTCAAGTCGATCGTCGACGAGATCGAGGAGCGGCTCCTCAAGGAGCTCGGCGTCAAGCCGGTGCGCCGCGAGGGCGACCGCGAGTCCCGCTGGATCCTGCTCGACTACGTCGACATCGTCGTCCACGTCCAGCACAGCGAGGAGCGCGTCTTCTACGCCCTGGAGCGGCTGTGGAAGGACTGCCCCGAGATCGAGCTGCCCGCCGACGCCAAGGCCACCCGCGGCAAGGCCGAGGAGCACTCCCGGCTGCAGGCCGCGGAGGACGCCGCCGAGCTGGACGGTGAATGGCGATGAGCCCCACCGGTGAGGTGACCGACCGGAAGGGACGGGGCCGCCGCATCATCCTGTGGCGGCACGGCCAGACCTCCTGGAACGTGGAGCGCCGCTTCCAGGGCTCCACCGACGTCGAGCTCACCGAGACCGGCGTCGGCCAGGCCCGCCGGGCCGCCCGGCTGCTCGCCTCCCTGAAGCCCGACACGATCGTCTCCTCGGACCTGCGGCGGGCCGCGCACACGGCCGCCGAGCTCGCCACCCTCACCGGCCTGCACGTCACCCGCGACGAGGGCCTGCGCGAGACCTACGCGGGCGTCTGGCAGGGCCTGACGCACGAGGAGATCATCGACCGGTACGGGACCGAGTACGCCGCGTGGAAGCGCGGCGAGCCGGTCCGCCGCGGCGGTGGCGAACTGGAGACCGAGGTGGCCGACCGGGCCGCTCCCGTCGTGCTGCGGCACGCCGAGAAGCTGCCCGAGGACGGCACCCTCGTGGTGGTCAGCCACGGCGGCACCATCCGCACCACCATCGGGCGCCTGCTCGGTCTGGAGGCCGGCCACTGGGAGAGCCTCGGCGGGCTCTCCAACTGCTGCTGGTCCGTCCTGGGCGAAGGCGCGCGCGGCTGGCGGCTGCTGGAGCACAACGCGGGCACCCTCCCGGAGCCCGTCCTCGGCGACGACGACTGAGCGTCGGCGGGCCCCCGCATCCCGGATTTCACTTTCCGGCAGGTCGCAGGCTAAAGTTCTTCTTGTTCGCCCCGCCGAGCGGGGCGAAACACCATGCGGCTCCGTCGCGTGGCACAAGGGGCTATAGCTCAGTTGGTAGAGCGCCTGCATGGCATGCAGGAGGTCAGGAGTTCAATTCTCCTTAGCTCCACGGATCGACACTCTCAGGAGTTGTCAAAGATCGTGACGAAGATCCCGTCCCCGGCAAGGGGGCGGGATCTTCTGTATTCCGTCGCTCTTGTGACGGAACGTCCGAGGATCTCCCCACGCGGCGGGCGTGCTCTTCGGCACACTGGTGCCGATCGGGCTTGAGTCAGTCGGGCCTCCCTGGCGTATACCTCTTCGGAGGCGCTCTCGGCGCGCAGGTCGGCGCCGGTCGGGACGGCCGCGGTGGCTGCCGTGTCCGGACTGGTACTGAGGCGTCGCTGACCGTATTGGTCCGGCCGTGGCAGAATCAAACGGCCGGAAGGGGGCGCGGCCCGACAGGAGGGATTAGCGATGCCTGCGAGCATCCTGGAGGAGGGCGTTCACCTCCTCGATGCGGCGTTGATACGGGACACGGCCACCCGCCTCAGCTGCCCTTCCTGCGGTTCGGCCCATGTCGCCCAGGTTCTCGGCGACAACGGCGGAATCTCCTACGTGTGCACGGCCTGCGGCCACAGCTGGAGCTGATCGATGGGTGCACACAGGCGAAAGTGCGACTGGTGCGGCAGTGGAACGCCGATCGTCCGTGACATGGAACCGATCAATCCCGACTACCAGTACTGGTGCGAGGAATGCGCACGGGCGCTGATCATAAAAGGCGACCCGATCGAGACGTACCGCGAACTGGAGGGTGAGCCGATCTACGGCAGGCTCCTTGAGGAGCACTGCACCCTCAAGCGGTTCTATTCCTTCGTCACGGCCTGAGGCGTCGCTGCGTGAGGCGCCGCGGCCTGGCGCGTCACGGTCCGACGTCTCACGGTCCGAAGCCGGTCGGGCCCCGGCAACGACGCCCCGGCGCACACCAGGAAGAGGCAGCCGGTCAGCGCGTAGAGGGCCGACAGCGTGAACTCGACGCCGTTCTGGTGCAGTTCGGTCCGCCCCGGCCGATGCGGCACCCACCACAGGGCGTACGAGCAGAACACCAGCAGCGTGCCCAGGGCCGCCGCCCGGCGCCCGCGCGTCCACAGGAGCAGGGCCAGGGGCACGCACCACACCCAGTGGTGCGACCAGGACACCGGACTGATCAGCAGCGCGGTCACCGCGCAGCCGAGCACCGCCAGAGCCCGCCGGCCCCGCAGTTCCGCCGCGACCGCCACCGACAGCCCCGAGACGGCCACCACGGCCGCCACGGCGGTCCAGAGGGCTCCCGGCTCGGGCGTGTGCAGTAAGCGCGCCAGAACGCCGCGCAGGGCCTGATTCGCGGTCTCCTCGGTGTGCCCGACCCGGTCCGCGCGGAACACCATCGCGGTCCAGAACCGCCACGAGTCGTACGGCAGGACGACGGCCGCGAACAGCGTCGCCCCGGCGAAGGCGACGGCCGCCCCGCGCGCGTGGCGCAGCCACGGCCCTCCGTCGCGCCCCCTGAGCCACGCCACCGTGCCCGTGGCGAACAGGAACACCGCGAACAGCGCGGGCGTCAACTTGACCGCCGCGGCGAGCCCGACGCCGAGTCCGGCCCAGCCGGCCCGGCCCTGCGGCGGACGGCGTGACAGATCCCACAGCACCAGGACGGCGAGCAGCAGATTGACCTGTCCGTAGCGCAGCGTCGTCCACACCGGTTCGCACCACACGACGGCCGCCGCGACCCACCAGACGCTCTCCACGCGCGCGTGCCCCACGAGTTTCAGCGACAGCCGGACGAAGGCCACCAGCAGGGCGAGGTTCCCGGCCGTCGCCAGCGTGCGCAGGTGCGCGTTGTCCAGCAGCGTCAGCGGCGTGAACAACAAGGCCGCGAACGGCGGGTAGGTGGTGGACAGGTGGGCCGTGGTCGTCCGCAGCGCGTACAGGTCGCCTCCCGCGCGGACGGTCGCTCCCTCGGCCCGGTACACCATCAGGTCGATCATCGACACGTGCGCGGCCCGCTGCGCGATCCAGAACGCCGTGAACGAGAGGAGGCACGCCCCCAGGGCGACCGGGGCACGACGATGGGCTCCGGAGAACGGGATCGCGGTCACGAAGGCCGACACTAGCGCCCGAATCCGTACAGAACGGAAACGGTTTGGTGCAGCACCCCTGCGACCGTGTAATGTTGGCGTCGCCGCCGGGGAAACCGGGCGGAACAAAACAAGGGGCTATAGCTCAGTTGGTAGAGCGCCTGCATGGCATGCAGGAGGTCAGGAGTTCAATTCTCCTTAGCTCCACAGAAATCGAAGGCGGATCATCCGAAAGGATGGTCCGCCTTCGGCGTGTGATGGCCGCTTCGGTGTACGGGGCGGCCGCCCGGTACGACGACGGCGGGCCACCCGAACCGGGTGACCCGCCGTCCGTATGTGCTCAGCGGCCGAGCGCGCGGCGGCCGCGTCCCTGGGAGAGGACCGGCAGGTTGCGCGACGGCGCCTGCGCGCGGGTGTCCTCCTCGATGCGCAGCGCCAGCGCCGGGCAGCGGCGCACCGCGCGCAGCGCCTTCGCCTCCGCGTACTGCGGCACCTTCGCCTGGGCGACGGTCGGGAAGCCGTCGGCGCCGAGCTGGAAGACCTCCGGGAGGATGTCCGCGCACAGGCCGTGGCCCCGGCACAGGGTCCAGTCGACGTAGATCTTCTGGCGGCTGCCGCCGCTCTCCTCCTGCCCCGCGCCGCCCGGGATGCCCGCCGGGCCCTTGCCCCCCTCGAAGAGCGGCAGCACGCCCTCCACCGGTCGTCCGCAGCCGTTTCCGAGGACATGCGCGGCGAGGTCGTCGGTGAACGCCTTGATGGTCGACTCCAGGAACATCGCCGAGCCGTCCGGGTGCGAGCACGCGCCGCGCCGCTTCACGTTCTTCGCGACCTGCTTGAGCGCCTCCAGGGCGGCCGGTCCGCCGCCGTTGAGGATGTCCTCCATGCCGCGCGCGGCGGCGGGCAGCCCGAGGTAGCACGGGCCGCACTGGCCCGCGCTCTCCTCGGCCAGCCACTGGGCCACCCGCAGCGACTCGCCCAGCGGACAGGTCTCCTGAGTGATCGGCAGAATGGCGCCGGCGCCGAGCGCGCCGCCCACCGCGTCCAGCGAGTTGCGGGAGACGATCGCCTCGTTGACGGTCGCGGCGTCGATCCACTTGCCGTGGTAGCCGCCGGTCAGGACGCCCTGGGGGACCGGCGGGGCGCCGGCCAGCTGCAGGACGTAGCGCAGCGGCACGCCCGTGGGGACCTCGATCACCATCGGGCGGGCGACCGCGCCGGAGACCGTCAGCATGACGGTGCCCGGCTCGTCGTACAGACCGGTGTTGCCGTAGCGCTCGGGGCCGATGCGGGCGGCGATCGCCAGCTGCGCGAAGGTCTCGGCGTTCGACAGCAGCGTGGGGGCCCCGCCCACACCGCTCTGCGAGGCGCTGATCTTGCGGCCGGGCGGGATCGCCGGGCCGCCGTCGATGGAACGGATCAGCGACGCGGCGGCGCCGGTGACCATCCGCACCGGGTTGCGCTGCACGCTCGCGCGCAGCGCCGACCGGCGGCTGTTGCTCAGGCCGCGCTCGGAGAGCGCGGCCTCCATGGAGCGCTGGGTCGACTCACGGGTGACGCCCACCACGAGCGTGCGCGCACCCAGGGCCTCCGCGCACAGCAGCGCGCCGTCCAGGATGAGATGCGGGGCACGGTTGATGAGCACCGTGTCCTTGCGGCAGGCCGGCTCGTCCTCGCTTCCGTTGACGACGACGACCGGCCGGACACCGCGCTTGATCGCCGCTTCGGCGACCGAGCGCAGCTTCTTGTGGAAGGGGAAGCCCGCGCCGCCGCGGCCCTTCAGGTTGATGCGTTCGGCGAGCTGCGCGAGCTGCTCGCCACCCATCGGTTCGAGCGGCCCGTGCACCTTCAGGTGCATGGGCAGATCGAGCCGTTCGACAAGGTCGAAGCCCGACGTGAGCTGCGGAAGGCCGACCACGCGGACTTCTGGTACGTCGGGCAGGGCCTCGTTCACCTATAGCCTCCGGAAGGCGTGTTCCAAGGTTCGCCCGAACCCGGCGCGTCGTAGGGCGCACCGGGGGATGGTTCATTGGCGGGACCGCTGTTGTACGTGTCGTTCGTGTTGTACGTGCCGTAGAGGTTGTTCGTCTCACCGGTGTCGTACATGTCACTTCCGCCGTACCCGCCACTGCCCGGATTGCCGTACGCGGGGATGTTGTATCCGGTGTCCTGGAGGGGGTCGTAGGCCGACGGGGGCGCCTCGCCGACCGGCGGCGGGGACGGGATCGGCCAGCTGCCGGAGGTGCTGGAGGGGCCGTCCATGCGCGGCATCGCCTCGGTGGGCTGCATGTCCAGCGGCAGGTCCATGCGCGCCGTCTGGTCGGCCGCGAAGGGCCGGCGGGGCCGCGACGGCGACTGGACCGCCCGGTAGGCGGCCGCGAAGCCGGACGCCGGCTCGGCGGCCGCGGCGGCTCCGTAGCCGGCCGCCGCGGGGGAGGCCGCCGTGTCCGTGTACGAGGACGTCGCGGAGCGTTGGTTCTCGTAGCCCGGCAACGCAGATGAAGCAGCCGAGGCTGCCGACGCGGACCCGGCCTCCGCGACCCGGGCGCGGCTGGCGTCCAGGTCCTCGCGGCCCGCCCGCTCCTCGGAGCCGATGAGCGCGACGATCCGGTCGGCGACCTTGCGCTTGAACGGGCGCGGCGCGGCCCGCAGCGCGAGCGCCGCCATGACTCCGACCAGGCACAGCTCGTACGACACCATGAAGAACGTCTTCGCGGGGCGGCCCGCGAACAGGCCGTGGATCAGGGCCGCGCACAGGGCCGGGTAGGCCAGCATGTGCATCGCGCGCCAGCGCGCCGCCACCGGCGCCGGGGAGGCGAACTGGTTGCGCAGCGCACCCGTGACGCCCACGAAGATCATGAGCAGGCCGGCCAGGGAGCCGAGGCCGATCAGCCCCGCGCTGCCCTTGACGCCGAGGCTGAAGGGGATCAGCGCGGCGATCAGGACCGTGTGGTCGAGTGCCAGCTTGATCGTGATGTGCACCACGAGGAAGGCGATCGAGGCGACGGCGGTCACCCGGTGGATGCCCTGGGCGACGATCCGCTGGCGGGTGTTGAGGATGAGCCGGTCCTGGGCGACGAGGCCCCAGATCACCGAGCAGGTGAGGCTGACCAGGGACAGGACTCCCGCACCGAAGTTCAGGAAGTCCTGGAGCCAGCCGCCACCGTTCAGCACCACCACGGGTATGAGCAGCAGGACGACAGCCGTGGCCACCCCAGAGGCCGAGCGGCCGGGCTTGGGGAGCGAGCTGTTACTACGAGGGTTCATGGGGGCAACTCCGAGCAGTTCGGGAAGGCGGTCCCGGTGCCGAACTCTAAGTGGCGCCATACCGATCAGTACGAGCTTTGAGTTATTGCGTTGTTATCAAAGGACAATGTGGCCGCCGTGGCGTCCCTTACTGGGTGTTACGCGAAGTAACCTTTGACTTTCGTTCAGTACAGGTTGTGTCAACCAGACATACGGAAGCGCGTCGCGGCTTGCTCAAGGGCTGCGGTACCCTGACGCCATGCGTGCCGTACGCCTTCTGCTTAGCGAGCCGCGCTGATCAATCCCGACCACCGGGCGAATCGGATGGTCGGCATCGGCGCGGCGTCCCCTCCTGTGCGAGGGGATTTTTCGTTTCCAGGGAATCGCAGCCGCCGGCAGAGACGATCGATGGAGCTTTGAGGATCATGAGCGAGACGAACCCCGCCGCCACCGCCGAGGTGGCGGCGCCGCACCGCTACACGGCCGCCATGGCGGCCGAGATCGAGGCACGCTGGCAGGACTTCTGGGACGCCGAGGGCACGTACGCGGCGCCGAACCCCAGCGGTGACCTGGCCGGCGACCCCGAGGTGGTCGCCAGGCCCAAGAAGTTCATCATGGACATGTTCCCGTACCCCTCCGGTGCGGGTCTGCACGTCGGCCACCCCCTGGGCTACATCGCCACCGACGTCTTCGCCCGCTTCCAGCGGATGACCGGCCACAACGTCCTGCACACCCTGGGCTTCGACGCCTTCGGCCTGCCGGCCGAGCAGCACGCCGTGCAGACCGGCGAGCACCCCCGCGTCACCACCGAGGCGGCCATCAACAACATGAAGTCCCAGCTGCGCCGGCTGGGCCTGGGCCACGACAAGCGCCGGTCGTTCGCCACGATCGACCCGGACTACTACAAGTGGACCCAGTGGATCTTCCTGCAGATCTTCAACTCCTGGTACGACGACGAGGCGAACAAGGCCCGGCCGATCGCCGAGCTGATCGCCCAGTTCGAGTCCGGTGAGCGCGGCGTTCCGGGCCACGCGCGCGCGTGGAACGAACTGAGCGCCGCCGAGCGCGCCGACGTGCTGAGCGAGTTCCGCCTGGCGTACGCCTCCGACGCGCCCGTCAACTGGTGCCCCGGCCTGGGCACCGTGCTGGCCAACGAGGAGGTCACCGCCGACGGCCGCTCCGAGCGCGGCAACTTCCCCGTCTTCAAGGCCAAGCTGCGCCAGTGGAACATGCGCATCACGGCCTACGCCGACCGGCTGCTGGAGGACCTGGCGGAGCTGGACTGGCCCGAGGCCATCAAGCTGCAGCAGCGCAACTGGATCGGCCGCTCCGAGGGTGCCCGCGTCGACTTCCCGATCGACGGCGAGCACATCACGGTCTTCACCACCCGCCCGGACACCCTGTTCGGCGCGACCTACATGGTGCTGGCCCCCGAGCACCCGCTGGTCGAGAAGTTCACCCCGCAGGCCTGGCCCGAGGGCACCCACGCGGTGTGGACCGGCGGCCACGCGACCCCGGCCGAGGCCGTCGCCGCGTACCGCGCGCAGGCCGGCGCCAAGTCCGACGTGGAGCGGCAGGCCGAGGCCAAGGACAAGACCGGCGTCTTCACCGGCGCGTACGCCACCAACCCGGTCAACGGCGAGCGGGTCCCCGTCTTCATCGCCGACTACGTGCTGATGGGCTACGGCACCGGTGCGATCATGGCCGTCCCGGCGGGCGACCAGCGCGACTTCGAGTTCGCGCGCGCCTTCGAGCTGCCGATCCACTGCATCGTCGAGCCGACCGACGGCCGCGGCACCGACACCTCCACGTGGGAGGACGCCTTCTCGTCGTACGACGCGAAGATCATCAACTCCTCCAACGACGACATCAAGCTGGACGGCCTGGGCGTCGCCGACGCCAAGGCGCGCATCACCGAGTGGCTGGAGCGCAAGGGCATCGGCCAGGGCACGGTCAACTTCCGCCTGCGCGACTGGCTGTTCAGCCGCCAGCGCTACTGGGGCGAGCCCTTCCCGATCGTCTACGACGAGGACGGCATCGCCCACTCGCTGCCCGAGTCGATGCTGCCCCTGGAGCTGCCCGAGGTCGAGGACTACTCGCCGCGCACCTTCGACGCGGACGACGCCGACACCCGGCCCGAGACCCCGCTGTCGCGCAACGAGGAGTGGGTCAACGTCACCCTGGACCTGGGCGACGGACCGAAGAAGTACCGCCGCGAGACCAACACCATGCCCAACTGGGCCGGTTCCTGCTGGTACGAGCTGCGCTACCTGGACCCGCACAACAGCGAGAGGCTGGTCGACCCCGAGATCGAGCGGTACTGGATGGGCCCGCGCGCGGGTCAGCCGCACGGCGGTGTCGACCTGTACGTCGGCGGCGCCGAGCACGCCGTGCTGCACCTGCTGTACGCCCGCTTCTGGTCCAAGGTCCTGTACGACCTGGGGCACGTCTCCTCCGCGGAGCCGTTCCACAAGCTGTTCAACCAGGGCATGATCCAGGCCTACGTCTACCGCGACAGCCGTGGCATCGCGGTGCCCGCCGCCGAGGTGGAGGAGCGCGACGGCGCCTACTACTACGAGGGCGAGAAGGTCTCCCGTCTGCTGGGCAAGATGGGCAAGTCCCTGAAGAACGCGGTGACTCCGGACGAGATCGCCGCCGAGTACGGCGCCGACACGCTGCGCCTGTACGAGATGGCGATGGGCCCGCTGGACGTCTCCCGCCCCTGGGACACCCGCGCGGTGGTCGGCCAGTTCCGGCTGCTGCAGCGGCTGTGGCGCAACATCGTCGACGAGGCGACCGGCGAGGTCACCGTCTTTGACGCCGAGCCCGACGAGGACGCGCTGCGCGCCCTGCACAAGGCGATCGACGGCGTGCGCCAGGACCTGGAGGGCCTGCGCTTCAACACGGCCATCGCCAAGGTCACCGAGCTGAACAACCACCTGACCAAGGCGTATGGCGGGCGCGGGGCCGCAGGCCCCTCCGTTGAGGGTGGTGGTGGGCGACGGGCGGGAGCCCTGCCGCGCTCGGTCGCCGAGCCGCTGGTCCTGATGGTCGCGCCGCTGGCCCCGCACATCGCCGAGGAGCTGTGGCGCAGGCTGGGCCACACCGACACGGTCGTCCACCAGGACTTCCCGGTCGCCGACCCGGCCTACGTCGTCGACGAGACCGTGACCTGCGTCGTGCAGATCAAGGGCAAGGTCAAGGCCCGCCTGGAGGTCCCGCCGGCCATCTCCGACGAGGAGCTGGAGAAGGTGGCGCTGGCCGACGAGGCCGTCGTACGGGCGCTGGGCGGCGCGGGCATCCGCAAGGTGATCGTGCGGGCGCCGAAGCTGGTGAACATCGTCCCGGCGTAAGCGTCAGCGGGCCCGGCGCGGGTGTCCGGGCCACCCGCGGGCGGCTGCCTCGGGGTAGTCCCCTACGGGCAGGTTCGGGGTTCTTCCGGAACTCCGGGCCTGCCCGTTGCGTTTACCGTGGAGGAGCACGAAACGCCGTGCGAGGCGTGACGTGGCAGTCCCGAGGAGGAGCGTCATGGAAGCAGTGATCACCGTGTTCGCCCTGCTCTTCCTGCTGTTCGTGGTCCTCGGCACCGTCGCCGCGGTCAAGGTGATCGGCGCCGCCAAACGCGGCGTGGACCGCACGATCACGCAGGCCCGCCGCACCGTGGAGGACCACACGCTGCGCGCCAAGTCCTTCGCCCAGACCGGCCCGGCGGCCGAGATCGTCCAGCTCCGGCTCGCCCTGCGCACCTCGATGCGCGCCACCCAGGAAGCGCTGCGGGTCGGCGTCACCGAGGACGAGTCGCTGCGCGAGTCCCTCGGCCTCTTCCAGCGCCTCAGCGCGCACGGACACGAACTGGACGGCGAACTCAAGCGCCTGGAGTCCGAACCGGACCGGGCCACCCTCGCCGCCCGCCTGCCGGACCTGCGCCGGCGCACCGAGCGCATCACCGAGTCCGCGGACTCCCTGCGCTGGGCCGCCCGCGACCGGGCCCACCGCTTCGCCGAGGACGACCTGGACGCCCTGAGCGCACAGATCGACGTGGAGACCGGCGCGCTGCGGCACTGGACCCGCGCGGACACCCCGGACGCGTTCGCGCAGTGGCCCGACGCCGCCGAGACCGAGGAGCCGGCCGGACAGCAGACCTGGTCTCAGACCCCGCGCTCGCGCACCGCCGACGAACCGACCCGGACCGCCATCACCCCGCCCGGCCCGCGTCCCGCCTACCCGTGGCAGAAGAAGACCCGCCCCGAGAGCACGACTTGATCCGGCCGCTCCCGGCCCTGGTGAGAGGGGCCGGGCTGCCGTCCGGGCGCTACGGCAGGTAACCTCCAGCTCATGTCCCGCCATGTCGCGATCGTCACCGATTCAACGGCCTACCTGCCGCCGCGGACGATGGAGCGCCACGGCATCACAGCGGTGCCCCTGACGGTGGTCCTCGGCGACCAGGCGCTCGAAGAGGGCACGGAGATCTCGACCCGTTCGCTCGCCCAGGCCCTGCAGAAGCGCCGCCCGGTCACGACGTCCCGGCCCAGCCCGCGGGAGTTCGCGGAGACCTACCGCAGGGTCGCCGAGTCCGGGGCCACCGGCATCGTCTCACTGCACCTCTCCGCCGAGTTGTCGGGCACCTACGACGCCGCCGTCGTCGCGGCACGCGAGGCGCCGGTGCCGGTGCGGGTGGTGGACACCGGGATGGTCGCCATGGCGCTCGGCTTCTGCGCACTCGCGGCGGCCGAGGCGGCGGAGTCGGGCGGCACGGTGGACGAGGCCGTGACCGCGGCGGAGAAGCGGGCCGCGGGCACCTCCGCCTACTTCTACGTCGACACGCTCGACTACCTCCGCCGGGGCGGCCGCATCGGTGCCGCGCAGGCCCTGCTGGGCTCCGCGCTCGCCGTGAAACCGCTGCTGCAGCTGGACGGCGGCCGCATCGAACTCCTGGAGAAGGTCCGTACGGCGTCCAAGGCGATCGCCCGCCTCGAGGAGATCGCGGCCGACCGGGCGGGCACCGCCGAGGTCGACATCGCCGTCCACCATCTCGCCGCCCCCGACCGGGCGTCCGCCCTCGCCGACCGGTTGCGGGCCCGGGTACCGGGGCTCGCCGAGCTGCATGTGAGCGAGGTCGGGGCGGTGATCGGGGCGCACACGGGGCCCGGGTTGTTGGGGGCGGTTGTTTCGCCCCGGTAGCGCGGGCAGCCGAGGAGGCCCGTGTGGGTGACGGAGTTGTCCACAACTGGGTGACTGTCCCCCGGAATTGAGCAAGATCATCGCGATGTGGCGAGTTGTCCGATCCTCGTCCCATGGCACTTCGATCACGCTCACGCATGTCGCCGGCGACCAGCGGCCCCGGCCGCGAGCCCGCCTCCGACGGCCGCACCCGCCACCGCCGCCCACCGACCCGCCACCGCGCCCGCGCCCGGCACCGCCCCGCGCCCGCGGAGGAACTGCGCCGCCGCGCTGAACTGCTCTTCGGCGAACAGACCGGACCGGGGAGGGAGTCGGGCAGCGGGCCACCGGTCGTGGGGGCGGGGCTGGGGTTGGGGCCGGGTCCAGGGCTGGGAGCGGGGCCGCGTGGGGGTACGGCGCTGGGGCCGGGCCCGGGGCCGCGTGGGGGTACGGCGCGGGGGACGGGGGCGGTGTGCGGCATGCGCGCGGCGCCCGTGGTGAGCCCGGCGCGGTCGGCACCGGGCGTCGCGACTGCGGCATCGGTGCGGGGTGCGCCGGTATGGGGTGCGCCGGTGCGGGGCGATGGCGTGGACGATCCGCCCATTGACGACGCCGGTGATGCGGACGATCCGCCCGTCATCGACGCCGGTGTCGCGGACGGGCCGTCGCTGTCGGGTTGGCGGGAGCGGGCCGGGCTCGCTCTGCGGGAGCGCATGCCTCTGTGGTTGCAGGAGAGGTGCGGGCTGGAGCGACGGGGCGTGGTCGCGCTCGCGGTACTGCTCGTCGTCGCCGCGGTGTTCGCCGTGCAGCACTTCTGGGCCGGCCGCACGCAGTCGGTGAGCGCGCCGCAGGTGGTGAAGGCTCAGGCTCCGCTGCGGACCGGCGAGGAGGCGGGGGCGGCCGAGGGCACGGGCGAGACCGCGGCGAACGGACAGGCCGGGCGGGCCGGTTCCGGAGGGTCCGGAGTGGGCGGGCCGGGTGCCGCCGGGACGGAGATCGTGGTGGACGTCGGCGGCAAGGTCCGCGACCCCGGGATCCACCGCCTGCCCGCCGGTTCACGGGTCGAGGACGCGCTACGGGCGGCGGGCGGGGTGCGGCCGGGCACCGGCACCGAGGGCCTCAACCGCGCCCGCTTCCTCATGGACGGCGAACAGATCGTCGTCGGCGGCCCGGCACCGGCCGCGGGAAGAGGCCCGGGCAGCGGGACCGGCACCGCCGCGGCCGGCTCCACGGTGGGCGTCGGAGGCCCCTCGGCCCCGATCTCCCTCAACACGGCGACCCCGGAACAGCTCGACACCCTGCCCGGCGTCGGCCCCGTGCTCGCCCAGCACATCGTCGACTACCGCACCCGGCACGGCGGCTTCCGCTCGGTCGACGAACTGCGCCAGGTCAACGGCATCGGCGCCCGCCGCTTCGCCGACCTGCGGAACCTGGTGCGGCCATGAGCCGCGAGTCCGACGACGACCCGGGTACGCGCACCGGTCGCCGATCGCCCGCGCCTACCGCTCACCCGCCACCCGCGCGTATCGCTCGCCGCCCGCCCTCGCGCACCGCCCCTCGCTCCGCCGTGCACGCCGCCTCCGGAAACCGGCTCGGGGCCGCACACCCCCGCCAGGAGGGACCCATGGACCTGCGCCTGGTCCCGCCCGCGCTGGCGGCCTGGGCGACGGCGGCGCTGACCCTGGACGCGTCGCCGACCTGGATCGCAGTCATCGTCGCCACCTGCCTGATCACCTCCGGCATCCTGCTGACCGCACGGCGACGTCAAGCACGCCGCGACGCCCCGGCCGTCCGCCCCCAAGCCCCGCCCACCCGCTTCCCCCTGCCACGCACCGCGACGGCCGCCCTGCTCCTCTGTGTCGCCGCGACCGCCGTCTCCGCCGGACTGCACGGGGCGGACCTGCGCCGGGGACCCGTGCCCGAGCTGGCCCGGCGGTATGCCGACGTGACCGCCGAGGTCGAGCTCGGCTCGGATCCGTGGCTCAGCCGGCCACGGGTCACGGGCGATCACGCCGCCCCGGTCGCCGTCCTGATCCATGCCGAGGTACGGCGGGTCGAGGAGGCGGACGGCACGGCCACGGCGACGCGGTCACCGGTGCTGATGGTCGTCGACGGGGACGCCCCGGCGCCGGAAGAGGAAGGACACACGAGGCTCCCCGGTGCCCGGCAGTCGGCACGCTCGGCGTGGCTCGGGCTGTTGCCCACCACCCGGCTGAGGGTCAGCGCGCGGCTCGCGCCCGTGATGGCGGGGGCGGACCGGACCGCGGCCGTGCTGCGGGTGACCGCCGACGAGGTGCCGCGGGTGGTGGGGCAGCCGAGTGCACCCCAGCGGCTGGCCGGGCGGCTGCGGGCCGGACTGCGCACCGCGACCGACGGGCTCCCGGCGGACGCGCGGGCGCTGCTGCCCGGGCTGGTCGTCGGGGACACCTCGCGGATCACGCCGGAACTGGACGAGGCCTTCAAGGGGACGGACCTGGCGCACACGCTCGCCGTCTCCGGCAGCAACCTCACCGTTCTGCTGGCCCTGCTGATCGGCCCGCCCGGCCTGGCCCAGCGCGTCGAACGCCGCGGACTCGCCCCCCGCCTGGGCATCTCCCTGCGGGCCACCGCCCTGCTCGCGGGGGCGCTCACGCTCGGATTCGTCATCGTCTGCCGACCGGACCCGAGCGTGCTGCGGGCCGCGGCCTGCGGAGCCGTGGCGCTGCTCGCCCTGGCGACCGGACGCCGCAGATCGCTCATCCCGGCACTGGCGACGGCCGTCCTGCTGCTGGTGCTGTACGACCCGTGGCTGGCCCGCAGTTACGGCTTCCTGCTCTCGGTGCTGGCCACCGGCGCGCTGCTCGTGCTGGCGCCGCGATGGAGCGCGGCGCTGCGGCGGCGCTCAGTGCCCGCGCGGGCGGCCGAGGCGCTGGCGGCCGCCGCCGCGGCGGAGGCCGTGTGCGCGCCGGTCGTGGCGGTGCTCTCGGCGCGGGTGAGCCTGGTGGCGGTGCCCTGCAACCTGCTCGCCGAGGTGGCGGTCGCCCCGGCCACGGTGCTGGGATTCGCGGCGCTGGCGACGGCGCCGGTGGCGATGCCCGTGGCCAAGGCCTGGGCCTGGTGCGCGGGTTGGCCGGCCGGCTGGATCGCCGGGGTGGCCCGGAGCGGGGCCGCGCTGCCCGGCGGGGGAGTGGACTGGCCCGGCAGCTGGACGGGGGCGCTGCTGCTGGCGGCGGTCACCGTGGTCCTGGTGTTCGTCGGGCGGCGGTTGGGGCGGCGCCCGTGGTGGTGTGCCGCCTGCGGGGCGCTGCTGGTGCTCGCGGTCCTGCGGCCGGCGCCGCTGACCCGGGTGCTCACGGGCTGGCCGCCGCCGGGCTGGCGGTTCGCGATGTGCGACGTGGGACAGGGCGACGCGACGGTGCTCGCGGCGGGCGAGGGCAGCGGGGTCGTCGTGGACGCCGGACCCGATCCGGCGCTGGTCGACCACTGTCTGCGGGAGCTCGGCATCACACGGATCCCGCTTGTCGTCCTCACCCACTTCCACGCCGACCACGTCGCCGGACTGCCCGGTGTGCTGCGCGGGCGCTCGGTGGCCGCCATCGAGACGACGGACTTCGAGGAGCCCGGCGAGCAGGCCGAGTTCGTGAGGAAGGAGGCGGCCGCACGGCACATCCCGCTCACCCACGCCGTCGCCGGTGAGGAGCGGCGCACCGGACCGCTGTCCTGGCGGGTGCTGTGGCCCCCGCCGAGCCCGGCGGCGCCCGCACCGGACGGCCCCAACGACGCGAGCGTCGCGCTGCTCGTGCGCTCCGCCGGGCTGCGGCTGCTGCTCCTCGGGGACCTGGAACCCCCCTCCCAGCAGGCGCTGTTGAGATCATCCGCGGCGGCCGGGCTGGGCCGGGTGGACGTGCTCAAAGTGGCCCACCACGGCTCGGCCTACCAGGACCCGGACCTGATACGCCTGGTCGCTCCGCGGGTGGCGCTCATCTCCTGCGGCGCGGACAATCCGTACGGCCACCCGGCACCCGCGACCGTGGCCGCGCTGCGGGCCGAGGGGGCGGTGGTGCTGCGTACCGACCGGGACGGGGCGCTCGCGGTCGCCGGGTCGGGAGGGGTGCGCGCAGAGATGCGGGTGGCGCGAGACTGAAGGCATGGATTCCGCACAGGTCGACGCCTATCTCCACCGTCTCGGGGTCGCGCATCCGGCGTGGCCCACCGTAGAGGTCCTGCGCGAGCTGCATCTGCGGCATCTGCGGACCGTGCCCTTCGAGAATCTCTCGATCCACCTGGGAGAGGAGATCGTGCTGGAGGAGAAGCGCCTGCTGGACAAGGTGGTGGCCGGCCGACGGGGCGGGTTCTGCTACGAACTGAACGGCGCCTTCGGGGCGTTGCTCGCCGCGCTGGGCTTCGACGTCGACCTGCTCGCGGGACGGGTGTACGGGGACGAGGGGCGGCTCGGGATCCCGTACGACCATCTCGCGCTGCGGGTACGGACGGTGGACGGGGGCGAGTGGCTCGCCGACGTCGGGTTCGGCGCGCACAGTCACTATCCGCTGGCCTCCGAGGAGCGCGGGGAGCAGCGGGATCCCGGCGGGACGTTCCGCATCGTCGAGTCCGGGCCGGACGCGGCCGGGGCGCTCGGCGGGGGCGGCCAGGCCGGGGCCGGGGACCTGGACGTCCTGCGCGACGGCAAGCGCGAGTACCGCCTGGAGACGCGGCCGCGGGTGCTCGGCGACTTCACGGCCGGGGCCTGGTGGCACAGCACCTCGTCGGCCTCGCACTTCACGCGGTCGCTGGTGTGCTCCCGGGTGACGGAGGACGGAGGGCGGATCACGTTGAGCGGGCGGGCGTTGACCGTGACGGCGCCCGACGGGACGAAGGAGGTGCGTGAGCTGGAGACGGACGAGGAGGTGCTCGGGGTGTACCGGGAGCGGTTCGGGGTGGAGCTGAGCCGCATGCCGACGGTGCGCGGCCGGAACGGCGCCGACTGAGCAGACCGACCCGACTCAATCGCCCCCGCGCCCTCCGCTTCGGGACCCTCGGCAGGGGTGCCGGAGAATGGCCCCGTGAGCGATGTGAGACATGTGCTGGTGCTGCCCGACCGCGACGCCGCGGAAGAGGCGGCGGAGGCGCTCGGGGAGCGGTTCGGGGTCGCCGAGGAGCCGCGGCTCGTGCGCGACGCCCTGGCCGGTGAGGACGACGCCGAGGACGCGCAGTGGTTGGTCGTCCTGCGCGACGAGGAGGGCCGCCTGGATCCGGAGGAATTGAACGCGTTCGCGGGGGAGTGGGACGGGTGGCGCGAGGAGCCGTAGTGCTCCACCGCGAACCCGGGGCGCTCCACCGCGGACCCGTTGATGTCAGTGCCCCGTGCGATGCTTGTCGCGATGGCCAGGAAGACTGCGAATGACGACCCTCTCGCCCCGGTGACGCTCGCCGTGGGCCAGGAGGACCTCCTGCTCGACCGTGCCGTGCGGGAGGTGGTGGCCGCCGCCAGGGCCGCCGACGCCGACACGGACGTACGTGACCTGACTCCGGACCAGTTGCAGCCCGGCACGCTCGCCGAGCTCACCAGTCCGTCGCTCTTCGCGGAGCGCAAGGTCGTGGTCGTACGCAACGCACAGGATCTGTCGGCCGACACGATCAAGGACGTGAAGGGGTATCTCGGGGCGCCCGCCGAGGAGATCACCCTGGTGCTGCTGCACGCGGGCGGGGCCAAGGGCAAGGGGCTGCTCGACGCCGCGCGCAAGGCGGGCGCGCGGGAGGTGGCCTGCCCGAAGATGACCAAGCCGGCGGATCGGCTCGCCTTCGTGCGCGGCGAGTTCCGCACCGCCGGGCGGTCGGCCACCCCCGAGGCCTGCCAGGCCCTGGTGGACGCCATCGGGAGCGATCTGCGGGAGCTGGCGTCGGCCGTGACCCAGCTCGTCGCCGACGTGGAGGGGACGATCGACGAGGCCGTCGTCGGGCGGTACTACACCGGGCGCGCCGAGGCCTCCAGCTTCACGGTCGCCGACCGCGCGGTCGAGGGGCGTACGGCGGAGGCGCTGGAGGCGCTGCGGTGGTCGCTGTCCACCGGGGTCGCGCCGGTGATGATCACCAGCGCGCTGGCGCAGGGCGTCCGGGCGATCGGGAAGCTGTCGTCCGCGCGCGGCGGCCGCCCGGCCGATCTGGCCCGGGAGCTCGGCATGCCGCCGTGGAAGATCGACCGGGTGCGGCAGCAGATGCGGGGGTGGACGCCGGACGGTGTCGCCGTGGCCCTGCGCGCCGTGGCCGAGGCCGACGCGGGCGTGAAGGGCGGCGGCGACGACCCCGAGTACGCCCTGGAGAAGGCCGTGGTGACGATCGCCCGGGCAGCCAGATCCCGGGGCCGGATGTAGCCCGCGCCGCCGGACCTCATGGATGCCCGCCCCCAGGGGCTCCGCACATGCCGAAGACCCCGGCGCCGGCCCTGGGGAAGGGCGTGGTGCCGGGGTCTTCGGTTCAGTTTTCGGATCCGCGCCCGCGTGGCGAACGCAGGCCGCGCGCGGACCCTGGGGTGCCGGACGGGAGCGGATGAGAGAGGGCCCGCTCGGTTCCCTCCGGCGTCAAATCAAGTGTCAGCCCTTGAGGGACGCGACCTTGGTGGCAAGCGCCGACTTCTTGTTGGCGGCCTGGTTCTTGTGGATGACGCCCTTCGAGACGGCCTTGTCGAGCTGACGCGCGGCAGCGCGCTGGTACTCGGTGGCCTTCTCGACGTCACCCGCGGCAGCGGCCTCGCGGGCCTTGCGGATCGCGGTCTTCAGAGAAGACTTGACCGCCTTGTTGCGCAGCCGGGCCTTCTCGTTGGTCTTGATCCGCTTGATCTGGGACTTGATGTTCGCCACGAATGAGCCTTTTCAGGTTCTGGTACGGGGCCGCGCGGGTCCCGTACCGGTGATTTCTTAAGAGAAGCGCCTCGCGCTGAGAGGGCATGAGGCACAGCCACCCAGGCTACCAGGGGCTCGTCCGGTGGCCCAAACCGGTCCCCGGTCCCCACCCGTGGGACCATGGAGGCAACGTATCGATCCGACCCGAGGCATAAGGCGCCTCAAGAGACAGGACCCTGCGTGCCCGCGACCCCTAACAATGTGCCCGAGCCGAGCCGTACCGCCCCGGCTCTGATCCGCAATTTCTGCATCATCGCGCACATCGACCACGGCAAGTCCACGCTCGCCGACCGGATGCTCCAACTGACCGGCGTGGTCGAGCAGCGGCAGATGCGTGCTCAGTACCTCGACCGTATGGACATCGAGCGCGAGCGCGGCATCACGATCAAGTCCCAGGCGGTGCGTCTGCCCTGGGCCCCGACCGAGGGCCCCGACCAGGGCACGACCCACATCCTCAACATGATCGACACCCCGGGGCACGTCGACTTCACGTACGAGGTCTCGCGGTCGCTCGCCGCCTGCGAGGGGACCATCCTCCTGGTCGACGCCGCCCAGGGCATCGAGGCGCAGACCCTCGCCAACCTCTACCTGGCGATGGAGAACGACCTCACGATCATCCCCGTACTGAACAAGATCGACCTGCCGGCCGCGCAGCCCGAGAAGTTCGCCGAGGAGCTGGCCAACCTGGTCGGCTGCGACCCGGCGGACGTCCTCAAGGTCTCCGCCAAGACCGGCCTCGGCGTCGACGCGCTGCTGAACAAGGCCGTCAAGGAGATCCCGCCGCCGGTGGGTGTCGCCGACGCGCCCGCCCGCGCGATGATCTTCGACTCCGTGTACGACTCGTACCGCGGTGTGGTGACGTACGTCCGTGTCATCGACGGCCAGCTCAACAAGCGTGAGCGCATCCGGATGATGTCCACCGGTGCCACCCACGAGCTCCTGGAGATCGGCACCAACTCGCCGGAGATGCTGCCCGCCGACGGCCTCGGCGTCGGCGAGGTCGGCTACCTGATCACCGGTGTGAAGGACGTCCGCCAGTCCAAGGTCGGTGACACCGTCACCAGCCAGGCCAAGGGCGCCACCGAGGCGCTCGGCGGCTACAAGGACCCGAAGCCCATGGTCTTCTCGGGTCTGTATCCGCTGGACGGCTCCGACTACCCGGAGCTGCGCGAGGCCCTCGACAAGCTGCAGCTCAACGACGCCGCGCTGGTCTACGAGCCGGAGACCTCCGCGGCCCTCGGCTTCGGCTTCCGCGTCGGCTTCCTCGGCCTGCTGCACCTCGACGTGATCCGGGAGCGCCTGGAGCGCGAGTTCGGGCTCGACCTGATCGCCACCGCCCCCAACGTGGTCTACCGCGTGAACATGGAGGACGGCAGCGAGCACATCGTCACCAACCCGAGTGAATTCCCCGAGGGCAAGATCGGCGAGGTGTACGAGCCGGTCGTGCGGGCCACGATCCTGGCGCCGACCGAGTTCATCGGCTCGATCATGGAGCTGTGCCAGACCAGGCGCGGCACCCTCCTCGGCATGGACTACCTCTCCGAGGACCGGGTCGAGATCCGCTACACCCTCCCGCTCGCCGAGATCGTCTTCGACTTCTTCGACCAGCTGAAGTCGAAGACGCGTGGTTACGCGTCACTGGACTACGAGCCCACCGGCGAGCAGACCTCCAGCCTGGTCAAGGTCGACATCCTGCTGCACGGCGACAAGGTGGACGCCTTCTCGGCGATCACCCACAAGGACGCCGCGTACGCGTACGGGGTGCGGCTCGTCGCCAAGCTGCGCGAGCTCATCCCGCGGCAGGCCTTCGAGGTGCCCATCCAGGCCGCCATCGGCTCCCGGGTCATCGCCCGCGAGACCATCCGCGCCATCCGCAAGGACGTCCTCGCCAAGTGCTACGGCGGTGACATCTCCCGTAAGCGGAAGCTGCTGGAGAAGCAGAAGGAAGGCAAGAAGCGGATGAAGATGGTGGGTTCGGTGGAGGTTCCGCAGGAGGCCTTCATCGCGGTCCTGTCCAGCGACGAGAGCGCGGGGTCCGGCAAGGGCAAGAAGTAACCAGGCGTTACCCCGAGTAAGCGCGGGGTGGACCGGCAAACCGGGTGCAACGGGGGCTCGCCGTGCGAAAGTGCGGCGGGCCCCTACGCGTGCGTAGCGTCGCTCTCTGTAGGAAGTGACAGGCCGCCGCCTCTTACGAACCGGCCGGTCGGGCTCTACCCTGATCTCTGCTCGATAGTTACTCGCGAGTTAAACAACAGATTCGCACCACCACCGTGAGTGAACCCAGTCGCACTGAGCCAGCCGCATCGTCGCGGGCGCCGGAGGATGTCGTGACCGACACACAGACCCTGATCGAGAATCGTCCGCCGTCCGTGGCGACCTTGTTCCTGGACCGCGTCGCGGCCACGCCGGACGCCGAGGCCTACCGCTACCCGGTGCCGCCGGCCTCCGGCCAGGGCCCGGACGAGTGGAAGTCGCTGAGCTGGGGCCAGGCGGCCGAGCGGGTCTACGCGATCGCGGCGGGACTCATCGAGCTGGGCGTCCAGCCCGAGCAGCGCGTCGCGCTCGCCTCCTCGACCCGGGTCGAGTGGATCCTCGCGGACCTCGGCATCCTGTGCGCGGGCGCGGCCACGACCACCGTCTACCCGCAGACCAACGCCGACGAGTCGGCGTTCATCCTCTCCGACTCCGAGAGTCGGGTGCTGATCGCCGAGGACGCGGCCCAGCTCGCCAAGGCGGTCGAGAAGCGCGCCGAGCTGCCCGAGCTGACCCATGTGGTCGTCATCGACCCGGCCGGCGTCGAGACCGGCGACTGGGTGCTCACCCTCGCCGAGCTGGAGCAGCGCGGCGCCGCGTACCTGGAGAAGAACCCCGAGCTGATCAAGGACCGGGTCGGGGCGATCACCAAGGACCAGCTCGCCACCCTCATCTACACCTCCGGCACCACCGGCCGGCCCAAGGGTGTCCGCCTCCCGCAGGACAACTGGTCGTACATGGCCAAGGCCATCGCCGCGACCGGCCTGGTCGGCGCGGACGACGTGCAGTACCTGTGGCTGCCGCTGGCCCACGTCTTCGGCAAGGTGCTCACCTCCGGCCAGATCGAGGTCGGGCACGTCACCGCGGTCGACGGCCGCGTCGACAAGATCATCGAGAATCTGCCGGTGGTGCAGCCGACGTACATGGCGGCCGTCCCGCGCATCTTCGAGAAGGTCTACAACGGCGTCGCCGCCAAGGCCCGGGCCGGCGGAGGGGCCAAGTTCAAGATCTTCCAGTGGGCTTCCGAGGTCGCCCGCGAGTACGCCAAGGTCAGCCAGGACAGCTTCCGCCGCACCGGCACGGCCACCGTGCCCTTCGGCCTCGGCGCCAAGCACAAGGTCGCCGACGCCCTCGTCTACTCCAAGCTGCGCGAGGCCTTCGGCGGCCGGCTGCGCGCCTGTGTCTCCGGCTCCGCGGCCCTCGCGCCGGAGATCGGCTACTTCTTCGCCGGCGCCGGCGTGCACATCCTGGAGGGCTACGGCCTCACCGAGTCCTCCGCGGCCTCCTTCGTCAACCCCGGCGAGGCCTACCGCACCGGCACGGTCGGCAAGCCGCTGCCCGGCTGCGAGGTGCGCATCGCGGAGGACGGCGAGATCCTGCTGCGCGGCCCCGGCATCATGCAGGGCTACCACGGGCTGCCCGAGAAGACCGCCGAGGTCCTGGAGGCCGACGGCTGGTTCCACACCGGCGACATCGGCGAGCTGTCCCCCGACGGCTACCTGCGCATCACCGACCGCAAGAAGGACCTGATCAAGACCTCCGGCGGCAAGTACATCGCGCCGGCCGAGGTCGAGGGCCAGTTCAAGGCCGTGTGCCCGTACGTCTCCAACATCCTGGTGCACGGCGCCGACCGGAACTTCTGCACCGCCCTCATCGCCCTCGACGAGATCGCCATCCTCGACTGGGCCAAGGAGAACGGCCTGGCGGACAAGTCGTACGCCGAGGTCGTCGCCGCCCCCGCCACGGTCGAGCTGATCGGCGGGTACGTCCAGCAGCTCAACGAGGGCCTCCAGCGCTGGCAGACCATCAAGAAGTTCCGCCTCCTCCCGCGCGACCTCGACGTCGAACACGGCGAGATCACTCCCAGCCTGAAGCTGAAGCGCCCGGTGGTGGAACGGGAGTACAAGCACCTGATCGACGAGATGTACGCGGGCACCCGCGAGGCGTAGCCCCCACGGGACACCCCGCACGGGCCCCCGCCCACCGACGGCCCCGGAAGGCCATGAGCGCCTTCCGGGGCCGTCGCGGCTAGCGCCCCACCCCCCGCCGCCGCACCGACTCCACCAGTTGTTGGAGTTCCTGTAGTTGGCGGCGGGCCTCCGGGAGGTCCGGGGTGTCGGGGGTCAGGGTTTTTTCCAGGGTGGCCAGGCGGGTGGCCACCTGGTCGGTGTGGGACTGTTCCTGGGCCAGGACGCGTTCCAGTTGGTGGTTCTTGCGGTGCAGGTCCAGGAAGACGGTGACCTTGGCGCGCAGGACCCAGGGGTCGAACGGCTTGGTCAGGTAGTCGGCGGCGCCCGTGGCGTAGCCGCGGAACGCGTAGCCCGAGTCCTCCGCGCCGGTCAGGAAGATGATCGGGACGTCCTTGGTCTGGTCGAGGCGCTTGATGTTGGCGGCCGTCTCGAAGCCGTCCATGCCCGGCATGCGGATGTCGAGGAGGACCACGGCGAAGCGCCGCCGGAGCAGGGCCTTCATCGCCTCCTCGCCCGAACGGGCCCGCACGAGCGGCTCGTTGAGCGACGCCAGGACGGCCTCCAGCGCGATCAGGTTGTCCTCCATGTCGTCGACCAGGAGGATGCCGGCGCACTCGTCGGTCGGTGCCTCAGGGCTCATGGTGACGGTGCCTCACTCCGTCTCCGTCTCTTCGGCCGGTTCCGCGACCGCGGCGCTCTCGGGATCCAGCAGCCCGCACACCACGGTCAGCAGCCGGTCGACGTCCACCGGTTTGGGTACGTAGTCGTTCGCGCCGCGCGCGATGGACTTGTCCCGGTCGCCGGGCATCGCCTTCGCGGTGAGCGCGACGATCGGCAGCCCGGTCCAGCGCGGGGTGCGGCGGATGGCGGAGATGGTCTCGTAGCCGTCCATCTCCGGCATCATGATGTCCATCAGGACCAGTTCGACGTCCGGGTTGCGTTCGAGGGTCTCGATGCCCTCCCGGCCGTTCTCCGCGTAGAGCACGGGCATGCCGACGCGGCCCAGGACATGGGTGAGCGCGAAGACGTTGCGGATGTCGTCGTCGACGATCAGCACCCGCCGCCCGGGCAGCACCTGGCCCGCGCGGCCCGACTGCCACGCCTCCAGCTTCGGGGGCACGGGCCAGGCCTCTTCCGTTTCGTGGGCCGACGGGAAGGGCTCGGAGGCCGGCTGTTCGGGGATCGCGAAGGTCGTACGGTCCGCCGGCACGGGTCCGGTCGCCGCGTGGCCGGGGCTGGCCACCGGGACGTACAGCGTGAAGGTGGAGCCCTTGCCGGGCTCGCTCTCCGCGACGATCCGGCCGCCCAGCAGGCCCGCGATCTCCCGGCTGATGGACAGGCCGAGGCCGGTGCCGCCGTACTTGCGGTTGGTCGTGCCGTCGGCCTGCTGGAACGCCTCGAAGATGACCGGGAGTTTGTCGGCGGCGATCCCGATGCCCGTGTCGGACACCGCGAACGCGACCACCTCGTCGCTGTCGCGGACGTAGTGGTGCTCGGGGTCCTTCAGGCGGCTCACCCGCAGCTCCACCCGGCCGGTCGCGGTGAACTTGGTCGCGTTGGAGAGGAGGTTGCGCAGGATCTGCTGGAGGCGCTGCTCGTCCGAGTACATCTCGCGCGGGACGTCCTCGCCGACCGACACCTCGAAGGAGAGCCCCCGGTCCAGGGTGAGCGGGCGGAAGGTCGCGTGGACGTAGTCCAGCAGTTTGATCAGCGGCAGCCGCTTCGGGCGTACGTCCATCCGGCCCGCCTCGATCTTCGACAGGTCCAGGATGTCGTTGATCAGCTGGAGCAGATCGGATCCCGATCGGTGGATCGTCGTCGCGAACTGCACCTCCTGCTCGGACAGCCGGCCGTCCGGGTTGTCGGAGAGCAGCCTGGCCAGGATCAGCAGCGAGTTCAGCGGCGTCCGCAGCTCGTGCGACATGTTCGCCAGGAACTCCGACTTGTACTGCGACGAGGTCGCCAGCAGCGCCGCCTTCTCCTCCAGTTCGGCGTTGGAGTGCTGCAACTCCGCCTGCTGCTTCTGGAGTTCGTCCGAGCGCTCCTGGAGCTGCATCGCCAGCCGCTGGGACTCGCCGAGCAGCGACTCGGTACGGGAGTTGGCGATGATCGTGTTGATGGCGACGCCGATGGTGTTCACGAACTGGTCGAAGAACGCCAGGTGCACATCGGAGAAGCGGGAGAAGGAGGCCAGCTCGATCACGCCGAGGAGCGTGTCCTCGAAGAGGATCGGGATGATGACGATGGTCGTGGGGGCGGCCTCCCCGAGCCCACTGTTGATCTTGATGTAGTCCGGCGGCGCCTCCTCCACCAGGATGCGCTTCTTCTCCCGGGCCGCCTGGCGGACCAGCCCGTGCACCGGCAGCCCGCCCGTCTCCACGGTCGCGCCCTGCGCCGCGCCGTAGCCCGCGATGAAGGCCAGCCCCTTCGCCGGGACCGTGGTGGGCAGCGAGGAGCCGTCCTCGTCCTGCTCGGCCAGGAAGAACGCGCCGTACTGGGCGTTCACCAGCGGGGTCAGCTCGCGCAGGATCAGGTCGGCGACCTCCATGAGGTCCCGGTGGCCCTGCATCAGCGCCGCCAGGCGGGCCAGGTTGGACTCCAGCCAGTCCTTCGCCCGGGTGGTCTCGCGCAGGTTGGACACCATCAGGTTGATGTTGTCCTTCAGCTCGGCGACCTCGCCGCGCGCCTCCACCGTGATGGAGCGGGACATGTCGCCCTGGGCCACCGCGGAGGCCACCTCGGCGATGGCGCGGACCTGGGTGGTCAGGTTCAGGGCGAGTTCGTTCACGTTCGTCGTCAGGCGCTTCCAGGTGCCGTACACGCCCTCCACCCGTGCCTGGCCGCCCAGTTGGCCCTCGGTGCCGACCTCGCGGGCCACTCGGGTCACCTCGTCGGCGAAGGAGGACAGCGTGTCCACCATCGTGTTGATGGTGGTCTTCAGCTCCAGGATCTCGCCGCGCGCGTCCACGTCGATCTTCTTCGACAGGTCGCCCTGCGCCACCGCCGTCGCCACCTGGGCGATGTTCCGCACCTGCGAAGTGAGGTTGTCCGCCATGTAGTTGACGTTGTCGGTCAGGTCCCGCCAGACCCCGGAGACCCCCTGCACCTGGGCCCGCCCGCCCAGCCGCCCGTCGGTGCCGACCTCGCGGGCCACGCGGGTCACCTCGTCGGCGAAGGCGCGCAGCTGCTCCACCATCGTGTTGACGGTGTCCTTGAGCTCCAGGATCTCGCCGCGGGCGTCGACCGTGATCTTCTTCGACAGGTCCCCGTTCGCGACGGCGGTCGTCACCTGCGCGATGTTGCGGACCTGGGAGGTCAGGTTCAACGCCATGAAGTTCACGTTGTCGGTGAGGTCCATCCACACCCCCGACACGCCCCGCACCTGCGCCTGCCCCCCCAGGTTGCCCTCGGTGCCGACTTCGCGGGCCACCCGGGTGACCTCGTCGGCGAAGGCGGAGAGCTGGTCGACCATGGTGTTGATGGTCGACTTCAGCTCCAGGATCTCGCCCTTCGCCTCCACCGTGATCTTCTTGCCGAGGTCGCCCTGGGCGACGGCGGTCGACACCAGGGCGATGTTCCGCACCTGTGAAGTCAGGTTGTCCGCCATGAAGTTGACGTTGTCGGTGAGGTCCTTCCAGACGCCCGACACTCCCCGCACCTGGGCGCGTCCGCCGAGGTTGCCCTCGGTGCCGACCTCGCGGGCCACCCGGGTGACCTCGTCGGCGAAGGCGGAGAGCTGGTCGACCATGGTGTTGACGGTCGACTTCAGCTCCAGGATCTCGCCCCGCGCGTCGACCGTGATCTTCTGGCTGAGGTCGCCGTTGGCCACCGCGGTCGTCACCTGGGCGATGTTGCGGACCTGCGAAGTCAGGTTCGACGCCATGAAGTTGACGTTGTCGGTGAGGTCCTTCCAGACGCCCGACACTCCCCGCACCTGGGCGCGACCGCCCAGCTGTCCCTCGGTGCCGACCTCGCGGGCCACCCGGGTCACCTCGTCGGCGAAGGCGGACAGCTGGTCCACCATCGTGTTGACGGTGAGCTTCAGCTCCAGCAGCTCACCGGTCGCCTCGACGGTGACCGTGCGCGTCAGGTCGCCGCGGGCCACCGCCGTGGTCACCAGCGCGATGTCGCGGACCTGCGCGGTCAGCCGGGCGGCCATCGTGTTGACCGCCTCGGTCACGTCCCGCCAGCTGCCCGACAGCCGCTGCACCTTGGCCCGCCCGCCGAGCCGCCCCTCGGTGCCGACCTCCCGGGCCACCCGGGTGACCTCACCGGTGAACAGGGACAACTGGTCGACCATCTTGTTCACGGCCCGGCCCAGCCGCCGCAGATCACCGCGCAACTGGCGGCTGCCGTCGTGCAGATCGACGCGCTGGGTCAGGTCGCCGCCGGCCACCGCGTCCAGTACGCGCGTGGCGTTGGCGGCCGGGGCCACCAGCGCGTCCAGTATCTGGTTGACGTCGCTGACCCGGGACGTCCAGGCGCCCTGCCCCGGGCTGGCCGACAGCCGCTCGTCGAGCCGGCCGTGCCGCACCAGGTCCCGCTTCACGCGCTGCACTTCCGTGTTGAAGTGCGTGCTGCGGTCGATGATCTGGTTGAAGAGCGCGGCGAGTTCGGCGACGATGCCGTGCCCCGACTCCGCCACCTTGGTGAAGTCGCCGTCCCGGGCCGCGGTCATCGCGGCGAGCAGAGGGCGCAGTTCGGATGCTCGTACTTGTTCAAGATTCTGTCCGACTTCGAGCACACGTGTTGCACTGTTCTCACTCATGGCGGCCCACTTCGGTAACTCGGTGCTTATGGGCGCAGCCAGTCTGTCACTCTGTCCGCATCGATCGAGGCGTATTCGTGCGAACTGCTCGGGGAGCTGGCAATGGGGGCCATACCCACGCAACGGGAGACCATTTCCCGGGGCCGTGATGCGCCCGCGCACCGCGGCGCGGGGGAGCGTACTGAGGTGCGCGCGACCCTGCACGGAAGCCCCCTCGCGCCGGGATCCGCCCGCGCGCTGGTCCGCGAGGCGTTCACCGGGTGGACGGACCTCGGCCTCGCGTACGCCCCCCGGCTCGCCGACGACACCATGGTCGCCGTCAGCGAACTCGTCACCAACGCGGTCGTGCACGCGGGCACCGACATCGAGCTGACCTGCCGGCTGGAGGAGGACACCGGGGCGGTCGTCGTCGAGGTCGCCGACCACCACCCCTCACGGCCACCCCGGGACCACGGCGCCGACGCGGCGCACGAGAGCGCGGAGTACGGCCGCGGCCTGCGCCTCGTCGCCACCCTCGCCGAGTCCTGGGGCGTCACCTACCGCAGCGGCGCCAAGACCGTGTGGGCGCGGCTGACCGCCGACGGGGGCGCGAACGGCGTCGCGCCGGGCGCGGACTCGCTGCGGGTCGCCGAACTCCTCGCCCCCGATCCGCAGCGCGCCGAGCGCGACCGGGACTGGCTGGGCCGGGGCGCGCTGTCCTTCCTCGCCGAGGCCTCCGACCTGCTCGCCGGACAGCTCGACGAGAGCCTGGTCGCCGCGCTCACCGGCCAGCTGATCGTGCCGCGGCTCGCCGACTGGTGCGCGGTGTGGCTGGAGGACGAGTCGACCGGGCGCTGGGGCGCACCCCGCTGGAGCGGAGCCGGAACCGGAGGCGGCGGTGGCGGCGGGTGGGGCGACAGTGCCGGCGCGGTCGGGCCGCGGCTGGCCCGGGTCTGGCACGCCAGCGAGAACCGCATCGAGGAACTGCGCCGGACCCTGGAGAAGGACCCGCCCCGGCCCCGGGACGGCGGGTTACGGTCCGGACCCGAGCCCTACCCCTGGCCCGGCGAGGCGCTCGGCCCGCAGGGCAGCGCCGGTACGGCACTCGCGTACCGGCTGATCGCGGGCGGCCGCCCGCTGGGCACACTGGTCATCGGGCGGTGCGGGCTGCTGCGTTTCCCCGACGAGATCACCGGGCTCGTCGAGGACCTCGGCCGCCGGGTGGCGCTGGCCATCGGCGCGGCCCGCCAGTACGCCCGCCAGGCCACCATCAGCGCCGTCCTGCAGCGCGGGCTGCTGCCCGGCGCGGTCGCCGAGATCCCGGGGCTGAGCAGCGCGCTCGTCTACGAGCCCTGCGACAAGGGCGGCCCGAGCGGCGACTTCTACGACCTCTTCCCGGCGGGCGACGGCCGCTGGTGCTTCGCCGTCGGTGACGTGCAGGGCAAGGGCCCCGAGGCCGCCGTGGTGATCGGCCTGGCCCGGCCCTGGCTGCGGCTGCTGGCCCGCGAGGGCTACCGGGTCGCCGACGTCCTCGACCGCCTCAACCAGCTCCTCCTCGACGACGCCACGGAGGCCGCGGACGCGGCGGCCCGCGCGCTGGTGGCCGCCGGCGGCCGTCCCGTGGCCCACGGCGACGGCCCGCAGACCCGTTTCCTCTCCCTCCTCTACGGTGAGCTGGCCCCCTTCGCGGGCGGCGTCCGCTGCACCCTGGCCTCCGCCGGACACCCGCTCCCGCTGCTCCTCGGGCCCGACGGCGAGGTCAGCACGGCCGCGCAGCCGCAGACGCTCCTCGGCGTCGTCGAGGACGCCACGTACACCAGCGAGACGATCGAGCTGCGGCCCGGCGACAGCCTGCTGTGCGTCACCGACGGTGTCACCGAGCGCCGCGACGGCATCCGCCAGTTCGACGACGGCGACGGGCTCGCGCAGGCGCTCGCCGGCTGCGTGGGACTGAGCGCCGAGCTGATCGCGGAGCGGATCCGGCGGCTGGTGCACGAGTTCGGCGGCGGCGCGCCGGAGGACGACCTGGCCCTGCTGGTGCTCCAGGCGGAGCAGTTGTCGCCCTCGACGTAGCTCCGGGCGAGGCGCTCCGGCCGGCGTCACGGGCACGCGCGCGTGGGCCGGTCGAGGAGGCACGCGCGCGTGGGTAGGGAGGACGGGCACGCGCGCGTGGGGCCAGGAAAACGGGCACCTGTGCCGGTGCTGGACAATGGAGGACATGCCCTCCGCACTTCCCGACGGCGAGCCCGTCCCCGCCGACGGCGCGCTGCCCGTATCCGCGCTCGCCGGGGCCGCCGACCGGCCCCTCGGCTTCTACCTGCACGTGCCGTACTGCGCGACCCGCTGCGGCTACTGCGACTTCAACACCTACACCGCCACCGAGCTGCGCGGCACGGGCGGCGTCCTCGCCTCCCGCGACAACTACGCGGACACGCTCATCGACGAGATCCGCCTGGCGCGCAAGGTGCTGGGCGACGATCCGCGCGAGGTCCGCACGGTGTTCGTCGGCGGCGGTACGCCCACGCTGCTGGCCGCCGGCGATCTCGTACGGATGCTGGGGGCGATCCGCGACGAGTTCGGCCTCGCGGCGGACGCGGAGGTCACGACGGAGGCGAACCCGGAGTCGGTGGATCCGGCGTACCTCACGACGTTGCGGGAGGGCGGCTTCAACCGGATCTCCTTCGGCATGCAGAGCGCGAAGCAGCACGTGCTGAGGATCCTCGACCGCACGCACACTCCCGGACGCCCCGAGGCGTGCGTGGCCGAGGCCCGTGCGGCGGGCTTCGAGCACGTGAACCTGGACCTGATCTACGGCACGCCGGGGGAGTCCGACGACGACTGGCGGGCCTCGCTGGACGCGGCGCTCGGCGCGGGCCCGGACCACGTCTCGGCGTACGCCCTGATCGTCGAGGAGGGCACGCAGCTGGCCCGCCGGATCCGCCGGGGCGAGGTCCCGATGACGGACGACGACGTCCACGCGGACCGGTACCTGATCGCCGAGGAGGCCCTCTCGGCGGCGGGCTTCGACTGGTACGAGGTCTCCAACTGGGCCACCTCGGAAGCGGGCCGCTGCCTGCACAACGAGCTGTACTGGCGGGGCGCGGACTGGTGGGGCGCGGGGCCGGGTGCCCACAGCCACGTCGGCGGCGTCCGCTGGTGGAACGTGAAGCACCCCGGGGCGTACGCGGCGGCGCTGGCGTCCGGGCGGACCCCGGGCGCGGGCCGCGAGCTCCTGTCGGACGAGGACCGCCGGGTGGAGCGCATCCTGCTGGAACTGCGGCTCCGCGAGGGCGCACCGCTGGACCTGCTGCGCGCGGAGGGCCTCGCGGCGTCCCGCCGCGCCCTGGCGGACGGCCTCCTCCAGGAGCGACCGTACGAGGAGGGACGCGCCGTGCTCACGCTGCGGGGGCGGCTGCTGGCGGACGCCGTGGTGCGGGACCTGGTGGATTGATCACCCCAGCGGGTGAATCGGTGCGAGGGCTCGGTTCGGTCCCCGCTCCGGTTCGTAGGGTGCCGCCGTGAACGACAGCCAGATGATCAAGTTCCTGGAGGAGTTCGAGCCGCCCGAGGGCGTCAGGGTCGAGCTCCTGCGGGGGGAGATCGTGATGTCGCGCAGTCCGGATCTGATGCACGGTCCTGGTCGAGGTCGTCTCCCCGACCGGCGTCGAGCGAGACTACGGGGTCAGGCGCTCGATCTGCGCCGCAGCGCAGGTACCCGCCTACTCGATCATCGACCCTTTCATGGCGCAGTGCGTACTTCTCACCGAGCCGACAGGCAGCGGCGACGACGCGGACTACCGGTGTCGGCGGATCACCGGGTTCGGCGACCGCACACCCTTGGAGCCCCTGGGGATCGAGGTCGAGACCAGCGAGTTCGGCATCTACGAGAACATCAGGCCGCACCGCTACCCGTGACGAAGTCGATCAGTTCCTCCACCCGCCCCAGCAGCTCGGGCTCCAGGTCCTTGTAGGAGCTCACCCGCGACAGGATCGCCTGCCACGCCGCCCCCGTGTTCTCCGGCCAGCCCAGGGCCCGGCACACGCCCGTCTTCCAGTCCCGGCCGTGCGGGACCCGCGGCCAACCCGGAATCCCCAGGGACGCCGGCTTCACCGCCTCCCAGATGTCGATGTACGGGTGGCCGACCACGAGCGCGTGTTCGCTGGTCACCGACTGGGCGATGCGCCATTCCTTCGTGCCCGGCACCAAGTGGTCCACGAGCACGCCCAGGCGTGCGTCCGGGCCCGGCGCGAAGGAGGACACGATCGACGGCAGGTCGTCGACGCCCTCCAGGTACTCCACCACCACGCCCTCGATGCGCAGGTCGTCGCCCCACACCTTCTCGACCAGCTCGGCGTCGTGCCGGCCCTCCACGTAGATGCGCCCGGCGCGGGCGACCCGCGCGCGTGCGCCGGGGACGGCGACCGAACCGGAAGCGGTGCGGGTGGCACGTACCGGAGCCGACGACGGCCGTACCAGCGTCACCACGCGGCCCTCCAGCAGGAAGCCCCGCGGCTCCAGCGGGAACACCCGGTGCTTGCCGAAGCGGTCCTCCAGGGTGACCGTGCCCGCCTCGCAGCGGATCACCGCGCCGCAGAATCCGGTCCCGGGCTCCTCCACCACCAGGCCGGGGTCCGCCGGGACCTCGGGCACCGGCTCGGGCTTCTTCCAGGGCGGGGTCAGGTCCGGCGAGTACTGGCGCATTCGGATGACGATAGGAGAAAGCGCCGGGCGCCGATCACGACACGCCGAAACGCGCCGCCAGCTCGTCGCGCTGCCGCCGCACGAACGCCGCGCCCACCACCGCTCCGTGACCGGGCACGTACAACGCGTCCTCGCCGCCCAGCGAGAGGAGGCGGTCCAGCGCGTCCGGCCACCGGGACGGCACGGCGTCGGGACCCGCCTGCGGCTCGCCGGACTCCTCGACCAGGTCGCCGCAGAACACCACCTCCGGGTCGCCCGGCACCAGCACCACGAGATCGTGGGCCGTGTGCCCCGGGCCGACGTTCGCCAGCAGCGCCTGACGGCCGCCGCCGAGGTCGAGCGTCCACTCGCCGCTGACGTGGTGGCGGGGCGCGACCAGCGCCTCCAGGGCCTCGTCCGCGAGCCGGGCGTCCAGGCCGTTGCCGACCGCGTCCCGGCGAAGTTCCTCGCGCTCGTGGGCGAACACCGAGTCGATCCCCACCGCCCCGAACACCTCGGCCCCCGCGAACGCCGCCGCCCCGAAGACATGGTCGAAGTGGGGATGCGTGAGCGCGAGATGGGTCACACGGCGGCCGGCCAGCTCCTGCGCCTGCGCACGCAACCGTGCGCCCTCCACAAGGCTCGACCCGGCGTCCACCACCAGCGCCGTGCCCTCCCCGAGGATCAGGCCCGCCGTGCAGTCCCAGCCCGGCAACCGGCACCGGCCGACCCCGCCGGCCACCCGCTCCCACCCCAGCTCTTCCCAAGTCACCGTCATACGGCGACGCTAGCGGTGACCACCCCGCCGGGCACGACGGCACCGCTCCGGCCTTGCCCGGGGCGTACCCCACCGCCGTACACTGGGCGGGGAATGCTGGCACTCGCACGCGCAGAGTGCCAGGCAAGGCGCCAAGGGGACAATTCGCTGGAGGTGTGCGCGGATGCTGAGTGAACGCAGGCTTCAGGTGTTGCGCGCCATCGTCCAGGACTATGTCGGCACCGAGGAGCCGGTCGGGTCGAAGGCGCTCACCGAGCGGCACAGCCTCGGCGTGTCCCCGGCGACCGTCCGCAACGACATGGCGGCCCTGGAGGACGAGGGGTACATCGCCCAGCCGCACACCAGCGCGGGGCGGATTCCCACCGACAAGGGCTACCGGCTGTTCGTCGACAAGCTCGCCGGCGTCAAGCCGATGAGCGCCCCCGAGCGGCGCGCGATCCAGAACTTCCTCGACGGGGCCGTCGACCTCGACGACGTCGTGGCGCGGACGGTGCGGCTGCTCGCGCAGCTCACCCGGCAGGTCGCCGTCGTGCAGTACCCCTCGCTGACCCGGTCCACCGTGCGGCACGTGGAGCTCCTGTCGCTCGCGCCCGCCCGGGTGATGCTCGTACTGATCACGGACACCGGCCGGGTCGAGCAGCGGATGGTCGACTGCCCGGCGCCCTTCGGGGAGGCGTCCCTGGCGGATCTGCGGGCGCGGCTCAACAGCCGGGTCGCGGGCCGCCGCTTCACGGACGTGCCGCGGCTGGTCGAGGACCTGCCGGAAGCCTTCGAGATCGAGGATCGCGGCACGGTCACGACGGTGCTCTCCACCCTCCTGGAGACGCTCGTCGAAGAGAACGAGGAGCGGCTGATGATCGGCGGCACCGCCAATCTCACCCGTTTCGGCCATGATTTTCCCCTCACCATCCGGCCAGTGCTCGAAGCGCTCGAGGAGCAGGTCGTGCTCCTCAAGTTGCTGGGCGAGGCGAAGGATTCGGGCATGACCGTGCGCATCGGTCACGAGATCGCCCACGAGGGACTCAACTCCACGTCCGTGGTGTCGGTCGGCTACGGTTCGGGCGGCGAGGCAGTCGCCAAGCTCGGCGTGGTCGGACCGACCCGCATGGATTACCCGGGAACGATGGGAGCGGTACGCGCAGTGGCACGGTACGTCGGACAGATCCTGGCGGAGTCGTAAGTGGCCACGGACTACTACGCCGTTCTCGGCGTGCGCCGCGACGCGTCGCAGGATGAGATCAAGAAGGCGTTCCGTCGGCTCGCGCGCGAGCTGCACCCGGACGTCAATCCGGATCCGAAGACCCAGGAGCGGTTCAAGGAGATCAACGCCGCTTACGAGGTGCTGTCGGACCCGCAGAAGAAGCAGGTCTACGACCTCGGCGGCGACCCGCTCTCGCAGGCCGGCGGCGCCGGCGCGGGCGGCTTCGGGGCCGGTGGCTTCGGCAACTTCTCCGACATCATGGACGCGTTCTTCGGCACGGCGTCGCAGCGCGGGCCGCGCTCGCGCACCCGCCGGGGCCAGGACGCCATGATCCGGATCGAGGTCGAACTCGACGAGGCGGCCTTCGGCACCACGAAGGACATCCAGGTCGACACGGCGGTCGTCTGCAACACCTGCAACGGTGAGGGCGCGGCGCCGGGCACCTCCGCCCAGACGTGCGACATGTGCCGCGGCCGCGGTGAGGTGTCGCAGGTGACCCGGTCCTTCCTGGGCCAGGTCATGACCTCGCGTCCCTGCCCTCAGTGCCAGGGCTTCGGCACGGTCGTGCCGACGCCGTGTCCTGAGTGCGCCGGCGACGGCCGCGTCCGCTCGCGTCGCACCCTGACGGTGAAGATCCCGGCCGGTGTCGACAACGGCACGCGCATCCAGCTGGCCGGCGAGGGCGAGGTCGGCCCCGGCGGCGGTCCCGCCGGTGACCTGTACGTCGAGATCCACGAGCTGCCGCACGCCATGTTCCAGCGGCGCGGTGACGACCTGCACTGCACGGTCACGATCCCGATGACGGCGGCGGCCCTCGGCACCAAGGTCCCGCTGGAGACCCTGGACGGGCTCGAAGAGGTCGACATCCGCCCGGGCACCCAGTCCGGCCAGTCGATCCCGCTGCACGGGCGGGGCGTCACGCACCTGCGCGGCGGCGGACGCGGTGACCTCATCGTCCACGTCGAGGTCCAGACCCCGAGCAAGCTCGACCCCGAGCAGGAACGCGTGCTCCGCGAGCTGGCCAAGCTGCGCGGCGAGGAGCGCCCGCAGGGCCAGTTCCAGCCGGGCCAGCAGGGTCTGTTCTCCCGGCTGAAGGACGCCTTCAACGGCCGCTGACGCGGGCGAGTACGGCCGCCGGGGGGTCCGGCGGCCGTCCACCGAGCCGACGGCCGCGGGGCGCCCGGAGGCCCGGCTTGCCGGTGGCGTATGCCATCGGACGGCCGGATTCGGACTTGTTCGGGGGACGTGACAACATGCGGTCATGTCCTCCGCACTGACCGATCTCTTCCCCCAGCCGATCGTGCAGGCCCCCATGGCGGGCGGTGTCTCCGTGCCGCAGCTCGCCGCCGCCGTGTCCGAGGCGGGCGGTCTCGGGTTCCTCGCCGCCGGGTACAAGACCGCCGACGGGATGTACCAGGAGATCAAGCAGCTGCGGGGGCTCACGAACCGCCCCTTCGGCGTGAACGTGTTCATGCCGCAGCCGGAGTACGCCGAGTCCGGCGCCGTGGAGCTCTACGCCAACCAGCTGGCCGGCGAGGCCGCCTGGTACGAGACCGAGCTCGGCGACCCGGACAGCGGCCGCGACGACGGCTACGACGCCAAGCTCGCGGTCCTGCTCGACAACCCGGTGCCGGTGGTCTCCTTCCACTTCGGCGTGCCGACCCGCGACGCGCTGGACTCCCTGCGCCGCGTCGGCACCCTCACCCTGGTCACCGCGACCACCGCCGAGGAGGCCCTCGCGGTGCAGCGGGCCGGCGCCGACGTGGTGATCGCGCAGGGCGTGGAGGCCGGCGGTCACCAGGGCACCCACCGGGACATCAAGGAGAGCGACGGCTCCGGCACCGGACTGCTCTCCCTCATCGCCCAGATCCGCGAGACCGTGGACATCCCGGTCGTCGCCGCCGGCGGCATCATGCGCGGCAGCCAGATCGCCGCGGTCCTCGCGGCGGGCGCGAGCGCGGCCCAGCTCGGCACCGCGTTCCTCGCCACCCCCGAGTCCGGCGCGAACGTGCTGCACAAGCAGGCGCTGACCAACCCCCTGTTCGCCCGCACGGAGCTGACCCGCGCGTTCTCCGGCCGCCCGGCCCGCGGCCTGGTCAACCGCTTCCTGCGCGAGCACGGCCCGTACGCCCCCGCCGCCTACCCCGAGGTCCACCACCTGACCTCGCCGCTGCGCAAGGCCGCAGCCAAGGCCGGTGACGCGCAGGGCATGGCCCTGTGGGCGGGCCAGGGCCACCGGATGGCCCGCGAGCTGCCGGCCGGGCAGCTGGTGGAGATCCTGGCGGCCGAACTCGCCGAGGCCCGGACAGCGTTGTCGGCCTCTCCCGTGACCGGTGGTGATCCGCGATGACGGCGCCCGTCTTCGTCGTCGAGCACTTCCGCGCCGGCGGCGGCGGGCAGTACGTCCTCGACGGGCCCGAGGGGCGGCACGCGGTCTCCGTGAAGCGGCTCCAGCCCGGGGAGGAGGTCGTCCTCACCGACGGCGCCGGGCGTTACGCGGTGTGCGACGTGATCGGCACCGAGGGCAAGGACCGGCTGATCGTGCACATGAGCACGGTGGACGAGGAGCCGGAGGGGTCCCCGCGGATCACCGTCGTCCAGGCCCTGCCCAAGGGCGACCGCGGCGAGGTGGCCGTCGAGACCATGACCGAGGTCGGTGTCGACGCGATCGTGCCGTGGCAGGCCGCGCGCTGCATCACCCAGTGGAAGGGCGACCGCGGTCTGAAGGCGCTCGGCAAGTGGCGGGCCACCGCCCGCGAGGCCGGCAAGCAGTCCCGCCGGGTCCGCTTCCCCGAGATCGCGGACGCGGCGACGACCAAGCAGGTTGCCGCACTTCTCGCCAAAGCCGACTTCGCCGCCGTCCTCCACTCCGACTTCGAGTACGGCTCCGCGCCCCTCGCCACCGCCGAACTCCCCACCGATGGCGAGATCGTGTTGGTCGTCGGTCCTGAAGGCGGCGTCTCCCGTGACGAGTTGGCGCTGTTTCACGATGCGGGTGCCAAGGTGTACGTCCTGGGGGCTACCGTGCTGCGTACATCGACCGCCGGGACCGCGGCGGCGGCCCTCCTCCTGGGCCGTACCGGACGCTGGTCCTGACCCCCTGGGGGAAGACACCGTGGAACTCGCACAGGTCCGGCTGCTCGTCACCGACTTCGCCGCCTGCTACCACTTCTACGCCGAAGTCCTCGGCCTCAAGCCCCAGTCCGGGGCGACCGAGGGTCCCTACGAGAAGTTCAGCCCGCACATAGGCTCCGCGGGAATCGCGCTGCAGGACCGCACGGTCATGGCCGAGGTCCTCGGCGAACTGGGCGACACGGCGACCGGCCACCGCTCCCTGGTGGTGCTGCGCGTGGACGACCTCGACACCTACTGCGCGGAGATCACCTCCCGCGGCGCCACCCTGATCCACGGCCCGGCCCCCATGAGCGAGCGCATGCTCGTCGCCCACCTCAAGGACCCCGAGGGCAACCTCGTGGAGCTCCAGGAGTGGCTGCTGCTGCGCACCTGACGGCGACGCGCCCCGGCCGACCTCGCCGCACCTCCGGTCGAGCCACGGTCGGCCGGGGCCGCAGGGCCACTCAAGGGTGAAGTGGTCGAACAGGTGAGTGGCCATATGCCCTCTACCGCCCCGCCGGTCTCGGTGGCAGGCTGCCGTGCATGGGGGCATCGAGGTGGATTTCGCGTCGGCCCCGCGGGACGCGGGCGGCGGCAGTGGCAGGGCTCGTGGTGCTCGCCGTGGGCGGTGTCGTGGCGTGCGAGCCGGGTGATCTGAACACGGCGACGGTGGCGTACACCACCGACCTGACGGCGACGGCCGAGCTCAAACGGCAGCACGTCGACGTGAACTGGCTCAGCTGCACCGGCCATTACGGCAACAAGGGCCACACGCCCGGGAAGACCGCCTCGCCGTCCGAGAGCACGGTCGTCTCGGTCGACTGCCAGGGCCAGACGAAGGACGGCCGCAAGATCACCGTCACCGGCAAGGTCACCAAGGCCGTCGACGGTGCCTGCGTACGCGGCGACCTGGTCGCCAAGGTCGGCGGCAAACAGTGGTTCCACGTCAAGGGCCTCGGCAACTGCAAGGCCAGGCCCGGGCCGACGTACAAGCCACCGGTCACCTACCGGCCCTCGCACGGCCGGCAGCCCGGCCCCACCGTCACGGTCACCCGGACGATCTGGTGCAAGGGCGACCCGACCTGCTGGCCGGTGGAAGGCAAGTGATCCGAAACCGGGTTCACGGACTTCGTACGGTGCTTATGGTGAGCGGGTGACTGAGTCGACAGCGACGGGTTCGGCAGGATCCTCTGCGTATCTCGGGTATCTCCGGTTCCCGCACCCGCACGGCGACCTGGTCGCCTTCACCGCCGAGGACGACGTGTGGCTCGCGCCCCTCGACGGTGGCCGGGCCTGGCGGGTCAGCGCCGACAACGTGCCGGTGAGTCACCCGCGCATCTCGCCCGACGGCAGCACCCTCGCCTGGACCTCCACCCGCGACGGCGCACCCGAGGTCCACATCGCGCCGGTCGCCGGTGGCCCCGCCAAGCGGCTGACCCACTGGGGCAGTTGGAAGACCCACGTGTGCGGCTGGACCCCTGACGGACAGGTCCTCGCGCTCAGCACCCAGGGCCAGCCCAGCCTGCGCCGCACCTGGCTGCGCGCCGTCCCGCTCGACGGCGGACCGGCCACCACCCTGCCGTACGGGCCGGTCGGCGACGTCGCCTTCGGGCCGCACACCGTCCTGCTCTCGGCGCCGATGGGCCGCGAGGCCGCCTGGTGGAAGCGCTACCGGGGCGGTACGGCGGGCAAGTTGTGGATCGACCGTTCCGCCGAAGGCGAAGAAGGCGTCGGCGAGTTCGTACGGCTGCACGAAGGGCTGGACGGGAACATCGAGTGCCCGCTGTGGGTGGCGACGGGGGTCCCCCCTGTTCGAGCGGAGCAGGGAACCTCGGAGAGGATCGCGTTCCTCTCCGACCACGAGGGCACCGGCGCGCTCTACTCCTCCCTCGCCGACGGCTCCGACCTGCGCCGGCACACACCGCTCGACGGCTTCTACGCCCGCTACGCCGCCACCGACGGCAGCCGGGTCGTCTACTCCAGCGCCGGCGAACTGTGGCTCCTCGACGACCTGGAGGGCGCCGAGCCCAGGCGGCTCGACGTGCGGCTCGGCGGGCCGCGCGTGGACCTGCAGCCCTACCCGGTGGACGCCGCCCGCTGGTTCGGGGCCGCGTCCCCCGACCACGGCGCGCGCGGCAGCGCCGTCTCCGTGCGCGGCGCCGTCCACTGGGTCACCCACCGCTCCGGCCCCGCCCGCGCCCTGGCCGCGCGGCCCGGCGTACGCGCCCGGCTGCCGCGCGCCTTCCGTACGGAGGGCGAGGACTGGGTGGCGTGGGTGACCGACGCCGAGGGCGACGACGCCCTGGAGTTCGCCCCCGCCACCGGACCGGCCCCGGGCGCGACCCCGCGCCGGCTCGCCGCGGGGCGGCTCGGCCGGGTCCTCGAACTGGCCATGGCCCCCGACGGCAGCCGGGCCGCCGTCGCCGCGCACGACGGGCGGCTGCTGCTGGTCGAGCGGGAGAGCGGCGAGGTCCGCGAGGTCGACCGCAGCGAGGACGGAGAGGTGTCCGGGCTGGCCTTCTCGCCCGACTCGGCCTGGCTCGCCTGGTCGCACCCCGGCCCGCGCCCCCTCTCCCAGATCCGGCTCGCCCACACCACCGATCTGTCGGTCACCGAGGCGACCCCGCTGCGCTTCCAGGACTACGCGCCCGCGTTCACCCTCGACGGCAAGCACCTCGTCTTCCTGTCGACCCGCTCCTTCGACCCGGTCTACGACGAGCACGTCTTCGACCTGGCGTTCGTGGTCGGCGACCGGCCGCACCTGATCACGCTGGCGGCGACCACGCCGTCCCCGTTCGGCCCGCAGCGGCACGGCCGGCCCTTCGAGGCACCGGACAAGGACGAGACCCCGGACAGCGAGGGCACCCCCACCACCCGCGTCGACCTCGAAGGGCTCGCCGACCGCATCGTCCCCTTCCCGGTCGAGGCCGCCCGCTACTCCAACCTGCGCGCGGCCAAGGACGGCGTGCTGTGGCTGCGCCACCCGGTGCAGGGGGTCCTCGGCGCCTCCCGGGCCACCCCCGAGGACCCCGACCCCAAGACCGAGCTGGAGCGCTACGACCTCGCCCAGCGGCGGGTCGAGCACCTCGCCGCCGACGCCGACCACTTCGAGGTCAGCGGCGACGGCAAACGCGTCCTGCTGTGGACCGACGGCCGGCTCCGGGTGGTCCCCAGCGACCGGCGGGCCGGCCACGAGGACGACGGCGACACCTGCGTCACCGTCGACCTCGCCCGGGTCCGGCAGACCGTCGACCCGGCCGCCGAGTGGCGGCAGATGTACGACGAGGCCGGGCGCATCATGCGCGACCACTTCTGGCGGCCCGACCTGAGCGGGGTCGACTGGGACGGCGTCCTCGACCGCTACCGCCCGCTGCTCGCGCGCATCGCCACCCACGACGACCTCGTCGACCTGCTGTGGGAGGTGCAGGGCGAACTCGGCACCTCGCACGCCTACGTCCAGCCGTCGGGCGGCTCCGGCGGCCTGCGCCAGGGTCTGCTCGGCGCCGACATCTCCCGGCACCCGGACGGCAGTTGGCGCATCGACCGGATCCTGCCCTCGGAGACCTCCGACCCGCAGGCCCGCGCCCCGCTGGCCGCGCCCGGAGTCGCCGTGCGCGCCGGGGACGCGATCGTCGCCGTCGGCGGCCACCCCGTCGACCCGGTGACCGGCCCCGGACCGCTGCTCGTCGGTACGGCGGGACAGCCGGTCGAGCTCACCATCTCGCCGTCGGGCGGCGGCGATCCGCGGCACGCGGTCGTGGTCCCCATCGCCGACGAGGAGCCGCTGCGCTACCACGACTGGGTCGCCGGCCGGCGTGCCTACGTCCACGAGCGCTCCGGGGGCCGGCTCGGCTATCTGCACGTGCCCGACATGCAGGCCCCCGGCTGGGCCCAGATCCACCGCGACCTGCGCGTCGAGGTGGCCCGCGAGGGACTGGTCGTCGACGTCCGGGAGAACCGGGGCGGCAACACCTCCCAGCTGATCGTGGAGAAGCTGGCCCGGCGCATCGTCGGCTGGGTCCTGCCGCGCGGCATGCGGCCCCGCAGCTACCCGCAGGACGCGCCCCGGGGCCCCGTCGTCGCCGTCGCCAACGAGTTCTCCGGCTCCGACGGCGACATCGTCAACGCGGCGATCAAGGCCCTCGGTATCGGCCCGGTGGTCGGCACCCGCACCTGGGGCGGCGTCATCGGCATCGACAGCCGCTACCACCTGGTCGACGGCACCCTGATCACCCAGCCCAAGTACGCCTTCTGGCTGGAGGGTTACGGCTGGGACGTGGAAAACCGCGGCGTGGACCCGGACGTGGAGGTGGTCCACCGCCCCCAGGACTGGGCAGCGAACAGGGACCCCCAACTGGACGAGGCGATCAGAATCGCACTGGAGTCACTGGAGGAGCGCCCACCAAAAACCCCGCCGGCTTTGCCAACTTAAGGGGCGCGGGGCCGTATCGATGCGCGGCTCCGCCGCGTGGGCGCGACCAGCCACAACGCACCCGCATCCGGCAACGCTACGATGCCCCCCGGTACCAAGACCGCCCAACCCCCGGAGGGACCATGGCAGGGGAGCCGCAGGACGACTGTCTGTTCTGCAAGATCGTCACGGGTGAGGTTCCGGCGACGATCGTCCGTGAGACGGAGACGACCGTCGCCTTCCGGGACATCAACCCCCAGGCGCCCACCCACGTCCTGGTGATCCCCCGGGTGCACTACAAGGACGCGGCCGCACTCGCCGCCGCCGAACCGGGCATCGCCGCCGACATACTGCGCGAGGCCAAGGCGGTCGCCGACGAGGACAAGCTGGAGAGCTACCGCATCGTCTTCAACACCGGCACCGGCGCAGGCCAGACCGTCTGGCACACCCACGCGCACATCCTCGGCGGCCGCGGCCTGCAGTGGCCCCCCGGATAAGTCGCCGTGTCCGTCCGTGAACTCGTGGTGCTCGGCACCGCCAGCCAGGTCCCGACCCGGCACCGCAACCACAACGGCTACCTGCTGAGGTGGGACGGCGAGGGCATCCTCTTCGACCCCGGCGAGGGCACACAGCGCCAGATGCTGCGCGCCGGGGTCGCCGCGCACGACCTGAACCGGATCTGCGTCACGCACTTCCACGGCGACCACTCCCTCGGCCTGGCCGGGGTGATCCAGCGCATCAACCTCGACCAGGTGCCGCACGAGGTCACCGCGCACTACCCGCGCTCCGGGCAGCGCTTCTTCGACCGGCTGCGGCATGCGACCGCCTACCGCGAGACGGTCGAGCTCACCCAGGTGCCGGTGGACGCCGACGGCGACCTGGCGGTGACCCCGTCGTACACCCTGCAGGCGCGCAAGCTGTCCCACCCGGTCGAGTCGTACGGCTACCGGCTCGTCGAGCCCGACGGGCGCCGCATGCTGCCCGAGCGGCTCGCCGCGTACGGGATCAAGGGGCCGGACGTCGGACGGATCCAGCGCGAGGGCGTCCTCGGGGACGTGCGCCTCGACGACGTCAGCGAGACGCGGCGCGGACAGCGGTTCGCGTTCGTGATGGACACACGGCTGTGCGACGGGGTGTACGCGCTCGCCGAGGGCTGCGACCTGCTCGTCATCGAGTCCACCTTCCTCGACGAGGACCTGGAACTGGCCGTGGACCACGGACACCTGACGGCGGGCCAGGCGGCCGGCGTGGCCCGGGACGCGGGCGTGCGCCACCTCGTGCTCACCCACTTCAGCCAGCGCTACTCCGAGCCGGAGGAGTTCGAACGGCAGGCGCGCGCGGCCGGCTTCGAGGGGGAGCTGACCGTGGCGCACGATCTTCTGCGAGTGCCGGTTCCGAAGCGCGAATAAATCCCGTTTACGATGCTTTGATGCCTCTCCCCAAAGCAGAACTGCACCTCCACATCGAGGGCACCCTGGAACCCGAGCTGGCGTTCCGGCTCGCCGAGCGCCACGGCGTCAGGCTCCCGTACGCGGACACCGACGAGCTGCGCAAGGCGTACGACTTCGAGGACCTCCAGTCCTTCCTGAACCTGTACTACGAGCTCATGGCCGTGCTGCGCACCGAGGAGGACTTCGCCGACCTGGCCGACGCCTACCTGGCCCGGGCCGCCGCACAGGGCGTGCGGCACGCGGAGATCTTCTTCGACCCGCAGGCGCACATCGCCCGGGGCGTGCCGATGGGCACGGTCGTCGACGGGCTGTGGCGGGCGCTCGGCCGCAGCGAGGAGAACCACGGTGTCTCCACCCGGCTGATCATGTGCTTCCTGCGGGACGAGTCCGCCGACTCGGCGCTGGAGACCCTGGAGGCGGCCCGGCCGTACCTCGACCGGATCACCGGCGTCGGTCTCGACTCGGCCGAGGTCGGCCATCCGCCGGCGAAGTTCCGCGAGGTGTACGAGGCCGCCGCCGCGCTCGGTCTGCGGCGCGTGGCGCACGCGGGCGAGGAGGGGCCGCCGGCCTACATCACCGAGGCCCTGGACCTGCTCGGCGTCGAGCGCGTGGACCACGGCCTGCGCTGCATGGAGGACCCGGCGCTGGTCGAGCGGCTGGTGCGGGAGCGGATCCCGCTGACCCTGTGCCCGCTCTCCAACGTCCGGCTGCGCGCCGTCGACGTGCTGGCCGAGCACCCGCTGCGCGCCATGGTCGAGGCCGGGCTGCTGTGCACGGTCAACTCCGACGACCCGGCCTACTTCGGCGGCTACGTCGCCGACAACTACCACGCCGTGCGCGACGCCCTCGGGCTGACCAAGGAGCAGATGCGCGAGCTGGCCCGCAACTCCTTCCTCGCCTCCTTCCTGGAGGACGACGAGGAGCGGCGGGCCCGCTATCTGGCCGAGGTCGAGGCGTACGAGTTCTCGTAGGCCGTGTCGTAGGCGTGCCGGGCGGGTGCGGCCCGCGTCTCCAGCGGGATCTCCACGACCGGGTGCGGCCGCCGTCCCGCGCGCAGGGCGACGGCGGTCAACGGCACCGAGATCGCCAGCAGCCCCGCGGCGAGGACCGCGCCCATGACCGGGAAGCCCGCCTGCGCGGACAGCACGCTCCCGGTCAACGGGCCGGCCGCCGTGCCCAGCGACGCGGCGGAGCCGACCAGTACCGCCCAGCGGCCGCGCGGGTCCAGGGAGGCGGCGAGGCCGATCACGTACGACAGCACGATCGGGTAGAGCAGGTTCCAGGCGATCTCGCCCAGGGCGAAGCCCCTCAGGTCGGTGGCGCAGGCGCTGACCGCGATACAGACCGCGATGAGCGTCGTACCCGCGCCGATGGGCAGCGCCCGGCCGATGCGCGGCCCGAGGGCGCCCGCCCCGACGGTCCCGAGCAGCCCGGCGCCGAGCGCGACCGCGAAGACCGCGCCGACGGCCGCCTCGGTGAGGTGTGCCTGGACGAGTCCGATGCGGCCGCTGACGCCCCACAGGGCGTTCTGGGCCAGGGACCAGCAGGGCATCGCGGCGGCGAGGACGAGGCCCAGGCGCCGGTGGGGGAGGCCGTTCGCCGTGGGCCGGTCCGCAGGGGTGCGGACGGGGGCGGTACGGGCGGAGAGTCGGCCGGTGAGCGGCCAGACGGCGAGCGCGGTGAGCGCGAGCGCGGCCAGGGGCTGTCCGTGGCCCGCGCCGAGGTGCGGGATCGTCAGATAGATGGCGCCCGCGAGCGCGGAGACGCCGAGCAGGCCGAGGGTGGAGGCGCGGTGCGGGTCGGGCCGGCCGGCGATGCCGGTGGCGGCGACCGCGGTGACCGTGCCCGAGCCGAACCCGCCGAGGACCGCGCCCGCGACGACAGCCGGTACGAGGCTGGTGAGGGCGGCGCCGCCGTAGCCGAGGACGGCCAGTGCGAGACCGGCGCGGGCGAGTGTGCGGGCCCCGACGCGGTCGACCCTCGATGCCAGCAGGAAGCCCGCCGCGGCCGAACTCAGCAGCAGCGCGCTGCCGATGGCGCCCGCCTGGGTGGCGGAGAGGGGGAGTCCCGCGTCGAGTCTGCCGACGGTGGTGGGGAGCAGGTAGGGGGCGAGGTACCCGGCCGTGAAAAGGGCGAGGAGCGGCCAGGGAGGAGTGGTGCGGGGGGCGGACACGGGCGTTCCTGGGGCATGCGAAAGGAGCGGCTCAGAAAGGGGGGAGGGGCGACGACCGTCGATGGACAGGAACGCGCGAGCAAGTTGTATCAAGCAGGTGGTTTACGGAAGAAGCGGGAGAGGTGTGATCTGGAGCACCTTTTGTTTGGGGTGGGAGAGGTCGGGTAACTGGTCGCGCCTTGGCCGGTGCACCGTTGACGCCGACCGTTCCCCTACCTAACCTCTGTTCTCATACGTGGATGACGTCTACATGGGGAGATGGCGCCGGTGGCCGGTGACGCGCGGACGGAGACCGTGGTGCGCGGACTGCGGGAGGGGATGGCGCGCGGCGTGCTCTCCTTCCCGCTGACCGCCTTCCACGACGACGGCACCCTCGACCCCGACGGCTCGCGCGCCCATGTCGCCGACCGGCTCGCCACCGCCCCCGGCGCCGTCTTCCCGGCCTGCGGCACCGGAGAGTTCTTCTCGCTGGACGAGGACGAGTACCGGCGGGTCGTCGGGATCGCCGTCGAGGAGGCGGCCGGCCGGGTGCCCGTGGTGGCCGGCACCGGATACGGCTGGGCGCAGGCCGCCCGGTTCGCCCGGATCGCCGAGGAGGCCGGCGCCGACGCCCTGCTCGTCCTGCCGCACTACCTCGTCGCCGCCCCGCAAGGCGGCCTGGTCGCCCAGCTGGAGCAACTGGCCGCCCGCACCCGGCTGCCGCTCGTCGCCTACCAGCGCGGCCAAGTGGCCTACGGCGTGGAGGCGTTCCGGCGGATCACCGAGATCCCCGGGGTCGTCGGCCTCAAGGACGGCCACAGCGACCTCGACCGCCTCCAGCGGCTCACCCTCGCCGCACCCGATGACTTCCTTTTCTTCAACGGCGCCGCCACCGCCGAGATCCAGGCCCGCGCCTACGCCGCCGTCGGCGTCCCCGCCTACTCCTCGGCCGTCCACGCCTTCGCCCCCGAGATCGCGGACGCCTTCTTCGCCGCCCTGCGGGACGGCGACCACGGCACGGCCGACACGCTGCTGCGCGAGTTCTACGTGCCCTTCGTCGAACTCCGCGACCGCGCCCCCGGATACGCGGTGTCCCTGGTGAAGGCGGCGGCCCGGCTGCGCGGCTGCCGGGTCGGCCCCGTCCGCGCCCCGCTCGCCGACCCGTCCGCCGCCGACCTCGCCGACCTCAAGTCCCTGCTCGCCGCCGGGCTCGACCTCGTAGGAGCCGCCCTGTGACCCGCGACCTGACCATCGCCGAGGTACGGCTGACGCCCATCCTGGTCGCCGACCCGCCGCTGCTGAACACGCAGGGCGTGCACCAGCCGTACACCCCCCGGCTGATCGTGGAGGTGGTGACGGCCGACGGGATCACCGGGGTCGGCGAGACGTACGGCGACACCAAGTACCTGGAACTGGCCCGCCCGCTGGCCGACCGGCTGATCGGCCGTCGGGTCACGGACATGAACGGCTTGTTCACTCTTGACCTCGCCGTGGACGAGTCCCGGGTCGAGGACGCCGTCGACGTCGGCGGACTGCGCGGGGTGCAGACCGCCGACAAACTGCGGCTGTCCGTCCTGTCCGCCGTCGAGGTCGCCTGCCTGGACGCCCAGGGCAAGGCGCTCGGCCTGCCCGTGCACGCGCTGCTCGGCGGCAAGGTGCGCGACGCGGTCGAGTACAGCGCCTACCTCTTCTACAAGTGGGCGGCCCACCCCGAGGGAGTGCCGGCCGAGGCGGACGACTGGGGCGCCGCCCTCGACCCGGCCGGAGTGGTCGCCCAGGCACGCCGCTTCAAGGAGCTCTACGGCTTCGCCTCCTTCAAGCTCAAGGGCGGTGTCTTCCCGCCCGACGAGGAGATCGCCGCCGTACGCGCCCTGGCGGAGGCGTTCCCGGGTCACCCCCTGCGTCTGGACCCCAACGGCGCCTGGTCCGTGGCGACCTCGCTGAGGGTGGCGAAGGAGCTGGCGGACGTCCTCGAATACCTGGAGGACCCGGCGCTCGGTACCCCGGCGATGGCCGAGGTGTCCGCGGGCACCGACGTCCCGCTCGCCACCAACATGTGCGTGACGACGTTCGCCGAGATCGAGGAGGCGTTCGCCCGCGACGCCGTTCAGGTGGTTCTCTCCGACCACCACTACTGGGGCGGGCTGCGCAACACCCAGCACCTGGCCGCTCTCTGCGCCACCTTCGGCGTCGGGATCTCCATGCACTCCAACACCCACCTGGGGATCAGCCTCGCCGCGATGACCCACGTCGCCTCGACCGTCCCGGGCCTGCGGCACGCCTGCGACTCCCACTACCCCTGGCAGTCGGAGGACGTCCTGACCGAGCGGCTCGCCTTCTCCGGCGGGCGGATCGCCGTGTCCGACGCGCCGGGACTGGGCGTGGAGCTGGACCGCGAGAAGCTGGCCGCGCTGCACCGCCGTTGGGCCGAGGACGACGGAACACTGCGCGACCGGGACGACGCCGCCGCGATGCGGGTGGCCGAGCCCGGCTGGGTCACCCCGGCCGTGCCCCGCTGGTAGGAGGCCGCCGCCACGACCGCCGCCGCTCCCCGCGATCTGGTGCACACTGGCCAGATCCGCACCACCGCAGGGAGCGCACCGTGACCGCGTCCAACGCGTTTGCCGGAGAGGAACCGGAGTACCGGGAATTCACTGTCGAGGCCCCGCACTGCCCGGCCCATGTCGACCCCCTCGCCGCCCTGCGCGTGCCCGACGACCCGCCCTGGGACGTCTACCTCACGGGAACCGTCTTCCTGGACATCATCTTCACCGGGCTCGACTCGGCCCCCGTGCGCGGAACGGAGTCCTGGGCCCGGGGGATGGGCTCCAGCCCCGGCGGGGTCGCCAACATGGCCACGGCACTGGCCCGCCTCGGCCTGAAGACGTCCCTTGCCGCCGCCTTCGGCGACGACCACTACGGCGAGTACTGCTGGGACGCGCTCGCCCAGGGCGAGGGCATCGACCTCGCCCTGTCGCGCACGGTCCCGGGCTGGCACTCCCCGGTCACCGTCTCCATGGCCTACGAGGGCGAGCGCACGATGGTCTCGCACGGCCACGAGCCGCCCCCGGAGGAGCCCGCGCCGGACTGCCCGCCCCGCGCGCGTGCCGCCGTCGCCTCCCTCACGCCCGGCAGCAGCGCCCCGTGGGTCGCCCAGGCCGCGAGGAAGGGCACCCGCGTCTTCGCCGACGTGGGCTGGGACGAGACCGGCGCCTGGGACCTGGCCGGGCTGCCCGACCTCAAGCACTGCGAGGCCTTCCTGCCCAACGCCGAGGAGGCCAGGCGCTACACCGGCGCCGACTGCCCCCGCGAGGCGGCCCATGCCCTGACCGCACACGTACCGGTGGCGGTGGTGACGCTCGGCTCCGAGGGCGCGTACGCGGTCGACCGCCGCACCGGGGAGGCCGCCGAGGTGCCCGCGATCGCCGTGGAGGCCCTCGACCCGACCGGCGCCGGCGACGTCTTCGTGGCCGGCTTCGTCACCGGCACCCTGGCCGGCTGGCCGCTCGCCGACCGCCTCGCCTTCGCGGGCCTGACGGCGGCCCTGTCCGTCCAGGAGTTCGGCGGGTCGCTGTCGGCGCCCGGCTGGTCGGAGATCGGCGCCTGGTGGCGCAAGGTGCGCTCGGTGCCGGGGCAGGATCCGGCGGCACTGGAGCGGTACGCGTTCCTGGCCGACCTGGTGCCGCCGAAGGAGCAGGTGCGGCCGTGGCCGCTGCGGCGGGCGGTCCCGACGATCGGATTCCGGCGCTCGGCGTGAGGGCCTCTTCCAGGGCATGGAAAAGTCCTACGGCGTTGTCAGTCCCCCGTCGTACCCTTGGAATCGCGAGGCCGCCCTCAGCTATGCGGCCGTGACGAGGAGGAACCGCAGGCCTTAAGCGCCGGCCCATGACTCAGACACCCACAGCTCAGACCCCCGCGCAGGGGCAGGCGAGAGCACAGTTCACGGTCCCCGCCCAGCATCCGATGGTCACCGTGCTGGGATCCGGCGACTCCCTCCTGCGCGTGATCGAGAAGGCCTTCCCCGGGGCCGACATACATGTCCGGGGCAATGAGATCAGCGCGGTCGGCGACGCCGGCGAAGTCGCCCTCATCCAGCGCCTGTTCGACGAGATGATGCTGGTGCTCCGCACCGGGCAGCCGATGACGGAGGACGCAGTGGAACGCTCGATCGCGATGCTGCGGGCGAGCGAGAACGGGGAGGGCCCGGAGGAGACCCCGGCCCAGGTGCTCACGCAGAACATCCTGTCCTCGCGCGGCCGCACGATCCGCCCCAAGACGCTCAACCAGAAGCGGTACGTCGACGCGATCGACAAGCACACGATCGTCTTCGGCATCGGCCCCGCCGGGACCGGCAAGACCTACCTCGCCATGGCCAAGGCGGTGCAGGCCCTGCAGTCCAAGCAGGTCAACCGCATCATCCTGACCCGCCCCGCGGTCGAGGCCGGCGAGCGGCTGGGCTTCCTGCCCGGCACGCTCTACGAGAAGATCGACCCCTACCTGCGCCCGCTGTACGACGCGCTGCACGACATGCTCGACCCGGACTCGATCCCGCGCCTGATGGCGGCCGGGACGATCGAGGTCGCGCCGCTCGCCTACATGCGCGGACGCACCCTCAACGACGCCTTCATCATCCTTGACGAGGCCCAGAACACGAGCCCCGAGCAGATGAAGATGTTCCTCACCCGACTCGGCTTCGACTCGAAGATCGTGATCACCGGTGACGTGACGCAGGTCGACCTGCCGAACGGCACCAAGAGCGGTCTGCGGCAGGTGCAGGACATCCTGGAGGGCCTGGAGGACGTCCACTTCTCCCGGCTGTCCTCCCACGATGTCGTACGGCACAAGCTGGTGGGCCGTATCGTCGACGCGTACGAGTTGTACGACAGCGAGCACGGCACCGAGAACGGCACCCACAAGGGCGGCCGGGGCAGGTCCGGGCACAAGGGGAAGTAGAGACACGGCAGCACCATGTCGATCGACGTCAACAACGAGTCCGGAACCGAGGTCGATGAGCAGGCGATCCTCGACATCGCCCGCTACGCGCTCGCGCGGATGCGCATCCACCCGCTCTCCGAGCTCTCGGTGATCGTCGTGGACGCCGACGCCATGGAGCAGCTGCACATCCAGTGGATGGACCTGCCCGGCCCGACCGATGTCATGTCCTTCCCGATGGACGAGCTGCGGCCGCCGTCCAAGGACGAGGAGGAGCCCCCGCAGGGCCTCCTCGGCGACATCGTGCTCTGCCCGGAGGTCGCCGCCAAGCAGGGCACCGAGGCACCCACGCAGCACTCCATGGACGAGGAGCTCCAGCTGCTCACCGTCCATGGCGTGCTGCACCTGCTCGGCTACGACCACGAGGAGCCGGACGAGAAGGCCGAGATGTTCGGCCTCCAGGCGGCCATCGTGGACGGCTGGCGTGCGGAGAAGGGCCTGACCGGCCCGTCCCCGGCGCCCACGGTCTCGTAAGCGGGTCGTATGAGTCCGCAGATCGTCCTCGGCGCGATCGCGCTGGTCGTCGTCGCCTGGCTGGCCGCCTGCGCGGAGGCCGGCATCGCGCGCGTCTCCAGCTTCCGCGCCGAGGAGGCGGTGAAGTCCGGGCGGCGCGGCAGCGCCCGGCTCGCCCAGGTCGCCGCCGACCCGACCCGCTATCTCAACGTGGCGCTGCTGGTCCGCGTCACCTGCGAGATGGCGGCCGCGGCCCTGGTGACCTACGCCTGTCTCCAGGCGATCGCCGTGACCTGGCAGGCCCTGCTCGCCGCGATCGGCGTCATGGTCCTCGTGTCGTACGTCGCCGTCGGCGTCTCCCCGCGCACCATCGGCCGCCAGCACCCGCTGAACACGGCGACGGCCGCCGCCTATGTGCTGCTGCCGCTGGCCCGGATCATGGGCCCGATCCCGTCGCTGCTGATCCTCATCGGCAACGCGCTCACCCCGGGCAAGGGCTTCCGCCGCGGCCCCTTCGCCTCCGAGGCGGAGCTGCGCGCGCTGGTCGACCTGGCCGAGCAGGAGTCGCTGATCGAGGACGAGGAGCGCCGCATGGTGCACTCGGTCTTCGAGCTCGGCGACACCCTGGTCCGTGAGGTCATGGTCCCGCGCACCGACCTGGTCGTCATCGAGCGGTACAAGACCATCCGCCAGGCCCTCACCCTCGCCCTGCGCTCCGGCTTCTCGCGCATCCCGGTCACCGGCGAGAGCGAGGACGACATCGTCGGGATCGTGTATCTGAAGGACCTGGTCCGCAAGACCCACATCAGCCGCGACGCCGAGAACGACCTGGTGTCCACGGCCATGCGACCCGCCTTCTTCGTACCCGACACCAAGAACGCCGGCGATCTGCTGCGCGAGATGCAGAAGGAACGCAACCACGTCGCCGTCGTGATCGACGAGTACGGCGGCACCGCCGGCATCGTCACCATCGAGGACATCCTCGAAGAGATCGTCGGCGAGATCACCGACGAGTACGACCGCGAACTCCCGCCCGTCGAGGAGCTCGGCGACGACTGCTACCGGGTCACCGCTCGCCTCGACATCACCGACCTCGGCGAGCTGTACGGCCTGGAGGAGTACGACGACGAGGACGTGGAGACCGTCGGCGGACTGCTCGCCAAGGCACTGGGCCGGGTGCCCATCGCCGGCGCGTCCGCCGAGGTCGAACTGCCCGACGGCCGCAGGCTGCGGCTGACGGCGGAGGCCGCCGCCGGCCGCCGGAACAAGATCGTGACCGTGCTGGTGGAGCCGGTGGGCAAGGCGGAGCCCCCCGAGGAGGCGGATCCGCAGTGACCCCGGAGCAACTGCGTTCCTGCTGCCTGTCCTTCAACGCGGTGGTGGAGGACTTCCCGTTCCGCCCCGAGACGTCCGTCTTCAAGGTGCTGGGCAAGCTCTTCGCCCTGACCACCCTGGACGCCCGCCCGCTGACGGTGAACCTCAAGTGCGACCCGGAGGACGCGATCCGGCTGCGCACCGAGTACGAGGGTCTGATCATCCCCGGCTACCACATGAACAAGCGGCACTGGAACACCGTCACGGTCGACGGCGAACTCCCGGACCGCCTGGTCCGGGAGCTCATCGAGGACTCGTACGACCTGGTCGTCGCCGGGCTACCGCGCGCCGACCGGCTCCGCCTCGACCGCCCCTGACCGGGAGCGCAGCCCGAGACCGACGAACACCGCCGCGGCCAGCACGATCGCCGCGTCCAGGGCCAGCACGACGTGCACGCCGGACAGCAGGTCGCCGGAGGTGGTGGCGAGGACGCCGAGCAGCGGGATGCCGACCGTGATGCCGACCTGCTGCGTCGAGGTGACCAGACCGGTCGCCAGACCCTGCTCCTCGTCCGGGACGCCGGAGGTGACCGTCAGGCCGTACGAGATGATCGCGCCCAGGTGGCACATGCTGGCCAGCGAGATGGCGGCCGTCGCGAGCCACACCGACCAGGGGTGCGCGTTCAGGCCGAGCAGTGCGGCGACCAGGACTCCCTGACCGGCCAGCGAGCCGACCAGCGTGCGGCGGGCGCCGAAGCGGCCGATGACCTTCGGGGCCCGGACCCCCGCGACCGCCGACAGCGCGCCCTGCACACCGAAGACCAGGCCGGTCCGGAAGGCCGACAGACCGAGGGTCTCCTGGAGGTACAGGGTCAGGACGAAGACCACCGTCGACATCATCGAGAAGGTGACCAGACCGCCCAGGTTGCCCCAGGCCACCGTGCGGCGGCGCAGCATCGGGAGCGAGACCAGCGGGGACGGCGAGCGGGACTCGACGGCGACGAAGGCGGCGAGCAGCAGGACGCCCACGACCAGCGCGGTCAGGACGTCCGCACGGCCGAAGCCCTGCTCGGCGGCGGTGGACAGGGCGTAGATCAGCGACAGCAGACCGCCGGTGACGGTGACCGCGCCGGGCACGTCCAGCCGCGGACGCTCCGGGGTGCGCGACTCGGGCAGCAGCCCCGGCGCCAGCGGGAGCACGACCAGCGCGCAGACGGTCAGCAGCCCCATCGTGGAGCGCCAGCCCAGGCCGTCGGTGAGCAGACCGCCCGCGACCATGCCGACCGTGAAGCCCAGCGACAGCACCGTGCCCGAGACGCCCAGGGCGCGGTCACGGGCCGGTCCCTCCGGGAAGGTCGTGGTGAGCAGCGACATGCCCGTCGGCACGATCGCCGCCGCGCCCAGGCCCTGCAACGCCCGTCCGGCCAGGAAGGACGCCGGGTCCCAGGCGAACGTGGCGAGCAGCGAGGCCGCGCCGAACAGGGCCAGCCCGGACAGGAACAGCCGCCGGCGGCCGTACAGGTCGCCGACGCGGCCGAACAGGAGCAGGAAGCCGCCCGAGGGCAGCGCGAAGGAGGTGACCGCCCACTGGAGGGCGGACCGGCTCATGCCGAGGTCCTCGCCGAGGTCGGGCAGGGCCACGTTCAGGACGGAGAAGTCCAGGGCGACCATGAACTGGGCCGCGCACAGGACGAAGAGGACGAGCCGGTCGCGCGTCGACAGCCGGGGGGTGTCGAGCGGTTCGCGCAGGTCTCGATGCGGAGTTGTGGGTGAGGAGGTGGTGTCGATCGCCATGCCACGAGCTTGTGGCCGCCGGAACAATCGTGGGGAGTCGGAACTTATGGTGGTGGTGGCACCACCAGACAGTACGAGGGGGATCCGTACGTGCCCGAGGACGCGTTCAAGAGCGCCGCGCTGAAGAGTCATCGGCGGCGCGAGCTACGGGAGTTCCTGATGAGCCGGCGGGCCCGGGTGAGCCCGGCCGAGGCGGGGCTGCCGGTCGGCGGCGCCCGGCGGCGCACGCCCGGACTGCGCCGCGAGGAGGTCGCCGTGCTCGCCGGGGTGGGCGCCTCCTGGTACCAGTGGCTGGAGCAGGGGCGGGACATCTCCGTCTCCCCGCAGGTCCTGGACGCCGTCGCGCGCGTGCTGCGGCTCAGCGACGCCGAGCGCCGGCACCTGTACGCGCTGGCCGGGCTGAACCCGCCCGCGCCCGAAGTCGCCGCGGAGAAGCGGGACATGTGCGACGGGCTGCGGCGGGTGATCGACACCTGGATGCCGTATCCGGCGCACATCATGGACCTGTACTACAACTGCGTGATGTACAACGACGCCGCGGCGATGGTGCTCGGCATGCGGCCCGACATCACGCAGAACTGTCTGGTCGACTTCTTCACCGACCCGTTGTACCGGTCCCGCAGCAAGAGCTGGGAGGGCAACGCCCGGACCGTCGTGGCGCAGTTCCGGGCGGCCTGTGCCGCCCGCCCCGACGACGAGGGGTTCCAGGCGGTGCTCGCCGAAGTGCGGGCGGCCAGCGAGGAGTTCGGCGCGCTGTGGGAGGAGCGGGACATCGAGGACGCGGGCCAGATCCGCAAGGAGCTCGACCATCCCGTGGTCGGCCTGCTGGTCGTCGAGTCGACGCTGATGAAGGTGCCGGCCCGGCCCGACCTGGCGATCGTGCTGCACACCCCGCTGGACGAGGCGAACACCGCCGCGAAGCTGGAGTGGCTGGCCTCTCCGGAGGGCAGGCGCGGGGCGTTGTACCCCGTGGCGGGGTGAGCGGCGCTCGCCTTCGTATGCTCGCCTCATGACCGACAGCAACGCGCTTGACCCCGAGGACCGCAAGATCGTCACCCTGGCCCGTTCGGCCCGGGCCCGCAACGCCGTGCCCGAGGGCGCGGCCGTACGGGACGAGACCGGCCGGACGTATGTCGCCGGGACCGTCGCCCTCGACTCCCTGAAGCTCTCCGCCCTGCAGACGGCGGTGGCGATGGCGGTGGCGTCCGGGGCGAAGTCGCTGGAGGCGGCGGCCCTCGTCACCGAAGCGGAGGGCGCTTCCGCGGCTGACCTGGCCGCCGTCCGGGACCTCGGCGGCGCCGGGACCCCGGTGCTGGTGGCGGGGCCGGACGGCACGGTGAGGACCACGGTCCAGGCCGGCTGACTCCCTTACCGGAGCGGGCCGTCCGACGCCGCAGCGGAGTAGTCCGGAATTCATCCTTGCCGTCGCTTGCCTCTCGCGCATCAATGGGAACGTAAGTTCCGACGGGCCGTCAGGTCCGAGCCTCTCAGTGTGCCCGCACCCACCTGAGACAGGCATCCCGTCCATCCCCACATGGCATTCCCCCACGGGAAGGGAGCCGGATTCCCCATGAGAGGCAAGCGCTTAGGAACCGGTGCGGCAGTGACGGTCGGGGCCCTCGCGGTCACCGGCCTCGCGTTCGCACCCACCGCGGTCGCCGTCACCCCCCAGTCGGCGACCATCACCGCGGACTGCGGTGTCTTCGGCGGCGGTGCGGCCACGCTCACCGCCACCCAGAGCGGCACCTCGGCCACCATCACCCTCACGTCCAGCGCGGTCACCGCACCGCTCGCCGTGTCGGCCGACTCGATCACGTCCAAACTCACCCTGGTGAAGGCCGGCGGCGGCACCACCGTCTTCAGCGGGAAGAAGAACCCGGCCATGGCGGCCGGGAGCCCGGTCAGCGTCGGCCCGCTCAGCGGCACCGTGGCCTCCGGTGACAGCCTGGAGGCGCACGGCGGTTCGCTGCAGATGACCGTCTTCGGCATCACGATCACCTGCACGGCCACGGCGAACCAGTCGCCGGGTCCGTTCGTCTTCGACTGAGCGATCCGTTCCGGATGCCGCAGAAACTGATGAACCGTCAGCTTTCTGCGGCATCTCCATTGACTTCTCACGGGACCTGCACATCAATGGCCCCCTGTCGGCGCAGACGAGCCGCTGCGCCCACATCCCTCAGGAGGGGGCCCATGGGTGAGACACCCCGAAGAGACCGTCGGTGGCGCTGGGCAGCACTGCTCGGCGCGACCGCGCTCGCGGTCACCGCGGGCGGCGCGCTGGCCTGCCCGGCCGGCGCCGCGGGCGCGAACGCCGCAGGCACGAACGTCGACTTCGGCACACATTGCATCCCGCCCGCCGTCGCGGGCATTCCGCCGATCGACGGCACCACCACCGCGAGCGTCTCGGTGGACAACACCAGCCCCAAGGTCGGCGACACCGTCACCGTGACCTACACGGTGGTCACGCCCGCCGCCAGCAACCCCACCGACATCGCCCTGCCGGCCGATATCATGACCCCGACCGGCAAGGTCGCCCTCGGCGGGGCGCAGACCGGTTCCGTCACGGTCGCCGGTCCGAAGAAGAACACCCCGGTGCCGGGCAAGGGCACCTTCCCGTCCTTCTCCATGACCGGGACGTTCACCGTCACCACGCCCGGCGCGATCACCCTCTCGCCCGGCGACTACAACATCCACACCAGCTACATCCTGGAACTGGACACCCCCTGCACGGTCATCACACCGCCCGCCCCGGTGTCGGAGACCGTCACGGCGACCTCCGGCACGCCCACCAACACCCGTGCCATCTCGCTGAGTTCGGCCTCCGGGAACCCCGGTGCCGGCGTCACCGTCAGCGGCAGCAACTTCACGCCGGGCGCCACGGTCACCCTGGCCGGCCGCTCCGGTGACACCCTGACGGCGGACAAGGCGACCGCGACCGCGAACGCCCAGGGCTCCTTCAGCGGCACGATCACCGTCAACGACAAGACGACGACCGGGATCGTGGCGTACGAGGGCAGCTCATGGAACCCGGACAAGGGGGCCGGCCCGGCCGCCTACGTCGTGAACGACACCACGCCCGTGCCCGACGGCAGTCAGAAGCTGACCACCACCGTCAAGGCGGGGACGCTGTCCATGTCCCAGGTCGGGGACGCCGTCGCGCTGTCGGCGGTCGACTTCGGCAAGGGCGGCGCCTCCACGGGCACCCTGAAGACGGTGACGGTGAAGGACTTCCGCGGCGGGCCCGCGGGCTGGTCCCTGACCGGCAAGGTCACCGACTTCACCGGCCCCGGCGCCAAGATCGACGCCGGCAGGCTGAGCTGGACCCCCGCCTGCGTCACCAAGGCGGGCAGCCCGAGCACCTGCAAGGCCGGTTCCGCTGGAGCGGTGGGCGGTTCGGGAGCGACCCTGGCGTCGACCCCCGACTCCACGCTCACCGGCGGTGAGTTCACCGTGGACGCCGGACTGTCGCTGGACGTACCGGCGTTCACGCCTCCGGGCTCGTACTCCGGCGTCCTCACCCTGACGCTCACCTGATCCACCCTCGCTCGGTGGCCGGGCGCCCGACCGCACCGGGGCCGCACCCGCCCGTCCCGCCGTCCCGACTCCGCCCGTGGGGGGTCCGCACCCATGCGCAAGCCGTACGTCCTCCTCCTGTGCCTCGTCAGCCTGTCTCTCGGGGCCTTCGGATTCCTCGGGGCCACAGCCCTTCCCGCACAAGCCGCCGACAACGGCAGCTGGTCCGTCTACCCCGTCTCCTCCCAGGTCGCGGCCCGGCCCTACTTCTACCTCTCCGCCGACCCCGGGCAGACGATCACCGACAAGGTGGTCGTCGCCAACAAGACCGCGAAGCCGCTGTCCTTTCGCCTCTACGCGGCCGACGCCTACAACACCGCGCGCGACGGAGGCTTCGCCGTGCGGACGGTCAAGGAGCGGATGCGGGGCGTCGGGGCGTGGGCGAAGCCCGCGAAGTCCAAGGTCACCGTGCCGGGCCACAGGACGGTCACCGTGCCCTTCACCCTGCACGTCCCGCGGGATGCCGAACCGGGCGACCATCCGGGTGCGATCGTGGCGCTCGACGAGCGGGTCGATCCCGGCACCGGTTCCCTCGCGCTCGGGGTGCGGCGGGCCGTCGGCGCCCGGGTGTACCTCCGGGTGAGCGGGCCCACGCTGCCCGCGATCTCCGTCGAGAACGTGCACCTCAGCCACCACCAGCCGCTCGTCCCCGGCCTCGGCGACAGCACGGCCACGATCTCCTACACGCTGCACAACACGGGCAACGTCACCCTCGACCCGAAGGTGGAGCTCCGCGCGCGGGGCCTGTTCGGCCGTACGCTCCTGGCCCGCGAGCTGACCCGGATCCCCTCCGAGCTGCTGCCCGGGCAGCGGGTACGGCTCACCGAGCCCTGGCGGGGCTCGCCCCAGTTCGACTGGGGGGACGTCACGCTGACCGCGAGCGCCACCGGGACCCACGAGTCGGCGAGCGCCTCGTTCTTCGCGCTGCCGTGGCTGGTGGTGGCGCTGGTCTTCGCCGCCGGGGTGGTGGGCGGGGTGCTCCTGGTCAGAGCGCGTCGGGGCCGCGCTCGCCCGTCCGTACCCGTACGACCGTCTCGACGGGCACGGCCCACACTTTCCCGTCCCCGATCTTCCCCGTCTGCGCGGCCTTGACGATCGCGTCGATGACGTCCTCCGCGGCGGCGTCCTCGACGACGACCTCGATCCGGACCTTGGGCACCAGGTCGACCCGGTACTCCGCGCCCCGGTACACCTCGGTGTGGCCGCGCTGGCGCCCGTACCCGCTGGCCTCGGTGACGGTCAGGCCGTGCACGCCGAGCTCCTGGAGGGCGGTCTTGACCTCGTCGAGCCGGTACGGCTTGACGATCGCGGTGATGAGCTTCATGCCTGGGTGTCGACCTTCTGGGCGGTGGGGACGAGGGAGTGGGCGACCGGGGCGCCGTGGCCCAGGACCCCGTGATCGTAGGCCGTCTCCGCGTGCACCGTAAGGTCCAGTCCGGTGTGCTCCTGCTCCTCGCCGGCGCGCAGGCCCAGGGTCTTGTCGAGCAGCTTGCCGATGCCGTACGTGACACCGAAGGCGTACGCCGCCACGGCCACGATCGCGACCAGCTGCTTGCCGAGCTGGGTGACGCCACCGCCGTAGAGGAGGCCCTCCGCGCCGCCGGTCATCGCCTTCTCGGCGAACAGGCCGATCAGAAGGGTGCCGATGATGCCGCCGACCAGGTGAACGCCGACGACGTCCAGGGAGTCGTCGTAGTTCAGCCGGAACTTCCAGCTCACGGCGTACGAGCAGACGACGCCGGCGGCGAGGCCGACGACCAGGGCGCCGAGCAGGGAGACGGAGCCGCAGGAGGGCGTGATGGCCACCAGACCGGCCACCGCGCCGGAGGCCGCGCCCAGGGTGGTGGGGTGCCCGTCGCGCTTCTGCTCGACGAAGAGCCAGCCGAGCAGACCGGTGCAGCCGGCGGCGAGGGTGTTGAGGAACGCGGCGGCCGCGAGGCCATTGGCGCCGAGGGCCGAGCCGGCGTTGAAACCGAACCAGCCGAACCAGAGCAGACCCGCGCCCAGCATCACCATCGGCAGGTTGTGCGGGCGCATGGCGTCCTTCTTGAACCCCAGCCGTGGCCCGATGACCAGGCACAACGCCAGTCCGGAGGCGCCGGAGGCGATCTCCACGGGCAGGCCGCCGGCGAAGTCCAGGGCGCCGAGCCGGTCGAGGATCCAACCACCCGGGCCCCAGACCCAGTGGGCGACCGGAACGTATACCAGCAGGGCCCACACGGGTACGAACACCAGCCACGCCCCGAATTTCACCCGGTCCGCGACCGCGCCACTGATCAGCGCGGCCGTGATGATCGCGAAGGTGAGCTGGAAGGTGGCGAAGAGGAGGGTGGGGACGGTGCCCTGGACGCTGTCCGGGCCGAGGCCGCTCATCCCGGCCTGGTCGAGTCCGCCGATCAGCCCCGCCGCGCTGTCGTGCCCGAAGGCGAGGGAGTAGCCCACCGCCAGCCAGACCACCGTGACCAGGGCGATCGACACGAAGCTCATCATCAGCATGTTCAGGACGCTCTTCGTGCGGACCATGCCGCCGTAGAACAGGGCCAGGCCCGGGGTCATCAGCAGGACGAGGGCGGTGGCGGCGAGCATCCAGGCGGTGTCGCCGGTGTCTGCGTGAGCTGCGGCGAAGGTCACGGGCGTCTCCAACGGTGTGGGGGCTCGTCAGAGATTCCTGGGCGCGCGTTTCCGGTCGCGTACAGGTGTGTTTCCGTGACGTTTCGTTGCGTGCGGGTTACCGGAACCTCACGGTGCGGCGGGGCTTCGTGGATCAGGGAGAATGGGCGCCATGAGCGTTCGTACCCAGTCATCCGAGCAGTCGGCCGAGGCCGTCCACCGCGCCGGCTTCGCCTGCTTCGTGGGCCGTCCCAACGCGGGCAAGTCCACCCTCACGAACGCACTGGTCGGTCAGAAGGTGGCGATCACCGCGAACCAGCCGCAGACGACGCGGCACACGGTGCGCGGCATCGTGCACCGGCCCGACGCCCAGCTGATCCTGGTGGACACCCCCGGTCTGCACAAGCCGCGCACCCTGCTCGGCGAGCGCCTCAACGACGTGGTCCGCACCACGTGGGCCGAGGTCGACGTGATCGGCTTCTGCCTTCCGGCGAACGAGAAGATCGGCCCCGGTGACCGCTTCATCGCCAAGGAGCTGGCCGGGATCCGGAAGACCCCGAAGATCGCCATCGTCACCAAGACCGACCTGGTGGACTCCAAGGCCCTCGCCGAGCAGCTGATCGCGATCGACCAGCTCGGCAAGGAGCTGGGCTTCGAGTGGGCGGAGATCGTGCCGGTGTCGGCGGTCGGCGACAAGCAGGTGGGCCTGCTGGCCGACCTGCTCGTCCCGCTGCTGCCGGAGGGCCCGGCGCTCTACCCCGAGGGCGACCTCACGGACGAGCCCGAGCAGGTCATGATCGCGGAACTGATCCGCGAGGCGGCGCTGGAGGGCGTCCGCGACGAGCTCCCGCACTCCATCGCGGTGGTCGTCGAGGAGATGCTCCCCCGCGAGGACCGCCCCGCCGACAAGCCCCTCCTCGACATCCACGCCAACCTCTACATCGAGCGCCCCAGCCAGAAGGGCATCATCATCGGCCCCAAGGGCAAGCGCCTGAAGGAGGTCGGCATCAAGTCCCGCAAGCACATCGAGGCCCTCCTCGGCACGCCCGTCTTCCTGGACCTCCATGTGAAGGTCGCCAAGGACTGGCAGCGGGACCCGAAGCAGCTGCGGCGGCTCGGGTTCTAGTCCGGCCGCCGGACGGGCCCCGCCGCCTCATATCGGGTACGCCGTGTGGATGTTGCCGTCGCGGATGATGACTTCCACGACGCTGGTCTCCTTCCCGCTGCCGTTGATGCCGACGGGGCTGCCGTAGTCGAAGCGGTGGATGTGTGTGTCCTGGCCGGCCCGGGCGCGGGGGTTGGGCTGGGCGGGCGTGCCGTCGATGCCCTCCCTGAGGCGCTTGCCCAGAACGAAGTTGTCGCCGTCCCAGAAGAAGTCCTCGTGGAACTCGCCGGGCAGACTCGGTTCGGGACCGGTGGGGTCGGCCATCTCCCGGACCCGGTCCTGCGCGCCGGGTCCGTGCTGGCCCTCGATGTGGGCCTCCCGCTCCGATGTGATCCCGTGACTGCCCGAGCCCGAGCAGCTCACCAGCCCCCATGGGTCGGTCCAGCGCAGCGGGTCGCGGACATAGGCGTGGTGGTTCGGCGCGGGGGCCAGACCCAGCGGGTCGGGGCTGATGTATCGGGCGTTGTCGGGGTCGTAGTAGCGGCGGAAGTTGTAGCGCAGGCCGGTCTCGTCGTCGTGATACTGGCCCGGGAAGCGCAGCGGGCAATCGGCCGGGCCGGCCGCGCCCCCGACGGGTGTGCCCCACAGGGTGGTGCGGGACCGCCAGGCGATCCGGCCCTCCTCGTCGACCAGCTCGGTCGGGGTGCCCACCAGGTCGGTCACGATGGCGTAGAAACGGCGGTCGACCTCGTCCTGGTCGACCTGGAGCAGTGCCCGGTCGGTGCCGGGTGCCCACTCCCAGGTCCTGGTGGGGCTACCCGAGCCGGACTGCTCCGCCAGATGCGAGCCGTCCCAGACGAAGACGGTCTCCTCGGCCGGCAGACCGTCCTCGCCGGGTGACCGCTTGGCGACCCGCCGCCCGAGACCGTCGTAGACGTACGTCCAGTGGCGCCCGTCCGGGGTGGTCACGTGGGTGAGCCGGTCGTCGGCGTCCCAGGTGTACGTCCACTCGCGCCTGCCGCCGGACAGGAGTTTGCGCGACTGGCGCACCAGACGCCCCTGGGCGTCGTGGACGTACGTGATGTGGCCGGCCCGGCGCACGAGCGTGCCGTCGTGGATGCGTTCGCCCTGGGGGCCCTCGGGAGTGTCGGCCCGGCTGACGTTCCCGGCAGCGTCGTACGCGTAGCGCTCCGACCATCCGGTTGCCGAGACCGTCTCCACCCGGCCGAGGCGGTCGTGCGTGAACCGGCGGGTGCCGTAGGTCTGGTCGTCGACCGCGCTCAGGCCGCCGTCCGGCCCGTAGGCGTACGAGCGGCGCAGCAGCGGTTCGGCGGCGGGGGCCGCCTCCGCGGGGGCGAGCTGGGCGACCGTCTGGCCGGTCAGCCGGTGACCGGCGTCCCACTCCTGGGAGAGCACCGCCGTCTCGCCGAACCGCCGCTCGGTCTCGTGCCCGGACGATCCGTAGCCGAAGGCCAGCGTGTTGCCGTCGAGCCGGACCTCGGTGGGACGGTTGTTCGCGTCCCACCGCCACCCGCTCACGGCGCCCGACGGGGTGCGCCGCTCCACCCGCCGGCCCAGTACGTCGTACGTCGAGTGCAGGGCGCTGCCGTTGCACTCCTCGGTGACGACACGGCCCGCCGCGTCGCGGGTGAACGTCACAACCGTGTCCGGGGTGACGGCCGCCGTCAGCTGGCCGACGGGGTCGTAGGCGAAGCCGGCGACCACGTCCCCGGAACGTCGCTCCACGATCCGGCCGCACGCGTCCCGCACGTAGACGGTGGTCTCGCCCGCGCCGTTGGTCCGTGCGGTCAGCCGCCCTGCCGCGTCGTAGGTGTAGCCGACGGTACGGCCGTTGAAGTCGGTCTCGCTCACCAGTCGCCCCGCCGGGTCGTACGCGTACGACCAGGTCGCCCCCGACGCGCTCGTCACCGAGGCCAGCCGCAGCTCGGTGTCGTACACGAACCGCATGGTCGAGCCGTCCGCCTCGGTGCGGGCGCTGAGGAGGTCGAAGTGGGTGAAGGCGTGGGTGACGGAGCGGCCGTCCGGCCCGCTGTAGTGGACCGTGTTCCCCTCGCCGTCGTAGGTCCAGCGTTCGGTGGCCCCGCCGGGCATCGTCCGCTCGGCGGGGCGGTTCTCCACGGTCCAGCTGGTCCGGGTGGTCGCGCCGGTGGCGTCGACGGAGGCGACGATGCGCCCCAGCGAGTCGCGGACGACACGGGTGGTACCACCCAGCGGTGCGGTGATCGCGTCGGGCAGGCCCAGGGGGCCGGACTCCACGTGGTGCACCGCCCCCAGCGCGTTGGTGACACTGCGCAGCTCGCCGCGGGAGTCGTACGCGTACCTGGTCACCGCGCCCGCCGGATCCACGGTCGCGGTCGGCCGGCCCTGCTCGTCGTAGGCGTAGCCGCGTCTGGCACCGGTCGGCAGAGTGATCCACAGGGGCCGGTCGGAGGAGTCGTACTCCGCGGTGGTGACCGAGCCGTCGGGCCGGATCACGGCCGTGAGGTTGCCACGCTCGTCGTAGTGGAAGCGGGAGGTGTTGCCGAGCGGGTCCGTGCGGGACAGCATCCGGTCGTGGGCGTCCCACTCGGCACGGGAGGTGTTGCCCAGCGGGTCGGTCTGGGCGACGAGCTGCAGGCGCTCGTTGTACCGGTAGACGGTCGTGTGGCCCAGCGAGTCCGTGTAGCGCGTCTCACGGGCTTCGGGGTTGTAGGCGACGGTGCAGGAGAGGAAGCCGTCGGCACCCTCGCCGCGTATGCACCGGTCCTGGTCGTCGTAGGTGAAGCGGTACCAGGATCCGTTGCGGTCGGTCCAGGAGGTGACGCGCCCCTGGGGGTCGTACGTGAGGCGCAGCGGAAGGCCGCTGGAGTTGTGGACCTCGGTGAGATGGCCGTCCTCGCCGTACCCGTAGCGCAGCAGCGTCGTCCCCTCGGACCCGCCCTCGGCGTCGGGCAGCCGCAGCCCGACGACGCGGCCGTCGGAGGTGTCGACGTGCAGATGGCGGCCGGCCGAGTCGCGGACGGCGACCGGAGCGCCGGTCTCGTCGCGGTCGAAGTCGACGCGCCGTCCCTCCCTGTCGGTGATCGCGGCCAGGGGCAGGGTGAACGACTCGTGCGTGGGTGCCGGGCGGAGTGGTGGTGCGAAGTGACGGGTGCGGCCGGTGGCCGGGTCGCTGATGCGCAGCGGCGCTCCGGGCGCGCCGTCCCAGTCCAGCGGCCAGCGCGGGCCCGCCAGAGGCATGACGGAGGTGCCCGGAGTGGGTACGGGGTAGACGAGGATCATGCCGTCCTCGGCCGCGAAGACGGCGCCGTCGGCGTCGAGTTCGAGACGCTCGTCCAGTGTGGCGGCCCAGGTGGGTCCGTACCAGCGGCCCCAGTGGTAGGACGACACGTGCGTGCGCCGCAGCACGAACGGGATGAGACCGGGCAACTCGACGTCCGTCTCCTCCATGAGCATCTCGCCCGTGACCATGTCGATCGGGTCGCCGTTCTTGCAGCGACCCTTGGTCGGCTTGCACTTCTCCAGAAGGTTGTCGGCGCCCTTGCGCAGCCCCTTGCCGAGCCCCTTGGCCATGCCCTTGAGGCCCATCTTGCCCAGGCCCTTCATGCCCTTGGCGAGCTTGCCGAGGCTGGTGATGCCCTTGCCGCCGGGTATGCAGTCCATGGCAGCGAAGGCCACGTCCAGCAGACCGGCCTGGCCTTTTGAGTATTTGTAGAGCGTGTCGGCGAGCACGACGAGGGCCGCGATCAGCACGATCGCGCCGAGGATCGGCCCGCCGATGATCATCGCGATGATGCCGACGACCGCGACGACGACCTTGCAGACGGCGACGATCGTGTCCCAGTTGTCCTCGAACCAGTCGCCGATGTCCTCCCACCACGACCGGTTCTGGATCCCCGCGTCCGACGCCTCGTCGATCTTCGTCTTCGCCTCGCGCGCCGCCTCGTCGCGCATCTTGCGCGCGTCCTCGGCCATCTTCTTGGCCGCGTCGAGCGCGTTCTGCGCGGTGGTGACGTCCGTCTGCGCCTTGGTGTGGGCCGACTTGGCGTTCTGCGCGTCCCGGGTCGCGGCCCGGACCTTCGCCTCGTCGGGCTTGTCGGCGTCGCTCTTGCTGCCGGTCGGGTCGTCCTTGTACTTGTCGGCTTCCTTGTTGGCCCGCGTCACCCACGAATCGGCCGACGAGAGCCGGGACTTGGCCGAGGTGAGGTCGTCCTTGGCCTCCTTCGCCTTGGCCAACGCCTTGTCCGCAAGCGACTGCGCCCGCTCCAGCTTCGGCCAGTAGTCGGTGAGCGCGTCGCCGCACATCTCGTACGACGTCTTCAGCTTCTTCAGGTTCTTCGGGACATCACCGAACTGGTCCTTGAAGACCTCCGCGGACTTGCCCGCCCACTCCAGCAGCGTGTCCTCGCCCGCCATGCCCTTGACCAGACGCAACGCCTCGGACACGTCGTGGGCGAAGTCGTGCAACTGCTTCGCCAGCGAACGCACGCGCTGCGGATCACCCGGAGTCGGGTCCTTGTCCAGGTCCAGCGGATCCCAGTTCGCCGGCCGATGCCCCACCATGTCCCTGCAACCCCCGTCGCCTTGGCTCACACATTGCCCGTATGCCTCGGCAAAGTTACTTGATCCTGTGTTCGTAGACTTCGGGTGTGAGCGACTACCACATGACGCCCGGCGGCGGAGATTCCCCGCGGCCGCTCTGGGAACGGCCGGAGCCGGAGCTGGTGCAACTGGCCGAGCACCGCCCCTCCGAGTTGTACGAAGCGGCGGAGCGGCTGTGCCGCGGGACGGCCGGTGCCGCGCTCCGGGGCGCCTGGGTGGTGCGCGCCGTCGGGCGGATCGCCGAGGTGCTCGCCGCGACGCCGTCGCGGGAGTGCGCCCGGTTCGCCGCGGACATCGTGGGCCGGTTGCTGCCCCTGACGGGCGAGCGGGACGGGGCGAGCGTCCGGCTGCTGCGCGCGGTGGCCGAGAAGCTGGCCACGTCGCAGCAACCGCGGGATCTGGAGCCCCTGTTCGGTGTGCTGCCCGACAGTCCGGTCGACCCGGAGGTCGAGGTACGGGCCTGTCTGCTCGGTGAGTTGTCGCTGCTGGGCGCGGGACGTGTCCGGCCCGCGCCGGACGCGTACGCGGAGCGGCTGCGGGAGCTGGGACACCCGTTGGCCCGGTTGCCCAGGACCAGGTTGGACATCGAGCACCGGTTCGGCGTCCGCGTTCGCGGGCTGGGGCCGGTCAAGACGACGGCCCAGCTCCGCACGCGCTTCCCGGAGGTGCCGTCCTCGGAGTCCGGCGCGGCGGCCGGGCGGACAGCGGCTCAGGCACCCGACGACGACCGTGCCCGGGCCGCCGCGCGACCCTTCACCGCCGGTGGCTGGTCCCGGACCCCCGAGGCACGCTTCTTCCTCCTGCCGCACCCGCTCGACCCGGACGACTTCGGCTTCTCCTTCCTCCGGGAACTGCCCCTGGCCAGTCTGGCGGGCGAGGGCACGCGCACCGGGGGCTCCGTGGCCTGCCGGACGACCCCCGACGATGTGCTGGGCGAGCTGTTCTCGGCCGCCCGCAACGGCGGGGTGAACGGCGGCGCGCAGGGCGGCGCCTACGCGCGGCTGTACGCGTGGGAGAGCTTCTACGCCCTGCTGAGGCTGCCCGCCGACGTTCCGTTCCTGGATGCCGTGCGGTACGGCATCGACCACCGGTGGCTGCGCTTCATGGCGTTCACGCCCTGGTTCCACCACGACACCGCGGACCTGGCCTTCGCGGTCCTCGACCCCTCCGGCACCAGGGTCGCGGTCCTGACGGCGACCGACACCGACGCGGCCTGAGACGGCGTCAAGGGGTCGGCATCCGGTGCTCCGGGCCCGCCCCTAGGCTGGCCGCATGGGCTTCTTCGACAGACTGACCGGCACCAAGTACCCGCAAAGCGGGGTGCCTTCGCTGCCGTCCACGGAGCTCCGGGCCGCGCTGCTCGCGCTCAATGGCCCGGATGTGCCGTGGGTCGTGCGGCACGCCACCGCCGAGGAGGGCGGTGACCTGGTGGCGGAGTGGCGGGTGCCGGAACTGCGCCTTAGGCTCCGCACCAGGATGCTCCTCGTCCCGGCCGACCGCGAGGTGCGCACCCTCCAGGAGCAGTGGGAGGCGCGGTCGGGCGAGCGCAGCTACGGGCGCGGTCCGGCCACCACGGTCTCCCGCGGGTGGAGGTACGAGCGGGGTGAAGACGGCCGTCGGCACAGGGTCGAGACGTTCCGCTTCGACTCGCGACAGATGCGGGATCCCCTGCGGGACACGGTCCTCGGAGCGGGGTGGACCTGGCGGGGAAGGCTGTTCCGGATGTGAGGGCCTCTCAGTCGACCCCCCGTATCCGGCCCACCAGCCCCGCCCCCACCAGCCCGATCACCGCCGCCACCAGGTACAGCACCCGGTATCCGCCGAGATACGTGACGATCGGCGCGGCGAGCGCGGGCGCCGCCACCTGCGGCAGGGCGTTGGCCACGTTGATGACGCCCAGGTCCTTGCCCCGGTCCGTCGCCTTGGGCAGCACGTCCGTCATCAACGCGAAGTCGACCGAGGTGAACACGCCGAAACCGATCCCCAGCACCGCCGCCGCGACGATCGCCCCCGGCCAGGTCTGCCAGGCCGACAGGAGCGCCGTGGCGACCGCCATCAGCGCCCCGGACCAGAGCACGAACGGCTTGCGCCGCCCCGTACGGTCCGACCAGACCCCGCCCACCACGACCGTCGCCAGCAGGGTCAGACCGTTGACCGCCGTCAAGATCAGCACGCCCTCGTCGGGGTCGTGGTAGTACAGCCGGTCCCGCAGGTAGTACAGGAGGTACAGCAGCACCAGGGAATTGCTCAGGTTGATCAGGAACCGGGTCAGCCAGGCCCAGCCGAGGTCGGGGTACCGGCGCGGGCTCAGCCAGAAGCCCGCGAGGAAGGTCCGCCAGGACCACGGCGGCCTCTCCCGCGGCGCGAGGCGCGGGTCCCCGTACCGCAGTACGTACGGCAGCACGCCCACCACCGTGAACACGGCGCACGCCGCATACCCGGCCGCGATGCCGCCCGCCGCCGTCGCCAGCCCGGTCCCGCCGACCACGCCGAGGATCTGGGCCGCGCCCAACCAGCCGCCCACCGCCCCGCGTTGGAGCCGCGGCACCTGGTCGGGCACCGCCGCCGTCACCGCCGCGAAGGCCGCGTTGAGCGTCAGCTGGACCAGGCACCAGCCCAGCGTCATCGTGCCCATGCCGCCCGCGCCGGCGAGCAGCAACAGCGCCAGCGCGCCGCCCGCCGACCCGGCCACGATCCACGGCGTGCGGCGGCCCCACCGGGCCGTCGTCCGGTCGGACAGCGCGCCGAAGAGCGGGTTGGCGACCAGCGAGACGACCGCGCCGACGCCGGTCACCCACGCCAGCAGCGTCTCCTTGGACATGCCGGAGCCGGGAGCGAAGTCCTTCGCCTGGGAGGCGAGCAGGATCTGCAGCGGGCCGAACCAGCCCACCCAGATCGCCCCGTTGGCGAGCGAGAGCGCCGCCGTCCAGCCCCGGCCGACCCGCTCGACCGGCTCGGCCAGCGCGCTCGACGGACCCACCGTCGTCATCTCTGGGCCCGCAGCAGCTCCTGGAGCCAGCCGTACGACGCCTTCGGGGTCCGCTCCAGCGTCCCGTAGTCCACGTGCACGAGACCGAACCGCCGTGCGTACCCCTCCGCCCACTCGAAGTTGTCGAGCAGCGACCAGACGAAGTAGCCGCGGACGTCCACCCCGGACTCCAACGCCTCGTGCAGCGCCCGCACATGCCCGTCCAGGTAGGCGATCCGGTCCTGGTCGTCGATGCCCTCGTACGAGCAGCCGTTCTCGGTGATGACGACCGGCGGCAGCCGTTCGCCGTAGCGGTCCTTGAAGCCGGTCAGCAGCTCCGTGAGCCCTTCGGGGACGACCGGCCAGCCGAAGTCGGTGACCGGGCGGTCCTCGATCTCCTGGACGGAGAAGGGGAGTTCGGCCGGGATGGTCAGTCCGCCGAACTCGCTGTCCGCGCCCTGCGGCGCGCCGACCTTGGTCGGGGCGTAGTAGTTGATGCCGTACCAGTCGACGGGCTCGGCGATGACCAACAGGTCGGACTCGACGTCGCCCGGCATCAACTCGCCGAGCCCGTCCGGGTATTCACCCAGGATGACCGGCTCGGCGAACAGGCGGTTCAGCAGCAGGTCGTAGAAGCCGGCCGCCTCCAGGTCGGCCTGCTCCCGCGAGGCGGGCCAGGTCGGGCCGTGGGAGTTGGCGATGCCGATGTCCCTCGCCCCGGCCGCGCGCAGGGCGCGGACCGCCAGACCGTGGGCCAGCAGCTGGTGGTGGGCCACCGGCAGGGCGTCGAAGAGGAGCCGCTTGCCCGGGGCGTGCGCGCCGAGGGCATGGCCCAGCAGGGTGTGCTCGGCGGGCTCGTTGAGGGTGATCCACTTGGTGACGCGGTCGCCGAGGCGCTCCGCGACCAGCGACACGTAGTCGGCGAACCGTGTCGCCGTGTCCCGCTCCAGCCAGTCCAGCTCCACCGGCAGGTCCCAGTGGAAGAGGGTCGGGACGGGGCGGACGCCGGCCGCGCACAGCTCGTCCACCAGCCGGTCGTAGAAGTCGAGGCCGCCTGGGGAGTTCACGCGCGGCCAGGAGATGGAGAAGCGGTACGCGTCCACGCCCAGGCCGGCCAGGAGCGCCACGTCCTCGCGGTAGCGGTGGTAGTGGTCGCAGGCCACCGCCGCCGTCGAGCCGTCCTTCACCCGCCCTGGCTCGGCCGTGAACGCGTCCCACACGGACGGCTCGCGCTCGTCCACCGCCCCCTCGATCTGATGGGCCGAGGTCGAGACGCCCCACAGGAAGCCGGCCGGGAACTGAGGTATCGGGTTCGTCGCCATGGCCCGGATCATCCGTACCGGCGGTAACAGAAGTCAACGCCCGGGCGCGAACTGCTGGTTGCTTGCCCCTTGCTCCGCTGGGGCTAAGGCCTGTCGCCACATTCCCGTCTGCCCCGCGACGCCTGGCACGCTCCCCCAAGCTCTTCGAGCAGGGGGGACCCCCACTCGCCGCACCGGGCGAAAGCCCAAGTACGTCCAGTACGAGGACTTCCGCCCGGCACGCCAAGAGCATGCTCCCCCGAGCTCTCGGCTGCGCTCGAGCAGGGGGGACCCCCATGACGCCGCAGGGCCGCCCTTCGGGCGACGACGGGAATGTGACGACAGGCCCTAGGCCCCCTCCTTCAGGACCCGCGAGATCAGCTGCCGCTGCTCCTCGGTCAGCCGGGGGTCCGCCGCGTACACGGTCCTCCCGTCCACCGTGATCTCGTAGCCGAAGCCGTCCGGTACTCCGACGGGCCGTGTGCTGCGGCCGGCGGCGACCGCCTTCTCGGCCAGGGCCTGCCACTCGTGGGCATCGGGCCGCCCCGAGGTGTCCACCTCGGCGTACCGCTCGATGCCCGCGAATCCACCCGTGCGCCTCACCTGAATACGCATGGGTCTCTGTCTAGTACGGAACTAGAGCGTGCGCACCCCGACCTGCTCCCAGGCCTTGAGGACGGCCTGGAGCTCCTCGCCCTCGCCGTAGCGGGCCCGCGCCGCCTTGACGGTCAGCGTGGCGAAGTCCGCGAAGACGGCCCGCTGCTGCAGTTCGCCGCCGGTCAGCACGTCGTACCAGACCTGCCCGGCCCGCTCCCAGGCGTTGCCGCCGAGGGCGGTGGCGGCCAGGTAGAAGGCGTGGTTGGGGATGCCGGAGTTGATGTGCACGCCGCCGTTGTCCCGGCCGGTGTGGACGAAGTCGTCCATCGTCGCGGGCTGCGGGTCCTTGCCGAGGACGTCGTCGTCGTAGGCCGTGCCCGGGGCCTTCATGGAGCGCAGCGCGGTGCCGGTGACGCGCGGGGCGAGCAGGCCCGCGCCGATCAGCCAGTCGGCCTCGGCGGCGGTCTGGCCCAGCGAGTACTGCTTGATCAGCGAGCCGAAGACGTCGGAGAGCGACTCGTTGAGCGCGCCCGACTGCCCGAAGTAGGTGAGGTTCGCCGTGTACTGGGTGACGCCGTGGGTCAGCTCGTGGCCGATGACGTCGATCGGGATGGTGAAGTCGAGGAAGATCTCGTTGTCCCCGTCGCCGAACACCATCTGCTCGCCGTTCCAGAAGGCGTTGTTGTACTCCTTGTCGTAGTGGACGCTGGCGTCCAGGGGCAGGCCGCTGCCGTCGATCGAGTCCCGCTGGTAGGCGTTCAGATAGAGCTCGAAGGTGGCGCCGAGACCGTCGTGGGCGCGGTTGACGGTGACGTCCTTGACCGGGTCCTCGCCCTCGGCGCGGACCTTCTTGCCGGGCAGCTCCGTGTGGTGCCGGCAGTCGTAGATGGTGCGGTGCGGCTGGTTGGGCGCCGCGGCGGCGGGCGGGGCGACGCTGGGCGCGCCGATGACGGTGGTCAGCCGGCGGTGGGTGCGCTCGTAGGCGTCGCGCTCCAGGGTGCGGCGGGCGGGTCCGGCGAGCGCGGGGTCCTCGTGCTGGGCGAGCTTGTCGAGAACGTGCGGCGGAACGATGGTGCAGAAGACGGGCTCAAAGCCCCCGTTGGTCGTCATGCCCGGCACCCTTGCACTGCGTTACGTCGATGTCACTACCCGCAACCATGATTGGTGAAATACGCGGACATGTATCCCCTGACTTCACCCCCGAGTGGTATGGCGCACCTTTTATCCTATTTGCCCGGCGGGTCCCGCATACTGATACGGACCCGCGTGTCCGGCGCGGCTCGGCTAGGCTGCGGAGCATCATGCGTTTCGGGCTGCTTCTCCTTAGCTGCCGCGGCGAGGGCCTGTAGTCAAGGCCGACTCCCTCCCCGCGGAGCTTGGTGTTGCGTCGTCGGCCGTCCTTCCGGACACCGGACACACCGGACTTCTAGAGGAGCCCACGCAATCATGGCGAACCGCCAGCAGCCCAGTTCCATGCCGATCCACAAGTACGGCCGGTACGAGCAGGTCGACATCCCGGACCGCTCCTGGCCCCAGAAGCGGATCACCGCCGCCCCGCGTTGGCTCTCCACCGATCTGCGCGACGGCAACCAGGCCCTGATCGACCCCATGTCGCCCGAGCGCAAGCGCCGGATGTTCGACCAGCTGGTCAAGATGGGCTACAAGGAGATCGAGGTCGGCTTCCCGGCCTCCGGTCAGACCGACTTCGACTTCGTGCGCTCGATCATCGAGGAAGAGGGCGCGATCCCGGACGACGTCACGATCTCCGTACTGACCCAGGCCCGCGAGGACCTGATCGAGCGCACGGTGGAGTCGCTGAAGGGTGCCAGGCGCGCCACCGTCCACCTGTACAACGCCACCGCCCCGGTCTTCCGCCGGGTCGTCTTCCGCGGCTCCAAGGACGACATCAAGCAGATCGCCGTCGACGGCACCCGCCTGGTGATGGAGTACGCCGAGAAGCTGCTGGGCCCCGAAACCGAGTTCGGCTACCAGTACTCGCCGGAGATCTTCACCGACACCGAGCTGGACTTCGCGCTGGAGGTCTGCGAGGCGGTCATGGACGTCTGGCAGCCCGGCCCGGGCCGCGAGATCATCCTGAACCTGCCCGCCACGGTCGAGCGCTCCACCCCCTCCACCCACGCCGACCGCTTCGAGTGGATGGGCCGCAACCTGTCCCGCCGCGAGCACGTCTGCCTGTCCATCCACCCGCACAACGACCGCGGCACGGCCGTCGCCGCCGCCGAGCTGGCCCTGATGGCCGGCGCCGACCGCGTCGAGGGCTGCCTGTTCGGCCAGGGCGAGCGCACCGGCAACGTCGACCTGGTCACCCTGGGCATGAACCTGTTCTCCCAGGGCGTCGACCCGCAGATCGACTTCTCCGACATCGACGAGATCCGTCGTACGTGGGAGTACTGCAACCAGATGGAGGTCCACCCGCGCCACCCGTACGTGGGCGACCTGGTCTACACGTCCTTCTCCGGCTCCCACCAGGACGCCATCAAGAAGGGCTTCGACGCCATGGAGGCCGACGCCGTGGCCAAGGGCGTCACCGTCGACGACATCGAGTGGGCCGTCCCGTACCTGCCGATCGACCCGAAGGACGTCGGCCGCTCCTACGAGGCCGTCATCCGGGTCAACTCGCAGTCCGGCAAGGGCGGTATCGCCTATGTCCTGAAGAACGACCACAAGCTGGAACTGCCGCGCCGGATGCAGATCGAGTTCGCGAAGCTCATCCAGGCCAAGACGGACGCCGAGGGCGGCGAGGTCACGGCGGGCGACATCTGGTCGGTCTTCCAGGACGAGTACCTGCCGAACCCGGACAACGCGTGGGGCCGCATCCAGGTCCGCACCGGCCAGTCGACCACCGACACGGACGGCGTCGACACGCTGACCGTCGAGGCCACCGTCGACGGCGAGGACACCGTCCTGTCCGGCACCGGCAACGGCCCGATCTCCGCCTTCTTCGACGCTCTGCAGTCCATCGGCATCGACGTACGCCTGCTTGACTACCAGGAGCACACGATGAGCGAGGGCGCCTCCGCGCAGGCCGCCTCGTACATCGAGTGCGCGATCGACGGCAAGGTTCTGTGGGGAATCGGCATCGACGCGAACACGACGCGTGCGTCGCTCAAGGCGGTCGTGTCCGCCGTCAACCGCGCGACCCGCTGATACCTCTGACCGGCACTTTCGGAACTCCGGCCGCCCTGTACGGCGGCCGGAGTTCCGTCGGTTATCGGCCATCCTGACGGGCAGGTCACGGAAAGGTCTCCTCCGGGGTACTGACTCCACCTCAACAATGTGGCTAACATCACGCCAGCGCGGCGATGTTGCCGCGGCCTTAGGAGGTGCGACGTGCTGCCAGTACGGGGACGAGACGGCCGTGCCACCAGGCCTGTGCGCATCATGGGCACCCGCACCGCGTGGACGCCCGTCGGCGACGGCGAGTTCTTCTGCCCGGGTTGCGGGGGCGACCGCAACTACCAGCGGCTCACCGGGCGCCGCCGCTTCACCCTGCTGGGCGTGCCCGTGCTGCCGCGCGGCGCGACCGGACCCGTCGTGGAGTGTGCGGCCTGCCGCCACCACTTCGGCACCGACGTCCTCGACCATCCGACCACCTCCCGCTTCTCCGCGATGCTCCGCGACGCCGTGCACACCGTCGCCCTGGCCGTGCTGGCGGCCGGCGGCACCTGCTCGCGCACGTCGCTGGAGGCCGCCGCGGGCGCGGTCCGCGGGGCCGGCTTCCCGGACTGCACCGAGGACCAGCTCGCCGCACTGGTGGACGCGTTGGCCGCGGACACCGGCCGGGTCTTCGACCAGCCCTGCGGCGCGAGCCTGGCCATAGAGCTGCACGAGTCCCTCGACCCGCTGGCCCCGCACCTGGCCGGACCCGGCCGTGAGTCGATCCTCCTCCAGGCCGCCCGCATCGCCCTCGCCGACGGCCCCTACACCCCCGCCGAACGCGAGGTCCTCATCACCATCGGCGCCGCCCTCACCATCTGCTCGGACGACGTGACCCGGCTGCTGGCGGCCGCGCGTACGCCGTCCTGATACTCCCCGGGGAGTAGTCGGGCCGCCCGGCCACCCGGCGGAGTACCCCCGAACTCGCCCTCCCGCGCGACGATTCGCGCCCGCCGCGGCGGAAGTCTGGAGACCGTACCCAGACATCCGCTCCGGAGGGAGGGCCCGTTTCCATGGGGGCCGCAGAAACGAGACGTACCCGACGGCGGGCCATTCCGTGGCTGCTGCTCGCGCTGTGGATCGGCGTGCTCGCACTCGCCTCGCCGTACGCCTCGAAACTCGCCGACGCGCAGCGCAATCAGGTCACCGACTACCTGCCGGCGAGCGCCGACTCCACTCAGGTCGCGAAGATCCAGCACGAGCTGCCGGGCGGTGAGAGCACCGAACTGGTCGTCGTCTACCACCGCGACGGCGGGCTCACCGCCGCCGACCGGGCCGCGGCGGGGGAGCGGCTCGCGACGATCGCCCGGCAGCACCGGCTGACGGGCACACCGCGCGGCGTCCCGTCCCGGGACGGCACCACCCTCATGTACCCGGTCGCCAGCAATGAGCCCGGGACCGACGAGAAGAAGCGCGACGCCCTCGTCGACGACGTCCGCCGGATCGCCCGGGACCCCGGGGACTCCGCGGACGCCAAGGGCACAGCCGGGCTGACGGTCGAGGTCGGCGGCCCCGCCGCGCTGTCCACCGACGCCTCCGAGGTCTACGCCGGACTCGACGGACCGCTGCTCTACACGACCGTGGCCGTCGTCGCCGTACTGCTCGTCCTCATCTACCGCAGCCCGCTGCTGTGGCTGGTCCCGCTGGTCGTCGCCGGCAGCGCCGACTTCCTGTCCATGGGCGTGGCCTACGGCCTCAACCAGGCCTTCGGCACGACCATCTCGGGCCAGAGCCAGGGCGTGATGACCATCCTCGTCTTCGGCGCCGGCACCGACTACGCCCTGCTGCTCGTCTCCCGGTACCGGGAGGAGCTGCGGCGCCACGAGCGGCCGTACGACGCGATGCGCGCCGCGCTGCGCGGCTGCGGGCCCGCCGTGCTCGCCTCCTCCGGCACGGTGGCCGCCGGACTGCTGTGCCTGCTCGCCGCCGACCTCAACTCCAGCCGCGGGATGGGCCCGCTGGGCACCGTCGGCGTGCTGTGCGCCCTCGCCACCATGCTGACCCTCCTGCCGGCCGTCCTCGTCCTGCTCGGCCGCCGGGTGTTCTGGCCGCTGGTGCCCGCGTACGGCAGCACGCCCAAGGCCCGCCGGTCACTGTTCGCCGCGATGGGCACCTCCGCCGGGCGCCGCCCGCGCACCGTGCTCGCCGCCGGTGCCGTCCTGCTCGGCGCGCTCGCGCTCGGCGCCCTGAACCTGCCCGGCGCGCTCAAGCAGCAGGACACCTTCGTCGACCGGCCCGAGTCCGTGGCCGCCATCGAGACCCTCGCGCGGGCCTACCCCGAGCGGTCCGCCCAGCCCATCGACGTCATCACCCCGGCGGACCGGGCCGACGCCACCCTGGCCACGGTCCGCGGCACCCACGGCGTCGTGAGCGCGCAGCGGGGCCGCACCGGCGGGGGCTGGACCGAGGTCTCCGTGATCACCGCAGCGCCACCCCAGTCCGCGGCCGAGACCGCCACCATCAAGGAGCTCCGGCACACGCTCAAGGGCTCCTACGTCGGCGGCCCCAGCGCCCAGCAGCTCGACCTGAAGGACACCGACGCCCGCGACCGGCTGGTCGTCGTGCCGATCGTCCTCCTCTCCGTCCTGCTGATCCTGGTCGCCCTGCTGCGCTCCCTGGTCGCGCCGCTGATCCTGGTGGCCGCGGTGGTCGCGGTGTGGGGCGCGGCGCTCGGCATCGGCGGGCTGGTGTTCGGACCGCTGCTCGGCCTGCACGGCACGGATCCCGGCCTCGGGCTGCTGTCCTTCGTCTTCCTGGTCGCCCTCGGCGTCGACTACGGCATCTTCCTCATGCACCGCATGCGGGAGGAGTCCCTGCGCCTTGCGGAGCCGGAGGCTCAGGCGCCCCGGAGGCGGAGCATCAAAGAGCACGGCGCCGAACCGGCCGCCGCCGCGCTCACCGCGCTGCGCACCACCGGCGGGGTGATCGCCTCCGCGGGACTCGTCCTCGCGGCCACCTTCGCGGTCCTCGTCACCATGGGTCTGGTCCCGCTCGTCGAGCTCGGCTTCGTCATCGCGGTCGGTGTGCTGCTGGACACCTTCCTCGTCCGGACCTATCTGGTGACCAGCGCGAGCGTGGCGCTGGGCCGGGCGGTGTGGTGGCCGGGCCGGCTGTCGCGGGCACCGGAGCCGGTGGCGCCGCGACCCGCGCCGGAGCCGGTGAGCTGACGTACCGGGCGCCCCTGCCCGACGCGGGGGCGCCCGCCTACCGGAAGATGAACCTCGTGCAGGCAATCCTCATCGACAGTCGGCCCGGCCCCGGCACCCGGATCCGCGCGGCCCTCGGGTTCGCGCCCCGCGACACCCTGCGGCAGGACGCGGCCCTCGCGGCCGGCCTCGCCGTCGTCGCGTCCGTCCTCGCGGCCGCCGGCCTCGGCAGCGGGCGGGATCCGGACGCGCTCGGCTGGACCCTGCTGCTCACGGCCCATGTGCCGCTGGTGTGGCGGCGGCGGGCGCCGATGGCGGTGCTGTGCGTCGCGCTCGCGCCGATCGTCACGTACCACGAACTCGACTTCAACCACTCCGCGCCCACCGCCGCCTCGATGGCCGCGCTCTACACCGTGGCGGAGACCCGGAACCTGCGGCGCACCCTGCTGATCGGGGCCGGCGTCATCGGGCTCATGGTGATCCTGAAGATCGACGACGGCATGGCCGGGGTCGCTCAGAGCATGCGTATCACCGGCTGGGTCATCGCCATGCTCGTCATCGGCGGCTACATCCGCGTCCACCGGGAGAACGTGGCCGCCGCCGTGGAGCGGGCCGAGCGCGCCGAGCGCACCCGCGAGGAGGAGGCCCGCCGCCGGGTGGCCGAGGAGCGCCTGCGCATCGCCCGCGACCTGCACGACCTCCTCGCCCACAGCATCACCCTGATCGGCGTCCGGACCTCGGTCGCCGCGCACGTCCTCGCCGCCGACCCCGCACGACTGGACCGCGAGGCCGTCGCCCAGGCCCTCGACGACATCGCCGAGACCTGCCGCACGGCCCGCGGTGAGATCCGTACGACCCTGGAGGTCCTGCGCGACGAGGAGCACGGCTCGCCGGACAACCGGGGCCCCCTGCCCGGCCTGCACGGTCTGCCCGACCTCGCGGCGGCCGCGCGGGCGGCGGGGCCGGCCGTGGAGCTGACGGTACGGGCCGAGGAGGTGCCGCCCGCCGTCGGCGCGGCCGCCTACCGCATCGTGCAGGAGGCGCTCACCAACGCGGTCCGGCACGGCGGGCGGGCCGACCTGTCCGTACGGGTCAGCGTCGCCGAGCGGGACGGCGCGCTGCGCGTCGAGGTCACCGACGACGGCGCGGGCGCCGCGGACGGCACCCCCGGCTTCGGACTGGTCGGCATGCGGGAGCGGGCCCGCAGCGTGGGCGGCACGCTGGAGGCCGGGCCCTCGGCGCGGGGCGTGGGCTTCGAGGTGACGGCGGAACTGCCGCTGGAGGGAGCGCGGTGAGCCCCGTCCGTGTGCTGCTCGCCGACGACCAGACCCTCGTACGGGCCGCCTTCGCCATGCTCGTCGAATCGGCGCCGGACATGGAGGTCGTCGGTCAGGCCGGCACCGGCCGCGAGGCCCTGCGGCTGGCCCGCCAGGAGCGCCCCGACCTCGTCGTCATGGACATCCGCATGCCCGACCTCGACGGCATCGAGGCCACCCGGCTCATCGCCGCCGACGAGGAGCTGGCCGGGGTGCGGGTGCTGGTCCTCACCACCTACGACACCGACGAGAACATCGTCGAGGCGCTGCGCGCGGGCGCGTCGGGCTTCCTGGTCAAGGACACCCGTCCGGTGGAACTTCTCGACGCGATCCGGACGGTGGCGGCGGGCGACTCCCTGCTCTCCCCGGGCCCGACGGCCCGCCTCATCACCCGCTTCCTGCGCAGCCCCTCCGCGCCGACGGCGGGCGGCCCCGAATGTCTCTCCGACCGGGAGCGCGAGGTCCTCACCCTGGTCGCACGGGGTCTGAACAACACGGAGATCGCCGACGCCCTGGGCCTGAGCCCGCTGACGGCCAAGACCCACGTCAGCCGGATCATGGGCAAGCTGGGGGCCCGGGACCGGGCGCAGTTGGTCATCGTGGCGTATGAGTCGGGGATGGTGACGCCGGGAAGCATGTAACGGTGACCCAATTGAGCCGCACTCTCATCGCCGTCACCGCGCTCCTCACCCCGCTCACCGTCACCCAGGCCGCCGCCACCGAGGCCGCCACCCCCGGTTGCGCGTCCTCCGTGCCGTACGTCTCCGGTGAGGGCGGCTACGACACGTACCGCATCCCCGCCACCGTCACCACCCCGGGCGGAGTCGTCCTCGCCTTCGCCGAGGGCCGGCACAACGGCGCGGGGGACACCGGCGACATAGACGTGGTGCTCAGGCGGTCCGCCGACGGCGGCTGCACCTGGGGGCCGATGGGCGTGGTCGCCGCCGGGGACGGGGACACCCGGGGCAACCCGGCGCCGGTGGTCGATCCGCGCAGCGGCGACGTCGTGCTGCTCACCTCGTACAACAGCGGGGCCGTGACGGAGGCGCAGATCATGCGCGGCGAGGTCACGCCCGAGCAGAGTCGCCGGGTGTTCGTGCAGCGCAGCCGGGACGGCGGCCGCCACTTCACGCCCCCGCGGGACATCACGGCCGAGGTGAAGCCGGCCCGCTGGCGCTGGTACGCCACCGGTCCCGGGCACGCCCTCGCCCTGACCCGGGGCCCGCACCGGGGCCGCCTGGTCGTGCCCGCCAACCACTCGGCCGCCCCGCCCCCGGGCTCCCCGGACACCGGCCAGGAGTCCCGGTACTACGGCGCCCACGCCCTCTACAGCGACGACGGGGGCCGCACCTGGCGGCTGGGCTTCGTCGACGACTCGTACGACGGCGTGAACAACTCCAACGAGAGCACCGCCGCCCAGCTCCCGGACGGCAGGCTCTACTTCAACTCCCGCGACCAGAACGGCAGCAGCCCGGGCAACCGCCTCGACAGCTACTCCTTCGACGGCGCGCGGACCCTCGACCGCCCCTACACCGTCCAGCCCACCCTGAACGACGTCCCGGTGGTCGAGGGCTCCGTCCTGCAACTGCGCGGCGGCACGGCCCCGCTGCTGTTCTCCGGGCCGTCCGTGCCCAGCGCCCGCCAGTCGATGGCGATCTGGCGCAGCACGGACGGCGGGGCGACCTTCACCAAGGAGCTGACCCTGTCCCAGCAGCGGGCCGCCTACTCCGACCTCGTGCAGCTGGGCCACGACACCGTCGGGATCCTGTACGAGACGGGAGTGTCGGGTACGTACGAGACGATCGAGTTCCGGCGGCTGCGGGGACTGGGTGCCCCGCGTCAGAGCAGTCCCGCGCCCGCCAGGAACTTCTCGACCTTCTCCAGCTCGGCTCCCGACAGCGGCACCTGAGGCTCCGCCGTCACCGGGCAGTCGATGATGCCGCGCAGGTGCAGCGCCGCCTTGAAGGCGCCGAGGGCCGAGGAGCTGCCGCCCATCCGGGCGGGGTCGCCGGCGGTCACCATGCCGAACAGCGCGCACAGCCGCTCCTGCTCGGCCCGGGCGCCGTCCCAGTCGCCCGCCCGGCACAGGCGGTAGAGGCGGACGTAGCCGTGCGGGTCGACGTTGGCCAGGCCCGGCACGGCCCCGTCCGCGCCCAGCGCGAGGGCCGCGTCGACGACGAGCTCCGAGCCGGTGAGCACGCTGAAACCGGTCGTGTCCGGGCGGGCCGCGGCCTGGGTGACGACCTCCCGGAACCCGGCCAGGTCGCCGCTGGAGTCCTTCAGGCCCGCCAGCACACCGTCGGCGGCCAGCTCCAGGACGAGGTCGGCGGGGAGCTTGCTGTGCACGGCGACCGGGATGTCGTACGCGATGGCCGGGACAGGGCTGCCCGCCGCGACCAGCCGGAAGTGGCGGGCGATCTCGGCGGGGTGGGTGCGGGTGTAGAAGGGGGCGGTGACGACGACCGCGTCCGCGCCGGCCGCCGTGACCTGCGCGACGTGGTCCAGCACCCGGGGGGTCGTCATGTCGATGACCCCGGCCAGGATCGGCAGCCGGCCGTCCAGGTGGGCGGCCACCGACTCGACCACCAGCCTGCGCTGCCGGTCCGTCAGATACGCGGCCTCCGAGGTCGAGCCGAGCAGGAACAGCCCCTGCACCCCGGCCTCCGCCAGGTGGTCGACCAGCCTGAGCAGCGAGGGGACGTCCACCTCGCGGTCCGGTGTCAGGGGCGTGCAGACGGGCGGTACGACACCGGTCAGCGGGGTGGGAAGAGTCATCAAGGCTCCCTGGGAAGACTCTGGCGCACGAGGTCGCGGGTCGACTGGTCCTCCCCCACAGGATGATGACAACGGTAGCGATGTCCCGGGCGCGACGCGGCCGAAAAGTCCGGCATGACCGAAACGCAGTGGTCGTCCGCCTTCCAACAGCGGGTCCGGAAGGGGCAGCCGCTCGGCGGACGGGTCGCCGACGGCACCGGGCCGGTCAGCGGGATCGGGTCGATCGGGTCGAGCAGACCGGGAGTGGCGGAGAACAGGGCCCGGGTGTACGGGTGCCGGGCCTGGTCGGTGACGCGGCCGGCCGGGGTCTCCTCGACGATCCGGCCGAGGTACATGGTGATCACGCGGTCGCTCATCCGCCGTACCGTCTGGATGTCGTGCGAGACGAAGACCAGGGCCAGGCCGAGACGTTCCTTCAGGTCCAGGAGGAGGTTGAGGATCTGGGCCCGCACCGAGACGTCGAGCGCGCTCGTGGGCTCGTCCGCGACCACCAGGTCGGGGTCCAGGGCCAGCGCGCGGGCGATGGCGACGCGCTGGCGCTGGCCGCCGGAGAGCTGGCCGGGCAGGGCGTCGGCGAGCGCCCGGGGCAGACCCACCAGGCCCATCAGCTCACGGACGCGTTCCTCGCGTCCCGTCCTCGTGCCCCGGTCGTGGACGTCCAGCGGGTCCCGCAGGATCCGCCGCACGGGCAGCCGGCGGTTCAGGGCCGTCGACGGGTCCTGGAAGATCATGCCGGCGCCGGCCCCGACGGCCGTCCGGCGCTCGGCGGGGGACATCGACCACAGGTCCCGGCCCTGGAAGGCGACCGCCCCGGAAGTCGGACGCTGGATGCCCACCAGCACCTTGGCCAGCGTCGACTTCCCGCAGCCCGACTCGCCCACCACACCCACCGTCTCACCGGGCGCGACGGCGAGGTCGGCGCCGGTCAGGGCGTACACCCGGTCCCGGGTGAACACCCCGCCGCTACGGGCCTTGTGGACGACATGGGCGTCCGACACCTGCACGACCGCGTTCACGTCACGGCCTCGCTCTCCGTCGTCACCGGATCGACCGCCGGATGGTGGCAGGCCGCCGTGTGCGTGGGCGTGCCCGTCAGGTCCGGCGCGGTGGTGTGGCACACCTCGCTCGCCAGCGGGCAGCGGTCCGCGAACCGGCAGCCCGCCGGGAAGTCGGCGGGCGACGGGACGACGCCCTTGATCTGCGTCATCCGCTCGGCCGCCGACTCCAGGGACAGCACGCTGCCGAGCAGCCCGCGCGTGTAGTGGTGGGCCGGTGCCGCCACCAGGTCGGCGGTCACACCCGTCTCCACGATCTGCCCGCCGTACATCACGACCACCCGGTCGGTGACGTCCGCGACCAGCGCCAGATCGTGCGAGACCAGGATCAGCGCGAAGCCCAGTTCCTCCCGCAGCCGCAGCAGCAGCTCTATGACCTGCGCCTGCACGGTCACGTCCAGCGCGGTCGTCGGCTCGTCGGCGACGATCAGCTTCGGGTCGCGGGACAGCGCCATGGCGATCAGCACGCGCTGGCGCTGGCCGCCGGAGAGCTCGTGCGGGTAGCTGCGCAGGGTGCGCTCGGGGTCGAGGCCGACCATCGTCAGCAGCTCCCGGGCGGAGCGCCTGCCGCCGCGCCGCACCAGCTGCCCCAGCTGGGCGCGGATGGTCATCGCCGGGTTCAGCGAGGACAGCGCGTCCTGGTACACCATCGCCATCTCGTGGCCGAGGAGCCGGCGCCGTACCCGCATCGGCTCGGCGAGCAGATCCCGCTGGTGGAACCGGATCTGGCCGCCGACCCGCGCGCCCTTGGGCTCCAGCCCCATGATCGTGAGGGCGGTCAGCGACTTGCCGCAGCCCGACTCGCCCACCAGGCCCAGCACCTCGCCGGGCCGCACCTCGAAGCTGATGCCGTCGACGATGTCCACGCCCCGGTGGCGCCCGGCGAAGCCGATGGCGAGGTTCTCCACCGCCAGTACCGGCTTGGCGCCCCGGGGGGCCAGCGGGCCGGGCCGGGGGACCAG
>NZ_JBSHAQ010000032.1:0-110897 GCF_053611585.1 Streptomyces sp. NPDC054794 | reverse complement strand
CGCAAGATCATCATCGACACCTACGGCGGCATGGCCCGCCACGGTGGCGGCGCCTTCTCCGGCAAGGACCCGTCCAAGGTCGACCGCTCCGCCGCCTACGCGATGCGCTGGGTCGCCAAGAACGTCGTCGCCGCGGGCCTGGCCTCCCGCTGCGAGGTCCAGGTCGCCTACGCCATCGGCAAGGCCGAGCCGGTCGGTCTCTTCGTCGAGACCTTCGGCACCCACAAGGTCGAGCCGGAGAAGATCGAGAAGGCGATCGACGAGGTCTTCGACCTGCGTCCGGCCGCCATCATCCGCGACCTCGACCTGCTCCGCCCGATCTACGCCCAGACCGCCGCGTACGGTCACTTCGGCCGTGAGCTCGACGACTTCACGTGGGAGCGCACGGACCGCGTGGACGCGCTGCGCGACGCCGCGGGTCTGTAGGTCCCGCGCGGCACCGACGGCTTTCGCCGAGGCCCGGTCTCCCTTCGGGGGGCCGGGCCTCGGCGTGTCGCGGCGACTCATTCAGGCGGCTAATTCATTGGCGGCCGGGGTGCGTCGGTTCGTACGGTGAGGTCACCGACGCCGCCCGGTGCGATGGCCGCGGATACTTCTTCCGGGTGGATCCCACGCAGGTTCGAATCCTGCCGCCGGTCGCCGAGCGACGGGTGTGGCCGAGTGGCCAAAGGCAGAAGAAAGTGCCCCAGGGCGAGCCGTGGCCGGGGTGATCTCGGGCGTGCGTCGGTCTCCGTGCCCGTTGTCAGTGGCATTTGGTAAGAATGCAAGCGTGAGCAGCGAGAACGGGCAGGGGGACGGCGGCGCGGAGGGTGCGCCGCCGGAACAGCTCGCGCTCATCCGGGAGAGCGTGCGCACGGCCAAGGTGCCGCGCGCCAAGCCCCGGACCTGGCGGGGCGCCGCGCTCGCCAAGGAGCGGCCCGTCGCCCGGGTCCTCGTCGACAAGGGAGTGCTGCATCTCGACCGGTATTTCGACTACGCCGTCCCCGAGGAACTGGACGAACAGGCACAGCCCGGGGTGCGGGTGCGGGTGCGGTTCGGCGCCGGCCGACACCGGGTGCGGGAAGGACGCCGCGAGGGCGGGGGCCTCATCGACGGCTTCCTCGTCGAGCGGCGGGACGAGTCCGACTACTCGGGACCGCTGGCCGCGCTGGCCCAAGTGGTGTCCCCCGAGCCCGTACTGAGCGAGGAACTGCTCGGCCTCGCCCGAGCCGTCGCCGACCGGTACGCGGGCAGCCTCGCCGACGTGCTGCAACTGGCCGTGCCGCCGCGCAACGCGCGTGCCGAACAGCGGCCGTCGCCGCCGCCCCTGCCGCTGCCGCCCGTGCCCGACGCCGGGTCGTGGGCCCGGTACGAGCACGGGGGCGCCTTCATCGAGTCGCTCGCCGCGGGCGGCGCGCCGCGCGCCGTGTGGAACGCGCTGCCCGGGCCCCGGTGGAGCGAGGAACTCGCGCGGGCCGTCGCCGCGACGCTCGCCTCGGGGCGCGGCGCGCTCGTCGTCGTACCCGACGGCCGGGCCGCCGCCCGGGTCGACGCCGCGCTGACCGCGCTGCTCGGCGAGGGGCGGCACGCGCTGCTCACCGCCGACGCCGGACCCGAGAAGCGGTACCGGCAGTGGCTGGCCGTGAGCCGCGGTTCCGTACGGGCCGTCGTCGGGACGCGGGCCGCCATGTTCGCGCCCGTGCGCGACCTCGGACTCGTCGCCCTCTGGGACGACGGGGACGACAGCCATAGCGAGCAGCACGCCCCGCAGCCGCATGCCCGGGACGTCCTGCTGCTGCGCGCCGCCCTGGACAAGTGCGCCTTCCTGCTGGGGAGTTGGAGCTGCACCGTGGAGGCGGCGCAGCTCGTGGAGAGCGGCTGGGCGCGGCCCCTGGTCGCGGGCCGGGAGCAGGTGCGACGCACCGCGCCGCTCGTCCGGACCGTGGGCGACGGCGACCTCGCACGCGACGAGGCCGCACGGGCCGCCCGGCTGCCCTCGCTCGCCTGGCAGGCGGTCCGGGACGGCCTGCGGCACGGGCCGGTCCTCGTCCAGGTGCCCCGGCGGGGGTACGCGCCACGCCTGGCCTGCGCCCAGTGCCGGGCCCCCACGCGCTGCCGGCACTGCTCCGGGCCCTTGGAGGCGCAGGACGCCGGGGAGCTGCGGTGCGGCTGGTGCGGGCGCGAGGAGGGCGCCTGGCACTGTCAGGAGTGCGGTGGCTTCCGGCTGCGGGCGCAGATCGTCGGAGCCCGGCGGACCGCCGAGGAACTGGGCCGGGCCTTTCCTTCCGTACCGGTACGGACCTCCGGGCGCGAGCACGTCCTGGACACGGTGCCCGGGACGCCCGCGCTGGTCGTGAGCACACCGGGCGCCGAGCCGGTCGCCGAGGGCGGCTACGCGGCCGCGCTGCTCCTGGACGGCTGGGCCATGCTCGGCCGCCCCGACCTGCGGGCCGGCGAGGACGCGCTGCGCCGGTGGATCGGGGCGGCGGCGCTCGTGCGGCCGCAGGAGGAGCACGGGACCGTGGTCGTCGTCGCGGAGCCTACGCTGCGGCCGGTGCAGGCGCTGGTGCGCTGGGACCCCGTCGGGCATGCCGTGCGGGAGCTGGCGGAGCGGGCCGAGCTGGGATTTCCGCCGGTGTCGCGGATGGCGTCCGTGGCGGGGCCACCCGAGGCCGTGGCGGAGTTCCTGGGGGCCGTCGAACTACCGCCGGACGCGGAGGTGTTGGGGCCCGTACCGGTGCCGGCCACCCTGCCCGGACGGCCGCGGCGGACCGGGGCGCCGCCACCCGGGGAGCCCTGGGACCGGGCGCTCGTACGGGTACCACCCGGCAGCGGCGCCGCGCTCGCGTCCGCGCTGAAGGCGGCGCAGGCCGCGCGGATGGCGCGGGGGAGCGGCGAGGCGGTGCGCGTGCGGATCGATCCGCCGGACATCGGGTGACGGTGGGGTTCGGGCCCCGCACGCGACCTCACCCGCGGTCCTGCGCGCTGCCGCACATGCGGATGCCCTCCTGGGCGCTGGCCAGGAGGGCAGAGTGAGGGGGTGTCAGCCGTTGCGCGGGCCGGGGAACGCCGTCGTCCTGGCCTCGTCGCGGAGCGTCGGGCTGCCGGCGGTGGGCTGGGTCGGCATGGAGCGGGCCGCCGGGACCGTCGGCACCGCGGGCATTCCGGTGTTCACGCTGAGCGTGCGGGTGCCCGACGGCTCGGTCGCGCGCTCGGCCTCGGCGGCCGCCTGGGCCGCGGCGCGGCGGGCGCCGTAACGGCGGTGCACCGCCTGCTTGGTGACCCCGAGCGCGGAGCCCACCGCGTCCCACGAGAAGCCGAGCGAGCGGTCGAAGTCCACGGCGGCCGTGACCAGGGTCTCGACACTGTCCCGGAGCTCCTGGGCGAGACGCACAGTCGGGGCGGGGGCACGTCCGTAGACGACGAAGCCCGTGGACGGGCCGGAGCGGCGCGGGCGGTAGACGTTGCCCAACTGGGCGGTGAGCGTGCGCAAGGCGTCCACCTGGCGGCGGACCCGCTCGATGTCCCGCACCAGCAAGTGCAGGCTGGCCCGGGCCTGGGCGTCGTGGGTTGCGTGGTCGGCCATGAACAAGCCTCTCGAACCGGCGTTGAAAAGGAATTGGGCCGCCGAATGCGGCCCTTTGTGGTCAACTCTTTCTTGACCAACGCGTTTGCGCTCCGCTGGTCACGGTGTGGGGGCGTACGGGCATATGCGTACGCCGTCCTCTCACCCACGCACCACCCGTACCGTTCGCCCGAGTGAGCGGCTTCGCGTGCGCGCGGTCGGCGGTTCGCTCCCGACGCGGTGGTCATAGACTGGTGAGCTGCCCGTCCGACCCCGCCCGAGAGGCCCCAACCCACCCATGAAGCTTGTCTTCGCCGGTACCCCCGAGGTCGCCGTTCCCGCTCTGGACGCTCTCATCGCCTCCGGCCGGCACGAGGTGGCCGCCGTCGTCACGCGGCCCGACGCACCGGCCGGGCGCGGGCGCAGGTTGGTCGCGTCTCCCGTGGCCGAGCGGGCGGAGGAGGCCGGGATCGAGGTGCTCAAGCCGCTCAAGCCGAGGGACCCCGAGTTCCTGGAGCGTCTCAAGGAGATCGCCCCGGACTGCTGCCCCGTCGTCGCCTACGGTGCCCTGCTGCCCAAGGTCGCCCTCGACATCCCCGCCCACGGCTGGGTCAATCTGCATTTCTCGCTGCTGCCCGCCTGGCGCGGCGCAGCGCCCGTGCAGCACTCCCTCATGGCGGGGGACGAGATCACGGGTGCCGCCACCTTCCTCATCGAGGAGGGGCTGGACTCCGGGCCGGTGTACGGGACCGTGACCGAGGAGATCCGGCCGACCGACACCAGCGGCGATCTGCTCACCCGGCTCGCCTTCGCGGGCGCCGGTCTGCTCGCCGCGACCATGGACGGCATCCAGGACGGAACGCTGAAGGCCGTACCGCAGCCGACCGAGGGCATCTCCCTCGCGCCGAAGATCACCGTCGAGGACGCCCAGGTCGACTGGGCCACGCCCGCGCTGCGCGTGGACCGGGTGGTGCGCGGCTGCACCCCCGCCCCCGGCGCCTGGACGACCTTCCGCGGCGAGCGGCTCAAGCTCATCCACGTCACGCCGGTGCCGGAGCGGACGGACCTCGCCCCCGGGCAGCTCGTCGTCGGCAAGCACAGCGTCCACGTGGGCACCGGTTCGTACGCCGTGGAACTGCTGTGGGTGCAGCCCCAGGGCAAGAAGCCGATGAAGGCGGCCGACTGGGCGCGCGGGGTGCGCATCGGCGGGGACGAGAGGCTCGGCGGCTGAGGCTCCTCGGGGCGCGCCCGGACCGCACTGCGCCCGTGGGCGGGCGGAGCCGTATCCCGCCGGGGTTCGGTCGCGGTCTGCCGACGTACGCTGGGATTCGCACCCCTCCCATACCCGGAGCACCTTTTTCGTGAGTGAGCAGTCCCGGCGGCCGCGCAGGCCCGCCAAGCCCTACCGTCGTCCGCAGAAGGACCCCGTCCGCATCCTCGCCTTCGAGGCGCTGCGTGCCGTGGACGAGCGGGACGCGTACGCCAACCTCGTCCTGCCGCCGCTGCTGCGCAGGGCACGGGAGAAGGAGGGCCCCGAGAAGTTCGACGCCCGGGACGCCGCCCTCGCCACCGAGCTGGTGTACGGGACGCTGCGCCGCCAGGGGACGTACGACGCCGTCATCGCCGCCTGTGTCGACCGCCCGCTGCGGGAGGTCGACCCGCCGGTGCTCGACGTGCTCAGCCTCGGCGCGCACCAGCTGCTCGGCACCCGCATCCCGACGCACGCCGCGGTGTCCGCCTCCGTGGAACTCGCCCGGGTGGTCCTCGGCGACGGCCGCGCCAAGTTCGTCAACGCCGTGCTGCGGAAGGTCGCGCAGCACGATCTCGACGGCTGGCTGGAGCAGGTGGCGCCGCCCTACGACGAGGACCCCGAGGACCACCTCGCCGTCGTGCACTCGCACCCCCGCTGGGTCGTCTCCGCGCTGTGGGACTCCCTCGGCGGTGGGCGGGCCGGCATCGAGGACCTGCTCGAAGCGGACAACGAGCGGCCGGAGGTCACTCTCGTCGCCCGCCCCGGGCGGTCCACGACCGACGAGCTGCTGCGCGAGGACGCCGCCGTGCCGGGGCGCTGGTCGCCGTACGCCGTGCGGCTCACCGAGGGCGGGGAGCCCGGTGCCGTCGAGGCCGTGCGGGACGGCCGGGCCGGGGTGCAGGACGAGGGCAGCCAACTGGTCGCGCTCGCGCTCGCGTCCGCGCCCCTGGAGGGGCCGGACGAGAAGTGGCTCGACGGATGCGCCGGCCCGGGCGGCAAGGCCGCGCTGCTGGGCGCCCTCGCGGCCGAGCGCGGGGCCTTCCTGCTCGCCTCCGAGAAGCAGCCGCACCGGGCCGGTCTGGTGGCCAAGGCGCTGGCCGGCAACCCGGGGCCGTACCAGGTCATCGCCGCCGACGGCACCCGCCCGCCGTGGCGGCCCGGCACCTTCGACCGGGTGCTGATGGACGTGCCCTGCACCGGGCTCGGCGCCCTGCGCAGGCGGCCGGAGGCCAGGTGGCGCCGCCGCCCCGAGGACCTGGAGAACTTCGCGCCGCTCCAGCGCGCCCTGCTGCGCGGCGCCCTCGACGCCGTGCGGGTCGGCGGTGTCGTCGGCTACGCCACCTGCTCGCCGCACCTCGCGGAGACCCGGGCCGTCGTCGAGGACGTGCTCAAGCAGCACCCGGACGCCGAACTCCTCGACGCCCGGCCGCTGTTGCCCGGCGTACCGGCCCTCGGTGAGGGCCCCGACGTACAGCTGTGGCCGCATCTGCACGGGACCGACGCGATGTACCTGGCGCTCATCCGGCGGACCGGCTGACCGTCGGGCCGGAGGGCGCCGCGGCCCCGCCGTGGTCGCTGCCGTCCCGGCGGGCCAGGCCGTTGGGCCACCACACCGTCCTTCCCACGTCGAGGAAGAGCGAGGTGACCAGCACCGAGCGGACGACGAACGTGTCCAGCAGGACCCCGAGGGCGACCGCGAAGCCGATCTCCGCGAAGCCGACCATGGGGAGCGTGCCGAGGGCCGCGAACGTGCCCGCCAGGACCAGGCCCGCGGAGGTGATCACGGCGCCGGTCGCGGCCAGGGCGGTCACCACTGCGGCGCCGGTTCCCTCCCGGGCGGCCTCCTCGCGCACGCGCGTGGTCAGGAAGATGTTGTAGTCGATGCCGAGGGCCACCAGGAAGACGAAGACGAACAGCGGGAAGGCCACGTCCTCGCCCGCGTAGTCGAACAGGTGCCGGAAGGCGAGGGTGCTCAGGCCGAGCGCACAGGCCAGGGACAGCATCACGGTCCCGATCAGCAGCAGCGGAGCCACCAGGGCGCGCAGCAGGAGGCCCAGCACCAGCAGGACGACGGCCAGGACCAGGGGGATCACCAGGTAGTTGTCGTGCGCCTGGGCGTCCTCCATGTCCAGCAGCGCCGCCGTGCCGCCGCCGACCCGCGCGTCGGCGTCCGGCACGGCGTGCACCGCGGCGCGGACGCGACGCACGGTCGCCTTCGCGGCGGCGCTGTCGGCCGGATCGCGCATCGTCGCCTCGAACAGCACCCTGCCCCGGTACTCGGGCGCGGTCCCGGCCGGTACCCCGATGCCGGTCGGGACGACGCCCCGGTCCGCGGCGACCACCCGGCCCACCTGTGCGCCGCGGGCCCGGTCGGCGACGATCACCAGGGGGTCGCCGGTGCCGGCCGGGAAGTAGCGTGCGGACACCTCCTGGCCGACGATCGAGTCCGGCCTGCCGGTGAACGCGTCGGCGTTGGCGATGCCGTCGGCCCGCAGCTGGAACAGTCCGAGGGACAGCACCACGAGCGCCCCCGCCGTGACGCTCCAGACCAGGCGGGGACGGCGGGCGATGCGCCGGCCCAGCCGGGCCCACACCCCGCGCTCGGTCGGGTCCGCCGACCCGAAGTGCGGGATCGCCGGCCAGAAGATCCACCGGCCGAAGACCAGCAGCAGCGCCGGGAAGAGGGTCAGCATGACCCCGAGCGCGACGGTGACGCCGATCGCCGCCACCGGGCCGAGGCCGCGCGTCGAGTTCATCTCTGCGACGAGCAGCACCAGCATGCTCAGGACGACGGTCGCGCCCGAGGCGAGGACCGCGGGTCCCGCCCGGTGCAGGGCCAGCGCCATCGCCTCGTGCCGGTCCTCGTGCCGGCGCAGCTCCTCCCGGTAGCGGGCGACCAGCAGCAGGGCGTAGTCCGTGCCCGCGCCGAAGACCAGCACCGTCAGGATGCCGGCGCTCTGGCCGTTGACGGTCAGGCCCGCGTGCCGGGCCAGCAGGTAGATCAGCGCCTGCGCGGTGAACAGGGCCACGACCACGCCGAGCAGCGGGACGAACAGCAGGGTGGGGCTGCGATAGGTGAGCAGCAGCATGACGACCACGACCGCCATCGCGGAGAACAGCAGCGTGGAGTCGATGCCCTCGAAGGCCTTGGAGAAGTCGGCCGAGGTTCCGCCGGGTCCGGTGATGTGCACGGCGAGGCCGTGGCCGCCCTCGCCCACCTCGGCGCGGACGGAGTCGACCGCGGGCCCGATCTGCTGCCAGCCCGCGGCGTCCATGGTGATCGGCACCTGGATCTGGGCGGCCCGGGGCGCGGTCGGCCGGTCGAAGACGGGCCCACGGATCTCCGCGCCGCGGATGCCGTGGTCGCGCAGGGACGACAGCCGCCGGACGTCCTCGGCGATCTGCCGCCGGTCCGCCTCCGTGAGGCCACGCGCGCGTGCGTAGACGACGACCGCGGGGATCTGCTCGGGGCGGAACTTCTCGGAGAGGTCGAGGACCTGGGTGGACTCGGCGGTGCCGGGCAGCCAGGACTGGGCGTCGTTGTCCTGCGCGTCGTTCAGTTTCGTCCCGAACGGCGCCGCGATCACCAGCACGACCAGCCACAGGAGCACGACCAGCCACTTCGAACGGCGCCCGCACACGAGCCGGATCGCGGTGCGTTTCCCTGTGTCGAGCTGCCTCATGACGACCCCCCTGGGGCGTACCCGGCCGGTGGCTCAGCATGGCACGACGGCGTCGGTCGTCACATACGATGAACGTCCTGGATATGGACCAGCGCGAACATCTGTGCCCGGACATGGCAGGCTTGGGTCATGGCCGTGCAGATCAACCCCAGCATCCTGTCCGCCGACTTCGCCCGCCTCGCGGACGAGGCGAAGGCGGTCGAAGGAGCCGACTGGCTCCATGTCGACGTGATGGACAACCATTTCGTCCCGAACCTGACGCTCGGCGTGCCGATCGTGGAGTCCCTGGCGCGGGCGACCGACACACCGCTGGACTGCCACCTGATGATCGAGGACGCCGATCGCTGGGCTCCCCAGTATGTCGAAGCGGGTGCCTCGTCCGTCACCTTCCATGTCGAGGCGGCTGCCGCGCCCGTGCGGCTGGCCCGCGAGATCCGCGCCAAGGGCGCCCGCGCCTCCATGGCGCTCAAGCCAGCGACGCCGATCGAGCCGTACGAGGACCTGCTCCCCGAACTCGACATGCTGCTGATCATGACGGTCGAGCCGGGCTTCGGCGGTCAGGCGTTCCTCGACATCATGCTTCCCAAGATCCGCCGCACCCGCGAGCTGATCGACAAGCACGGACTGCAGCTCTGGCTGCAGGTCGACGGGGGAGTCTCCGCCTCGACGATCGAGCGCTGCGCGGACGCCGGGGCGGATGTCTTCGTCGCCGGCTCGGCGGTGTACGGGGCGAACGACCCGGCAGAAGCGGTACGCGCGCTGCGCGCCCAGGCGGAAACGGCCACCGCCAAGGCGTCGTGGGCATGCGACCACTGAGCCACAGGTACGTGAACGGCGCCCATCAGGGCAGATCAAGCGCGCCGAATCTGCAAGGATGAACGGCGAATCCAGAGTGTGAACAGCAGTGAGGAGATCGCCGTGTCGGGTATGTCGGCGGGCCGGTCAGCCATGCGGATGGGTCCCGCTGAGCTGGTGCAGGCGGCGGCCATGGCCCGCCGCTTCTACCTTGAGGGGAAGTCCAAGATCCAGATCGCGGAGGAGTTCGGCGTCAGCCGCTTCAAGGTGGCCCGGGTCCTGGAAACCGCCCTCGAACGGGATCTCGTGCGCATCGAGATCCGCGTCCCCGCCGAGCTGGACGCCGAGCGCTCCGACGCGCTCCGCGCCCGCTACGGCCTCAGGCATGCAGTCGTGGTCGAGTCCCCGGCCGAGGCCGAGGAGACGCCCGACCCCGAGAACCTCGGCGAAGTGGGCGCCGACCTGCTCGGCGAACTCGTCAACGAGGGGGACGTCCTGGGCCTGGCCTGGGGTCGGTCCACGATCCACATGGCGGCGGCCCTGGACCGGCTGCCGCCCTGCACGGTGGTGCAGCTGACGGGTGTGTACGACGCCGGGACCGCCGAGCGCGGTTCGGTCGAGGCCGTCCGCCGCGCCGCGCAGGTGTCCGGCGGCGACGCGCACCCCATCTACGCGCCGATGCTGTTGCCGGACGCGGCCACCGCGGCCGCGCTGCGCAACCAGACGGGGATCGCGCGGGCCTTCGAGTACTTCGACAAGGTCACGGTCGCCTGTGTGTCCATCGGCTCCTGGGAGCCGGGGATCTCGACGGTGCACGACATGCTCAGCGACGAGGAGCGGGCGCACTACGCCTCGCTCGGCGTCGCCGCCGAGATGTCCGCGCACCTCTTCGACTCCGAGGGCCGCCGGGTCGGCCGGGACCTGGGGGAGCGGTGCATCACGGTCAAGGCCGACCAGCTCCGCCGTATCCCCGAGGTCGTCGCGATCGCGGGCGGGCAGCGCAAGGCGTCCGCGATCGACGCGGTGCTGCGCTCCGGGCTCGTCACCAGCCTGGTGACGGACACGTCCGCCGCGGACTACCTGATGACCGCCGGGCCCACGCCGAGGCCCGCCCTGAACCGGGCGGACCCGGACGGAGCCTGACCGGCCCGGCAGCGGGACCCGAGAGGACGGCCGTGACAGCGCTCCACGCTGACGCGGCCGTCCCCTGTTCGAGCCCCGCGAGTTCGATCACTACGAGTCGTTCGGGGTGGTACTGAGATGACGAGTCCGCGTGTGGTGACGCTGGACCTCGACGGGGCGGTGGACAAAGCGGCCCTGATGGACCGCGTCGCGCGGGCCCTCGACCTGCCCGACTGGTTCGGGCGCAACTGGGACGCCCTCGCCGACAGCCTCGCCGACCCCTCCGTATGGCCGCCGGAGGCCGCGGAGCGCGGACTGCTCGTCGTCGTCACCGGCTGGCGCCAGTACGCGGGCGCCCGGCCCGAGGAGTGGGACGTGGCCCAGGACGTGTTCGCCGAGGCGTCCCGCAAGGAGGCCCGGCTCACCGTGGCGCTCGCGCTCGGCTGACCTCCCCCTCTTCGGTGGATCCTCCAAACGCACAGGTCAGGTGCCTGGAGGTTTCGACCGGGCATCACATTCCGACCGTCATGGGACAATGAAGTACGTGCTTTTCCCCCGGCTGACCTGTCCGGGGGTCACCTCTGAACTACTGGGATGTGCGGCACGTGCGTTTCCTCAATGACATCCAGCCCGCGTACGACCTGACGTACGACGACGTCTTCATGGTGCCGAGCCGCTCCGCGGTCGGCTCGCGTCAGGGCGTGGACCTCAGCTCGCCGGACGGCACGGGCACGACGATCCCGCTGGTCGTCGCCAACATGACCGCGATCGCGGGCCGGCGGATGGCCGAGACCGTGGCGCGGCGCGGCGGCCTGGTGGTGATTCCGCAGGACATCCCGATCGACGTCATCACCGACGTCATCTCCTGGGTGAAGAGCCGCCACCTGGTCCTCGACACGCCGATCGTGCTGGCCCCGCACCAGACCGTGGCCGACGCGCTGGCCCTGCTGCCCAAGCGGGCGCACAATGCCGGCGTGGTCGTCGACGAGGACGGCCGCCCGGTCGGCGTCGTGACCGACCGGGACCTGACCGGGGTCGACCGCTTCACGCAGCTCGGCGAGGTCATGTCCCGCGACCTGCTGCTCATCGACGCGGACATCGACCCGCGCGAGGCCTTCCACACCCTCGACACGGCCAACCGGCGCTACGCGCCCGCCGTGGACGCCGAGGGCAGGCTCGTCGGCATCCTCACCCGCAAGGGCGCCCTGCGCGCCACGCTGTACTCCCCGGCCACCGACGCCAACGGCAGGCTGCGCATCGCCGCCGCCGTCGGCATCAACGGCGACGTGGCGGGCAAGGCCAAGCAGCTGCTCGACGCGGGCGTCGACACGCTCGTCATCGACACCGCGCACGGCCACCAGGAGTCGATGATCGCCGCGATCAAGGTGGTCCGCGCCCTCGACCCGCAGGTGCCGATCGCCGCCGGCAACATCGTCTCCGCCGAGGGCGTCAAGGACCTGATCGACGCGGGCGCGGACATCATCAAGGTCGGTGTCGGGCCGGGCGCCATGTGCACCACACGCATGATGACCGGCGTCGGCCGGCCGCAGTTCTCGGCGGTCCTGGAGTGCGCCGCCGAGGCGAAGAAGTACGGCAAGCACGTGTGGGCCGATGGCGGTGTCCGGCACCCGCGCGACGTGGCGATGGCCCTCGCGGCCGGCGCGTCCAACGTGATGGTCGGCTCGTGGTTCGCCGGTACGTACGAGTCGCCGGGCGACCTCCAGCACGACGCCGACGGCCGCGCCTACAAGGAGTCGTTCGGCATGGCGTCGGCGCGCGCGGTGCGCAACCGCACCTCCGACGAGTCGGCCTACGACCGCGCCCGCAAGGCCCTGTTCGAGGAGGGCATCTCCACCTCCCGCATGTTCCTCGACCCGACCCGTCCGGGCGTCGAGGACCTGATCGACTCGATCATCGCGGGTGTCCGTTCCTCCTGCACCTACGCCGGTGCCGGCTCGCTGGAGGAGTTCGCCGAGAAGGCCATCGTCGGCATCCAGAGCGCCGCCGGCTACGCCGAGGGCAAGCCCCTGCACGCCAGCTGGAGCTAGTCAACACCCTTCCTCACGGCCCCCGTTGTCCCGGTATCCGGGAGCAGCGGGGGCCGTCGGTGTTCTCGCCTCGCCGAACTGCTTTGAGGGGCCTCGCGGATGGCCCCGCGCAACGGTTCGAAGCCCGCACGCAACGAATGGGCACGCGACCCGAATGAACGCAATGATCTTGCGGGCATGCGCAAGGTTGCTGCATTACGCCAGTGAAGCCCTGGCTCATAGGGTGCTGCGCTGTACGTGGCGTGGCGGGGACCCCGCTCGGTGGGTTCCTGCCTTCGCAGGGGGCGCCGTCGTTCCCTGCCACCCTGACCGGCAGCGATAAGGAGCCCGCGCGTGCTCGATCAAGGCGCACCCCCGCACAACCCCACAGACGCCACCCCCTCGTCCCTGGGCGTCGGCGCGCGCCTCATGCGCCGCAAGCCCGTGGAACGGCTGGTCGCGGAGGGCGGGCAGGGTGAGGGGGGCGCGCTCAGGCGGTCCCTCGGGCTCTGGCAGCTGACGATGATCAGCATCGGCGCCACCCTCGGCACCGGCATCTTCGTCGTCCTCGGCCAGGCCGTGCCCAAGGCCGGCCCGGCCGTCACCCTCTCCTTCGTGATCGCCGGTCTCACCGCGCTGTTCTCGGCCCTGTCCTACGCCGAGCTGGCGGGCACCATCCCGGTCTCCGGTTCCTCGTACTCGTACGCATACGCAACGATGGGCGAACTGATCGCCTGGGTCTGCGGCTGGTGTCTGCTCCTGGAGTACGGCGTGTCGGTCGCCGCCGTGGCCGTCGGCTGGGGCGAGTACCTCAACGAGCTGCTCGACGGCACGATCGGCGTCACCATCCCGGCCTCCCTGTCCGCCGCGCCCGGCGAGATCGACGGCGGCATCATCAACCTGCCCGCCCTGATCGTCGTCCTGCTGGCGATGGTGTTCCTGCTCGGTGGTGCCAAGGAGTCCGCGCGGGCCAACACCGTCATGGTGTGCGTGAAGATCGCCGCGCTCGTGCTGTTCTGCGCCATCGGCTTCATGGGCTTCAAGTCGGGCAACTACGAGAACTTCATGCCGCTCGGCATGGCGGGCGTCAGCGCGGCCGGCGCCACGTTGTTCTTCTCGTACATCGGCTTCGACGCCGCCTCCACCGCGGGCGAGGAGGCGAAGAACGCCCAGCGGGACCTGCCGCGCGCCATCATGCTGTCCCTCGTCATCGTGACGGCCCTGTACGTGCTGGTCGCGGCCGTCGCCGTCGGCGCCAAGCCGTGGCGGCAGTTCTCCGACGCCCACGCCGCGCTCGCCCAGATCATGACGGAGGTCACCGGGCAGAGCTTCTGGGGCACCCTGCTGGCCTTCTGCGCCGTCATCGCCATCGCGAGCGTCGTCCTGACCGTGCTCTACGGCCAGACCCGCATCCTCTTCGCGATGGCTCGCGACGGCCTGGTGCCCAAGGTCTTCGCCAAGGTCCACCCGAAGAGCGGCACGCCCCGCGCCAACACCGTGATCGTCTCGCTGTTCTGCGGTGTCCTGGCCGCCGCCGTCCCGCTGGGCGACCTCGCCGACGCCACCAGCATCGGCACCCTGTTCGCCTTCGCGCTGGTCAACGTGGCCGTCGTGGTGCTGCGCCGGACCCGCCCGCAGATGCCGCGCACCTTCCGGGTGCCGCTGTCGCCGGTGCTGCCCGCGCTCGGTTTCCTCTTCTGCATCTGGATGATGGGGAGCCTGAAGAGGGACACCTGGGTCGTCTTCGGTGTCTGGATGGCGGTCGGGCTCGTGTTCTACTTCGTATACGGCTACCGCCGTTCCCGACTCGCAACACCCGCACCATCCGAGAAGTGATCAACCCACAGTGCTGAACGATCTCGACGAACGCATCGTGCACGCCCTCGCCGAGGACGCCCGCCGCTCCTACGCGGACATCGGGCAACTGGTCGGTCTGTCCGCGCCCGCCGTGAAGCGGCGCGTGGACCGGCTGCGCGCCACCGGAGCCATCACCGGCTTCACCGTACGGGTGGACCCGGCGGCGCTCGGCTGGGAGACCGAGGGGTTCGTCGAGATCTACTGTCGGCGCAATACCTCCCCGGAGACCATCCAGCGGGGTCTGGAGCGCTATCAGGAGGTCGTGGCCGCCTCCACCGTCACCGGTGAGGCGGACGCGGTCGTGCAGGTCTTCGCCTCCGACATGCGGCACTTCGAGCGGGTGCTGGAGCGCATCGCGGGCGAGCCGTTCGTGGAGCGGACCAAGTCCGTTCTCGTACTCTCGCCGCTGCTGCGGCGGTTCTCGGCCGGCTCGCCCACCTGACCAGAAATTACCTCAGGTAACTCATTGCCGCCGAACGGGTGATCCCGTAGCTTGTGCCGGGCTCTCTACTGACTGGTAACCCGGCAGGTACTTTATGCGCTGGCCCGTCGGCCGCCCCACCACCGTTCGCGCCCGCATCGTGGCACTCGCGCTCGCCCCGTCCGTCGCCCTGATGGCGCTGTGGAGCTTCGCCATGGTGTCGGTCACCGGCGAACTCCGTGCGCTGATCCGGCTGCAGGGGGTGTACGAGGACTTCGGCACCCCCGTCGACACGGCCATCGGTCAGATCCAGATCGAACGGCGGCTCTCGGCCGCCTACCTGGGCGCCGGCCAGGACACGGCCGCCGCGGGCGACCTCTTGGCCCAGCAGCGCCGCACCGACCGGGTGGTGAGCGCCATGCGCGACGCGATCCGGGACGGGGACCGCAGCCGGCTCACCGACCGGCAGCGCAGCGTCCTCGACGGCGCGGTCCACGCCACCGACGGGCTGGAGAAGCTGCGCGAGCGGGTGCTGTCCCGGCGCATCTCCTGGGACCGGGCCGTCGACGAGTACAGCAAGCTCGTCGAACCGGGCTTCGACGTCCAGTCCACGCTCACCGCCCTGCAGGCCGGGCAGCTGGCCCGGGAGGCGCAGGTCGTCGTCGAGCTGGTCCGGGTGCGGGAGTTCGTCTCCCGCGAGGACGCCCTGGTCGCCGGGGCCCGGGCCGCCGGAACCCTGACCGACCGGCAGTACGACGCCCTCACGGCCACGATCGAGGACCGGCGGGTCTTCGAGCGGACGTACGTGCCGGACCTGCCCTCCGACTCCCGCTCCCTGTTCGAGGAGTTCCAGCGCGGGGACCTGCACCGCTCGCTGGAGCGGGGCGAGGACGCGCTGCTGCGAGCGGGCGCCGGCCGTGCCGGTGAGGCCGTCGCCGCCGACACCTGGCGGACCACCTCCGACCGGGCCGTCAAGCGCTACATGCAGCTGTGCACCCGCTCGGCCGAGAACTCGGCGACGCGCGGGCGGGCGTTCGCCTACCGGGAGCTGACCAAGGCATCGGTCGTCGGCGTCGTCGGACTGGCCGCCGTCGCACTGTCGCTGTGGCTCGCGGTGCGCGGCGCCCGGCGCATCTCGCGACGCCTGGAGACGCTGCGGGACTCGGCGGACCTGCTGAGCACCCGCCAGCTGCCGGACGTGATGCGGCGGTTGAGCGCGGGCGAGGACGTGGACGCGGTCGCCGAGGCGCCGCCGCTGGCCGCCGACGAGGTCCGGTCCGACGAGATCGGGCAGGTCGGCCGGTCCTTCAACAGCGCGCGCCTCGCCGCCGTCGAGGCCGCCGTCAAGCAGGCGACGCTGCGCCGCGGGCTGTTCGCGGTGCTGCTCAACATCGCGCGCCGCAACCAGGCCCTCGTGCACCGCCAGTTGAAGCTCGTCGACACGCTGGAGCGGCGCACCGAGGATCCGGAGATCCTGCGCGAGCTGTTCCGGATCGACCATCTGACCACCCGCATGCGCCGCCATGCCGAGAGCCTGATCATCCTCTCGGGCTCCGCGCCCGGCCGTAGGTGGCGCCGCCCGGTGCCGGTCGCCGACGTCGTGTCCTCGGCGGTCGGCGAGATCGAGGACTACGCGCGTGTCGTGGTCCCGCCGATGCCCGAGGTGGGTGTCGCCGCGGACGCGGTGGCCGACGTCGTGCACCTGTTCGCCGAGCTGCTGGAGAACGCCACGGTGTTCTCGCCGCCGCACACCCAGGTCACCCTGCGCACCGGCCGGGTGTCGGGCGGCTTCGTCCTGGAGATCGACGACCGGGGTCTCGGCCTCGACCCCGAGCAGCTCGAAGAGGCCCAACGCACCCTCACCGACCCCGACGGCTTCGACCCCACCCGCCACGAACGCCTCGGCCTGTACGTCGTCGGCCGCCTCGCCGCCCGGCACGGCATCAAGGTCACGCTGCGCGATTCGGCGTACGGCGGGACGACGGCGGTGGTACTGCTGCCCCCGGCGGTTCTGGCGGAGCCGGTGCGGCGGGACGACGAGCGGGGCCGGCGGGAAGGCGAGCCGGAGGCGCGGGAGTACGTGTCGCAGCGGCGGGAAGGCGAGCCGGAGCGGCGCGAGAACGTGCCGGTGCGGCGGGAGGACCTGCTGGAGCGACGGGAACACGAGCCTCAGGCGCCGGTCCCGGGGGCCGGCACCCCGCTGCGCGCGCTGCCGTCACGCCGCGGCGCGACCGCCCTCGCCCCTCAGGGGCGAGGGCACACCCAGGGCCCGACGGCTTCCGAGGACCGGGCGGGCGGCGTCGAGCACGGCGGCCGGGCGGAGGTCGTGGAGCTCGCCCGCCGGGCGGAGCGCACGGAGCTCGCCGACCGGGAGGAGGACGCCGGGTTCGCCGACCGGGCGCAAGAGGTGGAGCTCGCCGACCGGGCGCAGGACGCTGAGCTCGGCCGCCGGGCGGAGCGCGTGGAGCGCGGTGACCGGCCGACCGGCGTGGAGCACGGTGGCTGGGGCACCGACCCCGACGCCGAGGACGCCCCCGGCCCGGCCGCTCCCTCGCTGCCCACCCGGGTGCGGCAGGCCTCGCTCGCCGAACCCCTGCGCGGTGACCCGCCGCCCCGCGACGCGACCCCCGAGCGGGAGGTCGACGCCGAGGAGATGCGGGCGATCTTCGGCGCCTTCCAGCGCGGCCTGGACCGGGGACGCAAGGGACTGCCCGCCCAGGGCCGGCGCCCCGGCGCCGAGGAGCGAACCGACATCGACGAAGGGACGGATGCCGACGATGCGCGGTGACGACCAGACCCCTGAGCACGAGGCACCGGCCCCGGCCGGCACCACGCCCGCGGACGCGCCCGGCACCGGGCTCGGCTGGCTGCTCGACGACCTGGTGGCCCGGACCGACCACGTCCGCCACGCCGTGCTGCTCACCGCGGACGGGCTCCCGCTGAGCTGCTCGGACGGCATGCGCCGGCGGGACATCGAGCACCTCGCCGCCGTCTGCTCCGGCTTCCACAGCCTGGCCCGCTCGGCGGGGGAGCGGTTCGACGCGGGGGAGGTGCGCCAGACGATGGTGATGCTGGAGGACGCGTACCTCTTCGTCACCCCGGCGGGCGACGGCAGCCGTCTGGCCGTGCTCAGCGAGGTGCAGACCGACGTCGGACAGCTCGCCCACGAGATGGCGCTGCTCGTCCGCCGCCTCGGCCGCCACCTGGACGCCGCCGCCCGCACGGCCGACTGACCCGGCTGTGTCCGACGACCACTGGTACGAGGACGAGACCGGGTCGATGGTGCGCCCGTACACCGTCACCCGGGGCCGCACCCGTCCCTCGGACCGCCACACCATCGACCTGATGTCGCGGGTCACCGCCCTGGAGGCCGACGGGGTACAGCCGGGTGTCGACCACGCCGGCGCCACCCTCCTCGACCTGGTCCGCCGGGGCGCCCGCCCGGTCGTCGAGCTGGCCGCCGACGCCGACCTCCCGCTCACGGTCGTCCGCGTGCTGCTCGGCGACCTGGCCGAGGCCGGTCTCGTCCGCATCGACGAGCCCCGCCGCGCCTCGGCCACCGGCCCGTCCGCCGACCCGCAACTGCTGCGGGAGATCGTGGAGCGGCTGCGCGAGCTGTGAGCCGCTTCGGGAGCCGTAGGGCCTGCCCTAGAGCTTCGGCTCCCACGGCACGACCGTGTAGTCGCCCGTGCCCCGCCTCACCCTCTCGAACGGTGCCGACCCCACGCACTTGGGCAGGTCCGGGGTGTCCACCGGGCTGCCGACCGAGGCCCAGCTGTAGCCCAGCCGGTCGTGCCGGCCGAGGTCGTGGACCGTGATGCCGACCCGCTTGCCCTTGGCCCCCGGCAGGTCCGAGGCCGTGATCACCCCGGACACGACGGCCACCTTTCCGCCCGTGACCAGGCAGTCCACCCGGGCCCTGGCCCACGCCCCCTTGCCGTGCAGGTAGTGGCTCCACTCGAAGGTGCCGGTGGCCTTGAGGGGGTTGTCGTGGTGCGCGGCGGCGAGGTGCGCGTCGAAGGAGAACGTGATGTCGTCCCCGGCCGAGCGGTACAGCTTCGCGGTGCCGGTGAGCGCCGCGGCCTCCCGTTGCGCGTGCCCGCCCTGGCCCGAGGCCACGGCCGATCCCGCCGCGCCGGCGGTGATCAGCAGGGCGCACGCCATGGCGGCGATCTTCGTACGGCTGTTCATGACGGTCCTTTCCACAGGTCGGACGCATGATCTGGACGGTCATCACTCTCCCGGCGCCCGGCCCCCGGCACATCGCGCCGTGGACGTCACCCGGCTTCCGCCGTCCGGCGGACCGAACCGCCTGTGACCTGCGCCTCAGGGATGACCGGGGATCCGCCGCGGGGCGCGCAACGAATCGCCGTCCGGCCCGTGGTGCACGCAACGAACCGCTCACCGGCGCGCAACGGCTCCTTCTTGTCCGGCCGAGGCCGCCGACCGTACCTTCTAACTGGCCCCCAAACCCCTCCGTACCGGTGAGGAACACGCATGCGCACCGCCCTGCTCCAGAGCTCCGGCCGCCCCGGCTCGACCGTCGAGAACCTCAAGGTCCTCGACGAGGCCGCGGGCCGCGCCGCCGCCGCGGGCGCAGCGCTGATCTCCACGCCGGAGATGTTCCTCACCGGGTACGCGATCGGCGACGACATCGGCCGCCTGGCCGAGCCCGCCGACGGCGACTCGGCCGACGCGATCGCCGAGCTCGCCTCCCGGCACGGCCTGGCCGTCGCCTACGGCTACCCGGAGCGCGACGGCGACGCGGTGTACAACTCCGTCCAGCTGATCTCCGCGGACGGCACCCGCCTCGCGAACTACCGCAAGACCCACCTCTTCGGCTGCTTCGAGCGCGACCACTTCACCCCGGGCGACCAGCCGGTCGTCCAGGCCGAGCTGAACGGCCTGACCGTCGGCCTGATGATCTGCTACGACGTCGAGTTCCCGGAGAACGTCCGCGCCCACGCGCTGGCCGGCACCGACCTCCTCGTCGTCCCGACGGCCCAGATGCATCCGTTCCAGTTCGTCGCCGAGTCCCTCGTCCCGGTGCGGGCCTGGGAGAACCAGATGTACGTGGCGTACGTCAACCGGGTCGGTCCGGAGGGCGAGTTCGAGTTCGTCGGCCTGTCCGTCCTCGCCGGTCCCGACGGAGTCGCCCGCACCCGGGCCGGCCGCGGCGAGGAGCTCGTCCTCGCCGACGTCGACCCCGCCTTCCTGGCCGCCTCCCGCGAGGCGAACCCGTATCTGCAGGACCGCCGCCCCGGCCTCTACGGGTCGCTCGTCTGAACCTCCCGATCCCCCGAACCTCCCCCTGGAACTTCCCCCGAGTTCTTCCCGCGCAAGGAGTCCGTACCCCATGACGTCCACGGTGCCCAACGCCGTCCAGCACGCCGACGAGCAGCAGCCGCCGATCACCATGTTCGGCCCGGACTTCCCGTACGCGTACGACGACTTCCTCGCCCACCCGGCGGGCCTCGGCCAGATCCCCGCGACCGAGCACGGCGCCGAGGTCGCGATCATCGGCGGCGGTCTGTCCGGCATCGTGGCCGCCTACGAGCTGATGAAGATGGGCCTCAAGCCCGTCGTCTACGAGGCCGACCAGCTCGGCGGCCGGCTGCGCACCGTCGGCTTCGAGGGCTGCGACGAGTCGCTCAACTGCGAGCTGGGCGCGATGCGCTTCCCGCCGTCCTCCACCGCCCTGCAGCACTACATCGACATGGTGGGCCTGGAGACCAGGCCCTTCCCGAACCCGCTGGCCGAGGCCACCCCGTCCACCGTCGTGGACCTCAAGGGCGAGTCGCACTACGCCGAGACGATCGACGATCTGCCGCAGGTCTACCGTGACGTCGCCGAGGCCTGGAACAAGTGCCTGGACGAGGGCGCCGACTTCTCCGACATGAACCGCGCCATGCGCGAGCGCGACGTGCCGCGCATCCGCGAGATCTGGGCGAAGCTCGTCGAGAAGCTCGACAACCAGACCTTCTACGGCTTCCTCTGCGACTCCGAGGCCTTCAAGTCCTTCCGGCACCGCGAGATCTTCGGCCAGGTCGGCTTCGGCACCGGCGGCTGGGACACCGACTTCCCGAACTCCATCCTGGAGATCCTGCGCGTCGTCTACACCGAGGCCGACGACCACCACCGCGGCATCGTCGGCGGCTCCCAGCAGCTGCCGGAGCGCCTGTGGGAGCGCGAGCCGCAGAAGATCGTGCACTGGGCCCACGGGACCTCCCTGAAGTCCCTGCACGAGAACGGCGAGCCCCGCCCGGCCGTCACCCGGCTGCACCGCACCGCGGGCAACCAGATCACGGTGACCGACGCGAACGGCGACATCCGCACCTTCAAGGCGGCCGTCTTCACCGCCCAGTCCTGGATGCTGCTGTCCAAGATCGCCTGTGACGACTCGCTCTTCCCGATCGACCACTGGACGGCCATCGAGCGGACCCACTACATGGAGTCCAGCAAGCTCTTCGTTCCGGTGGACCGGCCGTTCTGGCTGGACAAGGCCGTCGACGACAGGGGAAATCCGACCGGCCGGGACGTCATGTCGATGACGCTCACCGACCGCATGACCCGCGGCACCTACCTGCTGGACGACGGCCCGGACAAGCCCGCCGTCATCTGCCTCTCCTACACCTGGTGCGACGACAGCCTGAAGTGGCTGCCGCTGTCGGCGAACGAGCGGATGGAGGTCATGCTGAAGTCGCTCGGCGAGATCTACCCGAAGGTCGACATCCGGAAGCACATCATCGGCAACCCGGTGACCGTCTCCTGGGAGAACGAGCCCTACTTCATGGGCGCGTTCAAGGCCAACCTGCCCGGCCACTACCGCTACCAGCGCCGCCTGTTCACGCACTTCATGCAGGACCGGCTGCCCGAGGACAAGCGGGGCATCTTCCTCGCCGGTGACGACATCTCCTGGACGGCCGGCTGGGCCGAGGGCGCGATCCAGACCGCGCTGAACGCGGTCTGGGGCGTCATGCGCCACTTCGGCGGCGAGACCGACGCGACCAACCCCGGGCCCGGCGACGTCTACGACGAGATCGCGCCGGTGGAACTGCCCGAGGACTGATCGGGAACGTGCGACGTCGGCGCGGCCGGCGGGTCAGACTCCCGCCGCCCGCGCCTTCTCGTACACCTCGGCGGCGACGTCCTTGAGTTCCTGGGCGTCCTGCGGGGTGCCCTGGAGATCCAGGAGGATCTCCTCCAGACCGATGGCCGCGTGCGCGACCAGGTCCTCCACGATCTGGTCCGCGTCGCCCTGGAACGGCCGGCGGCCGTCGCCCTCGTACCGCTTGGCCGAGTACGTGGCGTTGACCCGCAGGACCGACTGGATCGGCTCCTTGCGCCCGCGTTCGGCGGCCAGGTCCTGCAGCGCGGCCCACTGGGCGGCGATCTGCTCGACGCCCATGCCCACCGGAAGCCAGCCGTCGGCGTGGTCGACGAGCCGGGTCAGCGCCTTCTTGTTGCTCGCCGCCAGCAGGATGGGGATCGGCCGGGCGGGCTTGGGTCCGACCACGGCCGACTCGATCTTGGTGAGGCGGCCGTCGTAGCGCACCGGGTCGGGGCCCCACACCGCGCGGCAGACCTCCATGATCTCGTCGAGCACCTTGCCGCGCTCCGCGATCGGCCGGATGCCCGCGGCCGCGTACTCGTCCAGCGACCAGCCCGTACCGAAGCCGGCGATCACCCGGCCGCCGCTCGCCGCGTCCAGCGTGGCCAGGGACTTGGCCAGTTGGAACGGTTGGTGCAGCGGAGCCACCAGCACGCTCGAACCCAGCCGGACCCGCTCGGTCACCGCGGCGGCCAGGGTCAACGTGACCAGCGGCTCGGCCACGCCGCGGTACGAGTCGGGCCAGGGGAGTCCCTCGACGCCGTACAGCCCCTGCGTGGCCGGCTCGGGGAACAGCGCCCGTTCGAAGACCCACAGACTGTCGTAGCCGATCCGCTCGGCGGCGCGTGCCACGTCGGGCACGTCCTTGCCGACGGCGTACTGGCGCATCTGGGGAAGACTCAGGCCGAGCCTGGTGGCCATACCGGTGCTCCTTCGAGGTCGGGTGCCTGTCGTTCAACGTACAGCTATCTCAAGGGAGTTACGGGGCAGGGCGCGCCCGGTGGCCGGATCGGCACGGCAGTGGCGTGAGAAGCATGCGTCCCGCGAACCCCACGGCCGCGTCCAGGCGCTCGGTGAACTCCTCGGCGACGTCCTCGAACCGGCGCAGCGCCCACAGCGCCCGCGCGGCCGACCAGGTGGCGTCCCGGGCGCGCTCCAGACTCCACGAGCCGAGCAGATGGGTGAGCGGGTCGGCGATCTGCAACAGGTCGGGACCGGGCATCAGATCCTCGCGGATGCGCTCCTCCAGCGACACGAGGAGTTCGCCCACGCGGTCGAACTCGTCCTCCAGCTCGGCGGGTTCGCAGCGCAGGGTACGGCAGGCGTCCACGACGGCGAGCGCCAGGTCGTGGCCGATGTGCGCGTTGATGCCCGCGAGCGCGAACTGCAGCGGACGTACGCCGGGATGGCGGCGCAGCTGGAACAGCGGCCGCCAGCAGGCCGGCGGACGGCGGTCGTCCGCCACCGCGTCGACAGCGGCGAGATACCGCTGCGCGAACCGTACGTCCAGGGCGGTCGCGGCCCGGGAGTCCGTGAACTGCCCGGCGTCCAGCCGCCGTTCCACCTCCTCGGTGACGGCCAGGTAGACGCGGTTGAACACCGCGACCCCGTCCCCCGCGGGCAGGGCCTCGTCGAGGGCGCGCATCCGGGCGACGACCGTGTCGACAGACGGGGAGAAGTGTTCCAACTGCGCCATGGGGGAAGGGTCCCAGCCCTAGGCTGACCGGCGTGCCGACGGGCCCGACGCTTCCCCGGAACGGGGGAACGCCCCCGTCGGGCGGGAGGGGGAACAGCAGCGTGTCAGGCTTACGGGCCCGGCGCCTGGCAGCACGCAGGGCCGAGCGTGGGCGCGCCGTGCGGCGACATGCCATGGCCGTGGCGGCCTCGGTCGTGGTCGCCGTCGGCACCGCGACCGGGATGCTCTCGGCCCTCGACGGCGGACGCGGCTTCGACGAGGCCGGGCCGGCGGTCACGCGCTCGCCGAGCCCGGTGCCGCTGCCCGCCGTACCGTCCGCGCCGGTGACGACCAAGGCGTCCGTCTCCGCGACCCCGGCGCCCTCACCGGTACGGACGCGGAGCCCCGCCGCCGCCCCGACCCGCACCGAGAGGAAGCAGCGGACCGCCCCCGTGACCACGCTCCTGTACCGCCATCCCGACTCCCAGGTCCTCGACTGGGTCCGCTCGCACCCCGACGACCCGCGCGCCGCGCTCATCGGGTCCCGCATCGCCGACCGGCCGGCGGCGGTCTGGTTCGCCGACCACACCCCGGACACCATCGCCGCGCGGGTGCGCGCGGTGACCTCGGGGGCGGCCGCGCAGGGCCGGGTGCCGGTGCTGGTCGCGTACGCGATCCCGGACCGCGACTGCGGCGGCGCCTCGCAGGGCGGCGCGCCCGATCTCGCCGCGTACGACGCGTGGATCGACGCCTTCGCCCAGGGGCTGGGCTCCGGGGAGGTCGTCGTCGTCCTGGAGCCGGACTCGATAGCCCAGTCGGACTGCCTCCCGGCCGCCGATCGCGCCGCGCGGTTCGCCTCGCTGGCCCGCGCGGGCCGGGTCCTGAAGGCCGCCGACCCCAGGGCGCGGGTCTACTACGACGCGGGCCACTCCGGCTGGAACCCCGCCGCCCAGCAGGCGGCCCTGCTGCGCGAGGCGGGCGCCGCCTCGCCGGACTCCTCCGACGGCGTCTTCAGCAACGTCTCCAACTTCCGCACCACGTCCGACGAGATCGCCTACGACCGCGAGGTCCTCGACGCGCTCGGCGGCCCGCCGGGCCTCGGCGCGGTGATCGACACCAGCCGCAACGGCAACGGCGCCCCGCCCGACGGCCAGTGGTGCGACCCGGCCGGCCGCAGGATCGGCCGCGCCCCGACCCTCCACACCGGCGAGGCCCGCATCGACGCCTACCTGTGGGTGAAGCTCCCGGGCGAGTCGGACGGCTGCAAGGGCGCCCCCGGCACGTTCACCCCGTCGTACGCCTACGAACTCGCCCGCTGACGGCCGCCTGCCGCTTGCCGCTTGCCTAGGATCCGGCGCCCTCGGCCTCCTCGTCGTACGACGACGTCCCCTCGTCCAGGAGGGGTTCCTCCTGGATCTTGAGGTGGGCGGGGGCCAGGGCGCGCAGGGTGTGGTAGCCGGTGATGACGACCAGGGTGCCCAGGGCGATGCCGCTGAGCGAGAAGTCGGCGCCGAACTTCATGGTGACGTTGCCGATGCCGATGATGATGCCCGCGGCGGCCGGCACGAGGTTCAGCGGGTTGCGCAGGTCGACCCGGGCGTTGGTCCAGATCTGCGCGCCGAGCAGGCCGATCATGCCGTACAGGATGACGGTGATGCCGCCGAGGACGCCGCCCGGGATCGCGGCGACGACGGCGCCGAACTTGGGGCAGACGCCGAAGAGCAGCGCGAAGCCGGCGGCGGCCCAGTAGGCGGCGGTCGAGTAGACGCGGGTCGCGGCCATCACGCCGATGTTCTCGGAGTACGTGGTGTTGGGCGGGCCGCCCACCGCGGTGGACACCATCGACGCCACGCCGTCGGCCGAGATCGCCGTGCCGAGCTGGTCGTCGAGCCGGTCACCGGTCATCTCGCCGACCGCCTTGACGTGTCCGGCGTTCTCGGCCACCAGGGCGATCACGACCGGGAGCGCGACGAGGATCGCCGACCACTGGAAGGACGGGCCGTGGAAGGACGGCAGCCCGATCCAGTCGGCCTTGCCGACGCCGGAGAGGTCGAGCCGCCAGTGGTCGGTGACCTTGCCGCTCGCGTCCGCCGAGTGGATCTTCCCGAAGATCAGGTCGAAGGCCCAGGAGATGGCGTACCCGAAGACCAGACCCAGGAAGATCGCCACGCGGGACCAGAAACCACGCAGACAGACGACCGCCAGACCGGTGAACAGCATCACCAGCAGGGCCGTCCACTGGTCCTGCGGCCAGTACGTGGACGCGGTCACCGGAGCCAGGTTGAAGCCGATCAGCATGACCACCGCGCCGGTGACGATCGGCGGCATCGTCGCGTGGATGATGTGCGCCCCGAAGCGCCGCACCGCGAGACCCACCAGGAACAGCGCGACGCCGACCACGAAGACCGCGCCGGTCACGGTGGCACTGGTGCCGCCCTGCGCCCGGATCACCGCGGCCACGCCGACGAAGGAGAGCGAGCAGCCCAGATAGCTCGGCACCCGGCCACGGGTCGCGAGCAGGAAGATCACGGTGGCCACGCCCGACATCATGATCGCGAGGTTCGGGTCGAGACCCATCAGGACGGGGGCCACGAAGGAGGCCCCGAACATGGCCACCACGTGCTGGGCGCCCAGTCCCACCGTGCGGGGCCAGGAGAGCCGCTCGTTCGGGCGTACCACCGCGCCGGGCGCGGGCGTGCGCCCGTCGCCGTGCAGCTTCCAGCGCACGCCGAGATCCATGGTGGGGCTTCGCTTTCTCTGTACGTGAAGATGGTCCGCACCATTGTCAGGGGTACCTGGCGGTTCTACGCTCGCACGGTCCTACTCATGAACTGCGTTCACATTCATGATCGGAGTGCTGGATGAGTGGAAGATCCCGAGCGGCCGTCCTGCTGGCGGCGGTGCTGGCCTTCGGTGCCGTCCTCGTCCCCTCGGCGCAGGCGGCCCCCAAGGTGCCGAAGACGGCCGTCCTCGACGGCGCGGCGCTGCAGCGGACGAAGGTCCGCCTCGACCAGGGAGACCCTCAACTGCGCCGCGCCCTGCGCGACTTGACCGCCCGCGCCGACACCTGGCTGGACCGGGGCCCCTGGACGGTCGTCGACAAGCCCAAGCCGGCCCCCGGCGGCGACGTCCACGACTACCTGAGCCAGGCCCCCTACTGGTGGCCCACCACGGCCCCGACCGCCGACAACCCCTGGGGCTGCCCGTACGTCCAGCGCGACGGGCAGCGCAATCCCGAGGTCGACAGCGGCACCGACCGCCAGGACGTGGAGAAGGTCTTCGACTCGACGTACGACCTCTCGCTCGCCTGGTACTACACGGGGAAGGCGCAGTACGCGCGCAAGGCCGGGCAGATCCTGCGCACCTGGTTCCTCGACCCGGCCACCAAGATGAACCCGAACCTGAACCACGCCCAGTTCATCCCGTGCAAGTACGACGGTCGGGCCATCGGCATCATCGACTTCTCGCAGTCGTACACCAGCGTCGTCGACGCCGCCGCCGTCCTCGCCACCGGCGCCCCGGGCTGGACGTCCGCCGACCGCTCGGGCATGGCACGCTGGAACGCCGACTTCCTCGGCTGGTTGCGCGGCAGCGACTTCGGCCGCCAGGAGGGCGCGGCCGGCAACAACCACGGCACCTTCTACGACATGCAGCTCGCCGCCCTCGCGTACGCCGTCGGCGACAAGGACCTCGCCCGGCGCACGGTCCTGGACGCGCGGGCCCGGCGCATCGACCCACAGATCGCCGGCGACGGCAGCCAGCCGCAGGAGCTCGCGCGCACCAGGAGCTGGCACTACTCGACCTTCGACCTGGTCGCCTACACCCGGCTCGCGGCCATCGGCCGGCACGTCGGCGTGGACCTGTGGGCGTATCGGGGGCCGGAAGGGCAGAGCATGTTCAAGGCGGTGGACTATCTGTTGCCCGCCGCGACCGGCGCCGCCGCCTGGCCGCATCCCGAGCTGGAGTTCTACCGGTACGCGGCGAGCGACGTCGTGCACGCGGCGGCGGACGCCGGGGACGCGGCGGCGCGGCAGGCCGTCCCGAAGCTTCAGGCGCCGCCCGGCGGTGATGTGTGGGCACTGCGGCCCGCCGCCGAGCAGCTGGACTCGATAGCGGGCTGACCAGGGACCTTCCCGGCCTGGGTTCCTGAGCGCTCGCTTAGGATGGGGTCGTCCCGCCCTCCCCAGGGGCGTCCCCACCCTCCCCCAGGGGCCGCCCAGCCGCCCCACCGCACCGCCCAGGAGCCCTGCCCGTGACCGCCGAAGCCCCCATGGCGCCAGCCGTCTCCTACGGCCGGCTGATCCCCGTCACCGTCCACTTCGACGACCTCGACGCGCTCGGCCTGCTGCACAACGCCCGGTACCCGCTGATGGTCGAGCGCGCCTGGACCGACCTGTGGCACGCCCACGGGTTCCGCTTCGAGGGCGACTGGGTGGCCGCCGGCGACGCCTGCAACGCGGTCAAGGAACTGCGCATCGGCTACGAGGCCCCGGTGACCCGGCCGGGCGCCTACGCCGTCCACCTGTGGCTCGAACGGCTCGGCACCACCGGCCTGACGTACGGCTTCCGGTTCTGCTCGGCGGACGGCGCGGTGACCTACGCGCACGGCACCCGGGTGCTGGTCCGGCTGGACGCGACGACCCTGCGTCCCACGCCGTGGACCGAGGCCTTCAGGGCCGCGGGTCGGGAACTGCTGCGGCCCGCCGACTGACCTCGCGGCGGCCGCCCGGGTCGCCGGTGCGCAGCACGCCCGCCAGCACCGCGAGCCCGAACGCCAGCACGGTGACCAGCCCGAACGACACCACCAGGTTCGTCGCCTGGGCCACCCCGCCGATCAGGCTGGGCGCCACCAGCCCCGAGGTGTAGGTGATCGTCGCGACGCCCGCTATGGCCTGACTGGGGTTCGGGCCACTGCGCCCGGCCGCCGCGAAGCACAGCGGTACGACCACCGCGATACCGAGTCCCAGCAGCGCGAACCCGGTCATGGCCACCGCCGGATGGCCGGCGACCACGATCAGCAGCCCGCCGAAGGCGGACAGCACCCCGCCCGCCCGGACCGTGCGCACCGCGCCGAAGCGGTTCACCACCGCGTCCCCTGCGATCCGGGCCACCGCCATGGTCAGCATGAAACCGGTCGTCGACGCCGCCGCCAGCCCCGCGGAGCTGTCCAGCCGGTCGCGCAGGAACACCGCCGACCAGTCGAGGCTCGCGCCCTCGGCGAACACCGCGCAGAAGCCGACCGCGCCGATCAGCAGTGCCGACCTCGGCGGCAGCGCGAACCGCGGCGGGGGCTCCTCGTCCTCGGCCGGCTGCAGGTCCAGCACCTGGCCCGCGGCCAGCACCCCGAGCACGGTGAGGACGGCGGCCGCCAGCGCGAAGTGCAGGCGGGCGTCCGAGCCGAGATGGGCGGCGAGCGTGCCGGCGGCCGAGCCGATCAGGGCGCCCGCGCTCCACATGCCGTGCAGCCCCGACATGATCGACCGGCCGAGCAGCCGCTCGACCTCCACGCCCAGCGCGTTCATCGCCACGTCGGCCATGCCCGCGCTCGCGCCGTAGGCGAACATCGCCAGGCACAGGGTGTACAGGTTCGGCGCGTAGGACGGCAGCACCAGGGACAGGGTCCACAGCGCCATCAGCCCTTGCAGGGCCGTACGGCTGCCGAAGCGGTGGCTGATCCGGCCGGCCAGCGGCATCGAGCAGGAGGCGCCGAACGCCGTGAGGGCCAGCGCGATGCCGAGCTGCCCCGCGCCGAGCCCGGCGTGCTCCTGGATCCACGGCACGCGGGTGGCGAACGAGCCGGTGACGGCGCCGTGCACGGCGAACACGGCCGCCACGGCGTACCGGGCGCGCCGCACGTCGTGCCGCGGGTCTCGTTCGTCGAACACGTCACTCATCTTCCAGCCCCTCCCCGGGTGAGTGTGATCCGTCGTACGCCAGTACGCCTCATCGGCCCGCCGTAAACTATCAGGGACCCTGCCTGATAGATAGAGAGTCACGGGCCGGTCCGGGGAGCGCCGATCTGGGAGGATGCCCGTCATGCCCGCATCACCGAGCACCGCCCGGGCCATCAACGACCGGCTCGCCCTGCGGCTGTTGCAGCAGGAGGGCCCGCTGACGGCGGGGCAGCTGAAGCAGCTGACCGGACTGTCCCGGCCGACGGTCGCCGACCTCGTCGAACGCCTCACGGCGTCCGGTCTGATCACCGTGGTCGGGGAGTCCGGCGAGCAGCGTCGCGGCCCGAACGCGCGGCTGTACGGCATCGTCGCGGACCGGGCGCACCTGGCCGCGCTCGACGTGCGGACCGAGAGCGTCTCCGTGCTCGTCTCCGACCTGCTCGGCCGGGTGCTGGCCGAGGCCGCCGCGCCGATCGGCGGGGACGCAGGGACGGGGCCCGCGGTGGAGCAGGCGGTGGCGCTGGTGGAGCGGGCGGCGAAGGAGGCCGGGGCCGACCGGCTGCACACCGTCGGCATCGGCGCGCCGGGCTTGATCGACCCCGCGACGGGCGAACTCCGCGACTCGGCGAGCCTGCCCGCCTGGCACCGGCGCCTGGTGGCCGCGCTCCAGGAGCGTCTGCCCGAGGCCCGGGTCAGCGTCGAGAACGAGACCAACCTCGCCGCCCTGGCCGAGCAGCGGGAGGGCGCCGCCCGGGACCGGGAGACCTTCGTGCTCCTGTGGCTCGGCCACAGCCCGGGTGCGGCCGTGGTCCTGGACGGCACCCTGCGCCGCGGGGCCTCCGGCGGCACGGGCGAGATCGGCTTCCTCCCGGTACCGGGCACGGCAGCCCTCCCGTCGGCCACGGACTGCGCGGGCGGCTACCACTCCCTGGTCGGCGCGGCGGCGGTGACGGAACTGGCGGGACGGTACGGGCTCGGGACGGAGCCGCGCGTGGGCGGGGCGGAGGCGGACCCGTCGACCGTGGATCCGTCAGCCGTGAACCCGTCGGCCGTGGACGCGCCGACCGCTGCGGCGGTGGTCCGGGATGCGGTCGCCGTGGGCTCGGGCGCCGCCGCCCGCTTCCTGGACGCCCTGGCCGATCGCATCGCCGTCGGTGTGGCGTCCGTCGTCGCCGTCCTGGACCCGGGGTGTGTGGTCCTGGGCGGCGAGGCCGGGCAGGCGGGCGGCGCGGTGCTCGCCGCCCGGGTCGAGGAGCGCATCCGCCGGATGTCCCCGCTGCTCACCGAGGTCCGCGCGAGCACCCTGGGCGGCACGGCCGTCCTGCGCGGCGCCCTCCTGACCGCCCGCGAACGGGCCCAGGACGACCTGTTCACACCGCCCACGCGCTAGCCCCCGGGGCGGGGGAGCGGCCCGAACTCCGGCCCGACACCGACCCCGTCATCGATCGGCCCCGCCCCCGAACCGGCGCTCCAGGTACTCCGCGAAGGTCCCCTTGCCCACCGCGTGCTCCGGTGCGAGGTGTCCGCCCTCGCGGAAGGCGCGGTACGTCCCGCCGAAGAGCGGTGTGTTCAGGACCGCGCGGCGGCGGCCGGTCGCCTTCAGGTACGTGCGGGCCAGCGACTCGAACGTCCGCACCTCCGGTCCGCCCATGTCCGCGACCCGCCCGGCCGGCCCGCCCGACGCCAACTCGGCCAGCCGGTCCGCGACTTCGGCCACCTCGACGGGCTGGTCCGACACACCGGCGGGCAGCAGCAGGACCGGCGACTTGGCCAGCGCCCCGAACAACTGCACCAGCAGATCGTGGAACTGCGTCGCCCGCAGCACGGTCCACCCGAGGCCCGACTCCTGCACCAGCTTCTCCACGGCGAGCTTGGACCGGTAGTAGCCGAACGGCACCCGGTCGACGCCCACGATCGAGATGTACACCAGGTGCTCCACCCCGGCCCGGCGTGCCGCGGCGATCAGGTTCTCCGCCGCCCGTTCGTCACCGCCCTTCGGCGAGCTCGCGCAGTGCACGACCGTCCGCACCCCCGCGACGGTCTCGTCGAGCCCGGCACCACCCTCCCGCAGATCGACGGCGTACGGCCGACTGTGCCGGCTGAGCACCCGCACCTCGTGGCCGTCCGTGCGCAGCCGCTCCGTGACGAGCCGCCCGAGCGTTCCGGTCCCGCCGGTCACCAGGATCGTGGTCATGCTGTTCAGTCCCTCCGGACGCCGGGGCGCCCCGGGACGGAGCGCCCTTCGTCAGCTGGGACCGAACAGCGGCGGCGGATGTGACAACCGCGCGGCACATTTCTCAGGGGCGGCCCAGCTGACGTCGTACGAAGCGCAGCTTGTCCGGGTTCATCACGGCCCGCGCCTCGGCGATCAGCCCGTCCCGCAGCTCGAAGGAGACCACCGCGACCAGGACGTCCCCGGCCCACGCGACCAGCGCGCTCGCGCCGTTGACCTCGGCCGTCGCCAGGGCGAAGCCCCCCTCGGAGCGCCGGGCCAGGCCGGCCAGGAAGCGGACGATCTTGTCCCGGCCCTCGATCGGCCTGCGGGCCGCCGAGACCTTGCCGCCGCCGTCGCTCCACCAGGTCGCGTCGGCCGCGAGCACCTTCTCCAGGCCGGCAAGATCACCGTCCCGGGCCGCCGTCAGGAACGAGGTGACGAGCTCCCGCCGACGCTCGGGAGCGGGTTCGAAGCGGCTCTCCGGCTCGGCCACCCGCAGCGCGGCCCGGCGGTACAGCTGGCGGCAGTTGGCCTCGCCGAGGTCCAGCACGTCCGCGATCTCGCGGTGCCCGTACCCGAACGCCTCCCGCAGCACGTACACCGCGCGCTCGGTCGGGGTCAGCCGCTCCAGCAGGACCAGCAGCGCCATCGACACCGCGTCCCGCTGCTCCGCCGACTCCAGGGGCCCGAGCGTGCCGTCCGAGGTGAGCACCGGTTCCGGCAGCCAGGCCCCGACGTACCGCTCGCGGCGGGCGCGGGCCGAGGTCAGCCGGTTGAGGCAGAGGTTGGTGACCGTCCTGGCGAGCCAGGCGGCCGGGTGCTCGATGTCCGCGCGGTCGGCGCCCGCGAAGCGCAGGAACGCGTCCTGGACCGTGTCCTCGGCCTCCTCCGCGGAGCCCAGCATCCGGTAGGCCAGGCCGAACATCCGCGGGCGGTGGCTCTCGAACTCGTCGGCGATCGGCGTCGTCATGGCGCCCACCCTGCCAGAGGCCTGCCGGAAGGCCGCCTGCCGGACGGCCGGGAGACCCGGCGGCGGGCAAGGGCCGTCGTCACCGCCACCGGGCCCGCCCGAACCCTAAAAGGACTAGACCATTCAGGTCAATGGTCGCGGAACATCCCGCCGATGGAGCCGATGGCGCGTCAGCAGCCCGGAGAAGTCCAGCGAAGTGCCCTGTGAGGCACCACACATGGTTCACCTGTATGGACCGCGATCGAGCGTGGCAGACTGGCCATGTACCAGAAGCAGCGCACTCCGGGGTCGGTGAAAGTCCGAACCGGCGGTTACAGTCCGCGACCCGGTCGCTTCCAGCGGCCGGTTGACCAGGTGAAATTCCTGGACCGACGGTTAAAGTCCGGATGGGAGGCAGTGCGCGGCGGGCGGGCATGCGTGCGCGCCGCCGTCTCTGGGCTCGTCCGAACGGACGAGTCCGTCCGGCGTCGTTCCCGGTGTTCTCGCCCGTACCTGCTGTCGTCATCGACAGGCCCCGGAGTCCGTGCCCCATGAGGCAGGAGGACCCGGGAAGTGTTCACCGGAATCGTCGAAGAGCTGGGTGAGGTCACCGCCGTCGAGAATCTCGGCGACGCCTCCCGCTTCCGACTGCGAGGCCCCGTCGTGACCGAGGGCGCGCAGCACGGCGACTCCATCGCCGTGAACGGGGTCTGTCTCACCGTCGTCGAGCACGAGGGCGACGAGTTCACCGCCGACGTGATGGCCGAGACCCTCGACCGCTCCAGCCTGGGCGTCCTGACCGTGGGCTCCCGCGTCAACCTGGAGCGCCCCACCGCCGTGGGCGCGCGTCTGGGCGGGCACATCGTGCAGGGCCACGTCGACGGCACCGGTGCGGTGCTGGCCCGCACGCCCTCCGAGAACTGGGAGATCGTGAAGGTCTCGCTGCCCGCGGACCTCGCCCGCTACGTCGTCGAGAAGGGCTCGATCACCGTCGACGGCATCAGCCTCACCGTCGTCGAGGCCGGCCCGGACTACTTCACCGTGAGCCTCATCCCGACCACCCTCGCCCTGACCACGCTCGGCCTCAAGCAGCCCGGCGACCCGGTCAACCTGGAGGTCGACATCATCGCCAAGTACGTCGAGCGGCTGCTCGCGTCCGGTCAGGGGGCCGGCCGGTGAACTGGCTCAACTCCGAGGCCTTCGTCCTGTTCGGCCAACACATCAAGTGGTCGGACATGATCGGCAACATCCTCGGCCTGATCGCCCTCGCCCTCGGCTGGCGGCGCTCCCTGTGGAGCTGGCCGGTGCAGTTCCTGTCCGGCCTCGTCCTCTTCGCCGCCTTCGTGAACCACCTGACCGGCAGCGCGGGCAAGCAGGTCGTCGTGATGGCGGTCGCCGGCTACGGCTGGTGGCAGTGGAGCCGCGGCAAGGGCCAGGGCGAGGACGGCCACATCAGCGTCCGGTTCGCCACCTGGCGCGAGCGCGCGGTGATGCTCGCCGGCGCCGCCGTCGGCACGGTCGCGGTTGCCCTGCTCTTCGAGGCATACCCGAACCTGTCCTGGGACCCTTGGCCGGACGCCTACATCTTCGTCGGCACGATCGTCGCCATGTACGCCCAGGCGCGCGGCATGGTCGAGTTCTGGTTCGCCTGGCTGCTCGTCGACCTGGTCGGCGTGCCGCTCAACTTCGCCAACGGCTACGCCTTCTCAGGCTTCGTCTACGTCATCTACGGCGCACTCGTCCTGTGGGGCATGCGCGACTGGTGGCTGCGCTCCCGCAGGGACGCGCGGCCCGTCCTGGAAGGAGCGCCGGCATGACCGCGGCCCCCCTGCTGTACAGCACGGACACCATCGAGGACCTCACGCTCGACCCCGTCGAGCAGGCCATCGCCGACATCGCCGCCGGGCGTCCGGTCGTGGTCGTCGACGACGAGGACCGGGAGAACGAGGGCGACCTCGTCATCGCCGCCGAGAAGGCGACCCCCGAAATCGTCGCCTTCATGATGAGCGAGTGCCGCGGCCTGATCTGCGCCCCCATGGAGGGACCGGAGCTGGAACGGCTGCGGCTGCCGCAGATGGTCGAGGACAACACCGAGTCCATGAAGACCGCGTTCACCATCTCCGTGGACGCGTCCGCCGCCCACGGCGTGACCACCGGCATCTCCGCCGCCGACCGTGCGACCACGCTCCAACTGCTGGCGAGCGGCACGGCCGAGCACACCGACTTCGTCCGCCCCGGCCACATCTTCCCGCTGCGCGCCCGGTCCGGCGGCGTCCTGGTCCGCGACGGCCACACCGAGGCCGCCGTCGACCTCGCCCGCCTCGCGGGCCTGCGCCCGGCCGGCGCGATCGTCGAGATCGCCGGCGAGGACGGCCGCATGCTGCGCCTGCCCGAACTGGTCCCGTTCGCCCGCAAGCACGGCCTGACGATCATCTCCATCGAGGACCTGATCGCCTACCGCCGTTCCTGTGAGCCCACCGTCCGGCGCGAGGCCGAGGTCAACCTCCCCACCCGGCACGGCGACTTCACGGCGTACGGCTACCGCGCCAGCGCCGACGGCGTCGAGCATGTCGCTCTGGTGCACGGCGAGATCGGCGACGGCGAGGACGTCCTCGTCCGCGTCCACTCCGAATGCCTCACCGGCGACGTCTTCGGCTCCGCGCGCTGCGACTGCGGCCCCCAGCTGGACGCCTCGCTGGAGCGCATCCAGGCCGAGGGCCGGGGCGTGGTGGTCTACCTGCGCGGGCACGAGGGCCGCGGCATCGGACTGCTGTCCAAGCTGCGCGCCTACGAGCTGCAGGAACAGGGCCACGACACCCTCGACGCCAACCTCGAACTCGGCCTGCCCGCCGACGCCCGCGACTACGGCGCCGGCGCGCGGATCCTGCAGGACCTCGGGGTCCGCAGCGTGCGCCTGATGACCAACAACCCCGACAAGACCGACGCCCTGCTGCGCCACGGGCTCAAGGTCACCGGCCGGGAACCGATGCCCGTACAGGCGGGCGAGCACAACCTCCGCTACCTGCGCACCAAGCGGGACCGGATGGGTCACGACCTGCCCTGGCTGGACACCTCGGGCGTGGCGGCCTCCGCCGCGTCCGCGGCCACCTGCGGCAACCAGTAACACAGCACACAAGGAGAGACGTGAGCGGCAAGGGTGCACCGGAACTGTCCGTACGGGGCGCGAGCGACCTCAGGGTCGCCGTCATCGCGGCACAGTGGCACGACAAGGTGATGGACGGTCTGGTCGACGGCGCCCTGCGCGCCCTGCACGAGCTGGGGATCGACGAGCCCACGCTGATCCGCGTCCCGGGCAGCTTCGAGCTCCCGGTCGCCGCCAAGGTCCTCGCGGGCCGCGGCTACGACGCGGTCGTCGCCCTCGGCGTCGTCATCCGCGGCGGCACCCCCCACTTCGACTACGTGTGCCAGGGCGTCACCCAGGGCCTCACCCAGGTCTCCATCGAGACCGGCGTCCCGGTCGGCTTCGGCGTGCTCACCTGTGACACCGAGGAGCAGGCCCTGGACCGGGCCGGTCTGGAGGGCTCGAACGAGGACAAGGGGCACGAGGCGGTGACGGCGGCGGTGGCGACCGCGTGCACGCTCCGCTCAGTATCTGAACCCTGGCACTGAGGCACCGCCCCCAGCGCGTAGGGTGAGGACATCATGTCCAAGAAGACGTTCGAGGAGCTCTTCACCGAGCTCCAGCAGAAGGCCGCCCACGGCGATCCCGCCACGTCCCGCACCGCAGAGCTGGTCGGGAAGGGCGTCCATGCCATCGGCAAGAAGGTCGTCGAAGAGGCCGCCGAGGTCTGGATGGCCGCCGAGTACGAGGGCAAGGAGGCGGCCGCCGAGGAGATCTCGCAGCTGCTGTACCACGTCCAGGTGATGATGGTCGCCCGCGGGATCTCCCTGGACGACGTCTACGCCCACCTGTAAGCCCTCGCCGTTCCAACCCCCTTCTCACGCAAAGGAAGCCGACCTCATGCTGCGCATCGCCGTCCCCAACAAGGGTTCCCTGTCAGGCCCTGCGGCGGAGATGCTGCATGAGGCCGGCTACCGGCAGCGCCGGGAGTCCAAGGAACTGCGGATCGTCGACCCGGTCAACGAGGTGGAGTTCTTCTACCTCCGCCCCCGCGACATCGCGATCTACGTCTCCTCCGGCCGCCTCGACATCGGCATCACCGGACGCGACCTGCTCATCGACTCCGGGGCGAGCGCCGAGGAGATCCTCCCGCTCGGCTTCGCCCGCTCCACCTTCCGCTACGCCACCAAGCCCGGCACCGCGGGCGGCGTCGAGGACCTGAACGGCAGGACGGTCGCCACCTCCTACGAGGGCATCGTCGCCAAGCACCTCGCCGACAACGGCATCGACGCCTCCGTCGTCCACCTCGACGGCGCCGTCGAGACCGCCATCGAGCTCGGAGTCGCCGAGGTCATCGCGGACGTCGTCGAGACCGGCACCTCGCTGCGCAACGCGGGCCTGGAGGTCTTCGGCGAGCCGATCATGAAGTCCGAGGCCGTCGTCATCCGGCGCACCGGCGCGGGCGTCGAGGAGGCTGCCGAGTCCAAGGTCCAGCAGTTCCTGCGCCGCCTGCAGGGCGTCCTGGTGGCCCGGACCTACGTGATGATGGACTACGACTGCCGCGCCGAGCACCTGGAGGCGGCCGTCGCCATCACCCCGGGCCTCGAAGGCCCGACCATCTCGCCGCTGCACAACGAGGGCTGGGTCGCCGTCCGCGCCATGGTCCCGGCCAAGGACGCCCAGCGGATCATGGACGACCTGTACGCCATCGGCGCGCGGGCCATCCTGACGACCGCCATCCACGCCTGTCGCCTCTGACGGCGAGGAAGCCGCACACCCATGTCCGAGGAACCGACGCCCCTTCCCGACCTCCCCGTCACCTTCCGGCCGGGACGCACCCGTGCGATCCTTCTCACAGCCGGGGTGGCGATCTTCGTGGTCATATCCGGCGTAGCGATGCTGCTGGACCAACTGGGTCCGGGGGAGCGGCTCAGCTTCATCATCACCGGCGCCCTCATCTTCTGGGTGCTGGCCCTGCTCGCCCGGGTGAAGGTCGTCGCCGAGGAATCCGGCGTCACCGTCGTCAACATCGCCAGCAGGCGGCGTCTTGACTGGGCGGAGATCCTCCAGGTGAACCTCCGTCCGGGCGATCCCTGGGTGTTCCTCGACCTCAGCGACGGCACCAGCCTGCCCGCGCTCGGCATCCAGCCGGGCGTCGCCAAGCGGCGTGCCATACAGGACGCGCGCACGCTGCGGGCGCTCACCGAGGCCCGCACGGCGGCACGTCCGAAGCAAGATCAGGGCTGACTCGGGGACGTCCGCCCTGCCGCACCGGGCCGTGTCTTGATTAATCTGTTGGCGGAGGCGTTTTCGTTGCGCCTCCGCCCCTGCCGCTCCGCCCGGTGCACAGGGGCTCCTGCTACCCGAGGAGTGACCCTCTCCGGCGATGGACGGATCGTCCTGTAGTACCTGCGCCGCCCCCTACCGACATTGCGCGGAGGCGGCGGCATCATGACCACCCCCCTGCTGCTCCTCGGAGCCGCGTTCCTGCTGATCCTCGCCAACGGCTTCTTCGTCGCCGCCGAGTTCGGCCTGGTGACGGTCGAGCGCCCCGAGGCCGAGAAGGCCGCCGCCGAGGGCGACCGACGGGCCCGTACGGTCGTCGAGGCGCTGAAGGAGCTGTCCTTCCAGCTCTCCGGCACCCAGCTCGGCATCACCATCACCTCCCTCGTCGTCGGCATGCTCGCCGAGCCCGCGCTCGCCGCGCTGCTGCACGGCCCGTTCGCCGCGATCGGCATCCCCAAGGGCGCCGTCTCCGGTGTCGCCGTGGTCGTCGGCATGCTGCTGGCCTCCGCGATCCAGATGGTGATCGGCGAACTCGTGCCCAAGAACTGGGCGGTGTCCAAGCCCCTGCAGGTCGCGCGCTTCGTCGCCGGCCCGCAGTACCACTTCTCCCGGCTGCTGCGCCCGGTGATCTCGGCGCTCAACACGGTCGCCAACCGGCTCGTGAGCATGCTCGGGGTCGAGCCCGCAGAGGAGCTGGCCTCCGCCCGCACCCCCGGCGAACTCGTCTCCCTGGCGCGGCACTCCGCCCGGGCGGGTGCCCTGGAACAGGACACCGCGGACCTGTTCGTCCGCACGCTGTCGCTCGGCGAGCTGACCGCGCAGCACGTCATGACCCCGCGTGTGAGGGTCAGCGCGCTCCAGGACTCGGCCACCGCCGAGGACGTGGTCAACCTCACTCGCGCCACCGGCCTGTCCCGGTTCCCGGTCTACCGCGAGAAGATCGACGAGATCGTCGGCATGGTCCATCTCAAGGACGCCCTGGCGATCCCCCCGCGCGACCGGCTGCGTACCCCGGTCGGCCGTATCGCCCGCAAGGCGCTGCTGGTCCCCGAGACGCTGCCGGTGCAGCCGCTCCTCGCGCGGCTGCGCAGTGAGCAGCCCATCGCGGTCGTCGTCGACGAGTACGGCGGCACGGCGGGCGTGGTCACCCTGGAGGACATCGTCGAGGAACTCGTCGGCGAGGTCCGCGACGAGCACGACGGGCTGGACATGCCCGAACTCGCCGCCGTCCCGCCGGAGGACGGCCGACCCGCCTGGGACGTGGACGGCAGCTGCCGCGTCGACATCCTGCAGCGCATAGGCCTCGACGTGCCCGAGGGCCCGTACGAGACCGTCGCCGGCCTGGTCGCCGACCTGCTCGGCCGCATCCCGGCCCCCGGTGACCGGGCCGAACTGCCCGGCTGGCGCCTTTCCGTCCGCCAGGTCGGTCACTACCGCGCGGAGCGGGTCCGTCTGGTCCGCACCGCCCCCGTGGCCCCGGCGATGGAGGCCGTCCGATGAGCGTCCTCCAACTGATCTTCGCCGGACTGCTCGTGCTCGCCAACGGCTTCTTCGTCGGCGCCGAGTTCGCGCTCGTGTCGGTCCGCCGCAGCCAGATCGAACCGCTCGGCACCGCCCGGGCCCGCCAGGTCCTGTACGGCCTGGAGCGGCTGCCCCAGATGATGGCCGCCGCCCAGTTCGGCATCACCGTCTGCTCGCTGACCCTGGGCGCGGTCGCCGAACCGACGGTGGCGCACCTGCTGGAGCCGGTGTTCGAGTGGATCCACCTGCCGCAGGGCGTGATTCACCCGCTCGGGTACGTCATCGCCCTCGCCGCCGTGGTCTTCTTCCACCTCGTCATCGGCGAGATGGTCCCGAAGAACCTCGCGATGGCGGCGCCGGAGAAGGCCGCGTTGTGGCTCAGCCCCGGCCTGGTCGCGTTCGCGCGTGTGTGCCGGCCCATCACGGTGGCGCTCGGCACCGTCGCCCAGGGCATCCTGCGGCTCTTCCGCGTCGAGCCCAAGGACGAGGTCGAGGCCGTCGTCACCAGCGAGCAGCTCAACCGCCTGCTGGAGGACTCCGGCCAGGCGGGCCTCCTCGGCCCCGAGGAGCGGGAGCGCCTGGAGGACGCGCTGGAACTGGGCTCGCGCCCGGTGACGGACGTGCTGCTGCCGCGCGAGTCACTGGTGACGGTGCCGCCGTCGGTCACGCCGGGCCGGATCGTCGGGCTCACCGCCCGCACCGGCTACTCCCGCTTCCCGGTCGCCGCGGAGAACGGCGCCTTCATGGGCTACCTGCACGTGAAGGACGTACTCGACCTGGAGGAGTCCGAGCGGGCCGTGCCGCAGCACATCTGGCGGCCCATGACGACCCTGCGGGCCGAGCTGCCGCTGGACGACGCGCTCACCGTGATGCGCCGTGCCGCGACACACCTGGCCCAGGTCGCCGACGCGTCCGGGAAGGTGCTCGGCCTGGTCGCGCTGGAGGACGTACTGGAGCTGCTGGTCGGCGAGGTACGGGACCCGGCGCACCGGCACATCCCGGGGACGAAGGTCACCGAGCCCCGGGTCAGCGGGGAGCCGGAAGGCGTGCTGGCGGGCTGAACCGCCCGTGGGGCGCGGGGTCCGTCGGTCACATGGCCGACGGATCCTGCGGTCCCCGCCCCGACAGCACCTCTCCGTAGGCCTGCATCAGGTCCGGCAGCCGCAGCGTGGCCAGATCGTCCCGGGACAGCGCCCCGGGGTAGGCCGACAGCCGCAGATCCCGGTACGCGCAGCTCTTCTCGTACAGCGTCCGCAGGAACCGCCCGTTGCCCAGCTCGTCGATCCATCCCTGGTCGACGACGTGCCCGGCGATGGACCGCAGCTCGTCCAAGGCCTCCTCGTCCCACACGTCACCGTTCTCCGCGGCGAGCACCTCGCCGATGGAAGTGAGTTCGAGGGGGCGGTACGAGGGGAAGTCGACGCGGGTCGTGAAGCGGGACGACAGCCCGGGGTTGGCGGCCAGCAGCCGGTCCATGCCCTCGGGGTAGCCGGCCAGGATCACCACCAGGTGGTCCCGGTTGTCCTCGGCCCGCTTGAGCAGCACCTGCAGGGCCTCGTCGCCGTAGGCGTCGCCCTTGCCGTAGCCCGAGTTGGACAGCGAGTACGCCTCGTCCACGAACAGCACCCCGCCGATCGCGGAGTCGATCAGTTCATTGGCCTTCACGGCGGTCTGGCCCAGGTACTCGCCGACCAGGTCGGCCCGCTGGGCCTCCACGAGGTGGTCGCCGCCGAGCAGGCCGAGGGCGTAGAAGACGCGGCCGAGGATGCGGGCGACGGTGGTCTTGCCGGTGCCGGAGGGGCCGGAGAAGACGAAGTGGCGCTTCGGCGGCTGCACGGGCAGCCCCTGCCCGGCCCGCAGCCGGGCCATGTTCAACTGTGCGGAGAGCGCCTTGACCTGGCGTTTGACGGGTTCCAGACCGACCATGCGCTCCAGTTCCGCGAGCGCCTCCTCAAGGAGGACCGGGTCGGTGGGGCCGGAGGGCAGCGGCTGCCCCGGCAGGCCGGTCTTCTCCCGCACCGCCGGGTCGGCCACGGACGCGAGCGGACCGGCGGGCGGCAGATCCGCCTCGGGGAATCGCAGGTCACGGCCCTCGGTGCCGAACAGCGGGTCGAATCCGTCGGGCCCGTCCACGACGTCCTGGCCGGCACCGGTCAGCGTGATCGCCACGAAGTCGGCCGCGTCGTCGTACCCGTCGCCCTCGGCGATGGCGGCGAGCCGGGCCGAGGTGTCCATGAAGGCGGGGTCGACGCGGTGCACGGCCCGGTAGAGCGGGAGGGCGGCCGCCGACCGGCCCGTGCCCTCGTGCGCCCGGGCCAGCCAGTACCGCAGCTCCTTGCGCTGCGGCTGCTCGCTGCGGCAGCGCATCAGGGCCGCCGCCAGCAGGGGCTCGGCCTGCCCGTACATCTCCAGTCGGACCCGTGCCATGCCGCCGAACAGGCCCGCCTCGATGCCGAGCAGGGCGTCGTCGAGCAGCGGGTCGGTGTGCCGGACGAGCTGCTCCCAGTCCTTGACCAGGTAGGCCCGGCAGGCGTGCAGAAAGCGGACCTGCGGGTCGGTGTCCACGGGCGGCAACCCGGCGAGCGCCCGGTCCAGCTCCGGGACGTGCCGGCCGTCCAGCCAGTGCGAGGCGTGCGCGAGCAGCAGGTCGCGCGGGCTCTCAAGCACCGGCTGCACCCACCAGCCCAGCCAGTACCAGGAGTTCAGCGGGCGCCGGTGCCGGGCGCGCTGCTCCCCGAAGCGGTCCCGGTGCCGGAACATCCTGAGCAGCGCGGTCGTCGTGTCGACGCGCAGCGCGTGCAGCCCGAGCCAGGCGTCGGTCATCCCGGGATCCATCCGTACCGCGGCCCGGAACTCCTCCTCCGCCTGTGGATAGGCGCCCATCGTGTAGGCGTCCACGCCTCGCACCCAGGCGAGGTCGGCCGGGGCATCGGGGCCCTGCGTGCCGAAGTCCATCACGTCCCCCACAAACCGTGCCCCCGTTGGTTCACCACCGGGCAGGCGCCCGACGGCTGCCTTGGTCGAACCGCTGTGCCGCGGACCGGAGTTGAAGGTGCGCGAAGCAGCCGTCCGAAGGTCGCACCGAGGGCATCGTACCTGCGGGCCGGGCGCCCGCCGAAGGGTGGCGCACATGCCGTTTGACGTGGTGGGAGCAGACGGGGCGCAGACGGTCCGGTGACCGAGGGTGAGCGAATCAGCGCACGCGGCGTCCGGAAAACGGACCCTGGGCAGAACGAAGCCCCCGATCACGGGGGAACAACCGGGGGCTTCGCGTTCATGGGCGGCTCCTAATGGCCGCACATTGAGAACGTAAGTCCTGTACGGCCCCCCGGTCAAGCCGAGTTGGAGCACTCGAACAAGTTCCCTCGCAGGGGTCTTCACAAGTTCAGCACACTGCGGACGGTCAGTCACGGTGGGTGACCGGATGGTCCGGTCCAGCAGTATCGGCGGGCCCCGGCAGTACCTCGTACCCCTGTGGTGACTGCCGTACCAGAAGGTCGGCGTAGGGCCGGGAGGGGTCCGCGGCGAAGTGTCGGCGTTCCGCCTCGACCCATCCGGCCCAGAACTCCCGCTGTTCCACCCCGTCCCGCAGCCGCCCGCGCGCCCAGGACTCCTCGCGCCCCAGCTCCATCCACAGCAGCCGCGCCAGGTACGGGCGCAGTGCGCGGCGGCCGGCGCCGACGCCCTCGACGAGGATCACCGGCGCGGGCTCCAGCGGTCGGGGCGGGCCGAAGCGCCGGGCGCTCCAGTCGTAGGGCGGGTACGCGGCGGGCTCGCCGCGGCCGAGCGGCTCGATCACCTGGCCGAGCAGCCGGCCGGTCCACTCGAAGAGTTCGTCGTGGCCGGCGATGTCGTCGAGGCGCAGCACCGGCGCCCCGCCCAGGGCGGAGGCGAGCCGCTCGGCGAAGGTGGACTTGCCGGACCCGGCGTGCCCGTCGACACCGATCAGCCGGACCGGGCCCAGGGAGGGCGGGAGCCCGCTCAGCAGGGAGGCGAGGTCGCGAATGGTGATTCCTGAGGTGTGGTGCGGTGTGGGCCGGGTGGGGGCTATTTTCCGGAAACATTCTAGTAGCGGCCCATGGCGGACGGAGCGGCGGGCTCCGCTCGCCGATAGAAACGTATCACCTTGAACTACTCGCGGGTCGTTCGCCAATCGTCTCATTAATGTTCCGAAACGGCTGACCGATATGTCGAATTCGGCGTTCCAGGTGTGGCCCGTGCTGAGTAAGGTGCCTCGTGCGCAACTGCGATACGTCGTAACGGGGACGGACAGGGGAAGATGGCCGCGGAGTTATTCGAGGGGCACTATGTGTGGCATCCGGCGGCCGACGACCGTGTCCTCGCGAGCGTATGCGTCGACGTGCGCGCCGGGCGTTATCTGAGCGCCCGCGAAGCCCTGGCCGAGACGCGCGACGACTTCGGCCTGCGCGCCCATCGCTCCCTGGTCCTGGCCTCCGAGGCGGCCGGCACCGACCTCGTCGAACGCTGGCTGGCCGAGGAACCGACCCCCGAGGCCGCGCTGATGTGGGCCCGGGTGGCCGTCGCCCGCGCCGTACGGGCCGCCGACGCCCGCGACGAGCGGGCCGAGGCCCTGGAACGCATAGCGCTGGCCGCCTGCGACCGGGCCGCCACCATGGCCCCGGCCGATCCCACGCCCTGGGCCGCCAAGCTGGCCATGGCCCGGCTGCACCGGCTGCGCGACCCCGCCCCCAACGGACTGCTCACCTCCCCGCCCGGCCCCTGGCGGCTGTTCGCGCACATCCTGAACCTCGACCCCTGGCACCGCGAGGCCCACCACCGCTTCCTGTCGTTCTTCTTCACGCGCCACGGCGGCTCGGTCAACGCCGCCTGGGACGTGGCCGCCTTCCTCAGTCAGCGGGCGCCGGGCGACTCCCCGCTCCGGCTGCTTCCGCTGGTCGCCCTCGTGGAGAGCTACAACCCGACGCAGCTGCTCGCCGACCGCGTCTGGGAGCAGCCCCAGTGGCGTTCCACCGCCCTGGCGATCTACCACAACTGGTTGCCCGTGGCGGCCGGTTCCCGCTTCACCCCGGTGCTCGACCTGGCTTACCTCGCGCACGCGCTGGTCATGGCCCAGCGCGAGTTCGAGGCCCGGGCGGTCTTCACGGCGATGGGGCCGTACGCCTCGCGCATGCCCTGGAGCGTCTTCGGTGACCCCGCGGAGCAGCTCTCCCGGGCCCGGCGTGCCTGCGGTCTGCCCGTGCCCGGGACCGCCTGACCCTGCTCGTCCCCTACTGAGAGAAAGGTCGATCTGTGTCAGAACGGACATCGACTCCACGGGCCCGGACCCGCGGGGGAGAAGACCCGATCGTGCTCGACGACGATGCGACCCTGCACGCGATGGGGTATCCGCGGAAACTCACCCGCCGATTCCAGGCGTTCGACAATTTCGCGATCTCCTTCACCATCATCAATATCCTCTCGGGTATTTTCTCGTCCTTCGGTTTCGGCATGAACGCGGGCGGTCCCCGCATTCTCGTGTTCGGCTGGATCGGTGTTTCCGTCATGGTGCTGTTCATCGGCGCCGCCATGGCGGAGGTCGCGTCGGCCTATCCGACGAGCGGGGCGCTGTATTTCTCCGCCGGTAAACTCGCCAAACGTCACAAGGGTGCCTGGTCCTGGTACACGGGCTGGCTGAACTTCGTCGGCCAGATCGGTGGCACCGCCGCGACCGGATACGCGGCCGCCACCTTCATCCAGGCCTTCGTCGCCCTGCAGTGGACCTCGTACGAGCCGACCGTCCACCAGACGGTCCTGATCACGGCCTTGATCATCGTGCTGCAGGGGCTCGCCAACACCTACACCGTCCAGCTCGTCGCCCTACTGAACCGGATATCCGTGTGGTGGCTGCTGATCGGACTCGTGGTGATCGTGACCGCACTCATCGTCATGCCCGACCACCATCAGTCGGCGTCCTTCGCGACGCATTTCGTGAACAACACCGGCTTCACGAACGGGCTTTACGGCGGCATGCTCGGCCTGCTGGTGACGAGCTGGACCTTCACCGGGTTCGACGGCAGCTTCCACATGTCCGAGGAAACGGTGCGGGCGACGCTCAACGCGCCCAAGGGGATCACCCGGGCGATCGGCTATTCGGCGATCACCGGCCTGATCCTGATGCTGGCACTGGTCTACAGCATTAGCGACTACGACAAGGTCGCGGGCTCCTCCGCACCGCCCGTCCAGATTCTCATCGACGGGCTCGGCATGGGCTGGGCCAAGGCGCTGCTGCTGATCGTCATCGGCGCCATGCTCTTCTGCGGCCTGGCCAACCTCACCAGCAACACCCGCCAGATCTTCGCCTTCTCCCGGGACGGCGCCATGCCCGGCTCCCGCCTGTGGCACTCGGTCTCGCCGCGCACCCGCACGCCCGTCAAGGCCGTATGGCTGGCCGTGGCCTGCTCGCTGGCCCTCGTGGTGCCGGGCTGGTGGTCGCACACCGCGTTCACCGCCATCGTCAGCGTCAACGTCGTCGGGCTCTTCCTGGCCTATGCCGTGCCGATCTTCCTTCGGCTGCGGCTGGGCGACGAGTTCCAGCCCGGGCCCTGGCACCTGGGCCGCTGGAGCAAGCCGATCGGCTGGCTGGCGGTGACCTGGATCCTGCTCAGCAGCATCCTGTTCATGCTGCCGCAGGCCTCACCGATCACCGTCGACTCCTTCAACTACGCGCCGATCGCCCTGGCCGCCGTCCTGGCCGTGGCCACGGTGTGGTGGTTCGCCACCGCCCGTCGGCGCTTCCAGGGACCGGTCAGCTACGGCCGCCCGGACGAGGTCGCCGCGATGGACCTCATCTGACCCACTCGCCGTGGGCCCCCGTCCTGCCCTCCAGGGGTACGGCGGGGGCCCGCGGCGCGCCTCCCGGGCGGTACCAGAGGACAAGACCAATATTCGTGGCGTGGCATGGGTCGAAGTGCTGGCAGGGGCATGCCGCTTGCGTCCATAGTTGGCGCACACCTGCATTGGACCACTCGGACACCTGGGGGTCTTCCACCCATGAGCAGAGCCGAACAGCCGTCCCGCAGAACCGTCCTGGCCGCGGCCGTCGCCGCCGCGGTGGCCTCGGGCACGGCCCCGGCCGCCGCGACCGCGGCCCCGCCCGATCGCGGCGCCCGCGACTTGGGCACCGCCCGCCCGGTCGACAACCGTGCCTGGACCACGTACGCGGACTGGCGCTGCGGTGGCGCCCAGGGCGTGCGGGCCGTCTCCGGCGCGCGCCCCGGTGTGGTGATCGCCGTCCCGGCCGGCACCACCGACTACACCGACCCGCACACCGGCACCACCGCCCCCTGGGAGTACGCCACCTGGACCTCCCCGGTCCACCGGCTCACCGTCCCCGCCACCGAGGTCATCGCCTCCTGGAACGCGCACACCCCGGCCGGCACCTGGATCCAGGTCGAGCTGAACGGCACGTACTCCGACGGCACGGAGACTCCCTGGTACGTGATGGGCCGCTGGGCGGCCGGCGACCAGGACATCAAGCGGACCTCGGTGGACGACCAGACCGACGGCAAGAGCACCATCTGGACGGACACCTTCGCCATCGACGACCCGGCCACGGGGCTGCGCCTGGTGTCGTACCGGCTGCGGCTGACCCTCTACCGCAGGCCCGGCACCAGGATCACCCCCACGGTCTGGCGGCTCGGCGCCATGGGCTCCGACATCCCCGACCGCTTCACCGTCGCGGCCTCCACCCCCGGCCTCGCCCAGGAACTGGGCGTCCCGCGCTACTCGCAGGAGATCCACAAGGGCCAGTACCCGCAGTACGACAACGGCGGCGAGGCCTGGTGCAGCCCCACCTCCTCGCAAATGATCATCGAGTACTGGGGCGGCCGGCTCACCCCGGAGCAGCTCGCCTGGGTCGATCCGTCCTTCGCCGACCCGCAGGTGTGCCACGCCGCCCGGTACACCTACGACTACCAGTACGCGGGCTGCGGGAACTGGCCGTTCAACGCCGCCTACGCGGCCACCTTCCACGGCCTGCAGGGCGTGATAACGCGACTGGGCTCGCTCACCGACCTGGAGACGCTGATCGCGGCCGGGATCCCGGCCATAACGTCCCAGTCCTTCCTCAAGACCGAGCTGACCGGCGCCGGTTACGGCACCTCCGGCCATCTGATGACGGTGGTCGGCTTCACCGCGGACGGCGACGTGATCGCCAACGACCCGGCCTCGCCGAGCGACGAGGCGGTGCGGCGCATCTATCTGCGGCGGGAGTGGGAGAACATCTGGCTGCGGACCAAGCGGTACAACGCCAGTGGCAAGGTGGTCTCGGGTACGGGCGGCGTCTGCTACCTCTACTTCCCGGCGCATCCGAGCCCGCGCCAGCGCAAGGCGCTCGCGGCGGTGGGCGTGCGCTGACCCTGTGACCAACGTCTCCGCCGCAAAGGGCGTCGCGGGTGGCAAGGTGGAGGGATCGATGGGGCATTTCGCCCCGTAACGTCCGACCTCAGTGAGACAGCATGACGGCACACTCAGCCACCGCCACCCGCGCCCGCACCGGCGGCCCCAAGGACGACGGTCCGAAGATCTTCGAGCACGCCATGGGATGGGTCCTGGTCATGGTGGTCGCCATGCTCGTCACCCGGCTCGGACTGCTGTGACCTGACGCATAACCGACCTGACATACTGCGGGTGTCCGGCCGCCCGTTGAGACCAGGGTCGAAATTGAATATTAGTCAACAGCCCGCCGTCGTCCGCCCCCGGGCGCGCGGTACCGAGCGCTCCGTGGCGCGTCGCGCCGAACTCATCGCCATCGGGCGAAAGTTGTTCGCCGACACGTCCTACGACGCGCTCTCCATGGACGACATCGCCCGGCAGGCGCATGTCGCCAAGGGGCTGATCTACTACTACTTCCAGTCCAAGCGCGGCTACTACCTGGCGATCATCCAGGACTCCGTCACCGACCTGGTCACCTTCGCCGCGAGCGGCCTCGAACTGCCCGCCGTGGACCGCGTCCACCGCACCGTCGACAGCTACCTGCGCTTCGCCGAGCACCACCAGGCCGCCTACCGCACCATCGTCAGCGGCGGTGTCGGCTTCGACGCCGAGGTGCACGCCATCCGGGACGGCGTGCGCGAGGCGATCGTCGCGACCATCGCCGAGGGTGCCTACGGCCGCAGCGACATCGCGCCGCTGGCCCGCATGGGCCTGCTCTCCTGGGTGTGCAGCGTCGAGGGCGCCACCCTGGACTGGATCGACCACTCCGAACTGTCCCGCGAGACCATGCGCGAACTCCTGGTGAAGGCGCTCGGTGGAGTGCTGCGCGCCATCGAGGAGCTGGACCCGGCCTACCCGGCCCCGCAGCCGGCCCGCCGCGACGCCTGACACCAGGGGGCGGAGGCCGCCGCCCCCGCCCCCCGAGTCACCGGCGCCCGTGTCCGGGCCTGCCGGGACGTCCCTACTTGATCGCCTTGATCAGCTCACCGTTCGCGGTGTCCCCGCTCAGCTCCCAGAAGAACGTGCCGCCCAGACCCTGCTGGTTCTTGTACGTCGTCTTCGTCGCGATGGTCGCGGGGGTGTCGTAACTCCACCAGTTGTTCCCGCACTTGGCGTAGGCCGTGCCGCCCACCGTGCCGGTCGCCGGGCACTTGGCCTTGAGCACCTTGTAGTCGTCGATGCCCTGCTCGTACGTTCCCGCGGCCGGGCCGGTCGCCGTGCCGCCGGGAGCCGCCTGGGTGACGCCGGTCCAGCCGCGTCCGTAGAAGCCGATGCCGAGCAGCAGCTTCGAGGCCGGTATGCCGAGGCCCTTCAGTTTCGCGACGGTCGCGGAGGTGTGGAAGCCGGCTTTCGGGATGCCTGAGTAGGAGTTCAGCGGCGAGTGAGGGGCGGTCGGGCCCGCCGCGTCCCAGGCGCCGAAGTAGTCGTACGTCATCGGGTTGTACCAGTTGACGTACTGTGCGGCCCCCGCGTAGTCCGCCGCGTCGATCTTGCCGCCGCTGGTGGCGTCGGCCGTGATCGCCGCGGTGACCAGCGCGCCGCCGCCGAACTTCGCCCGCAGCGCCGCCATCAGGTTCCTGAAGGCCGCGCGGCCGCTGGTGTCGCAGCTGTTGCCGCAGGCGTTGGGGTACTCCCAGTCGATGTCGATGCCGTCGAAGACACCCGCCCACTTGGAGTTCTTCACCAGGTCGTAGCAGGACTGGGCGAAGGCGGCCGGGTTCCGCGCGGCCTCGCCGAAGCCGCTGGACCAGGTCCAGCCGCCGAACGACCACAGGATCTTCAGGCCCGGGTGCTTCTTCTTCAGCTTCAGGAGCTGGTTGAAGTTGCCGCGCAGCGGCTGGTCCCAGGTGTCGGCGACCCCGTCGACGGACTCGGCGGCGGTGTAGGCCCGGTCGGTCGCCGCGTAGGAGTCGCCCATCGCGCACTTGCCGCCGGTCACGTTGCCGAAGGCGTAATTGATGTGGGTGAGCCTGGCCGCCGAACCGGAGGTCTCGACGTTCTTCACGAAGTACTTGCGGTCGTAGGTGCCCCATTCCGTGAAATAGCCGACGACCTTCGAGCCGGCGGCCGCCTTGGCGGCGGGTGCGGCCGCGGGTGCGGCGGCGGGGGTGGCGGTGGCCGTGCCCGCTCCGGCCAGCAGTCCGGCGCCGAGGACGGCGCAACAGGCTGCGGAGACGAGCGCCCGGAACCGGGCGCGCGGGCGGTGGGCAGTGTGCATCGGGTGTCTCCTCGTGGGGGGAGGGGAACGTGCGCCGATTGGCATGAACGCGGTCGAGCGTTGGTCCTAAAGAGTAGGAGGACTAGACCACTTGGTCAATGGTTCGGACCAATCTCGGGAGGGTGGGAACGGGGGTGGAATTCTGGGAGTGAGCGGTCGTTAACTGGTGACTGGAGGTCGCCGATCGGGCATACTCACAGCGCAAGCCGCTGGTCAGCCGCTCCCGAGACCCGGGAGCGCATGCATCGGCCGGACTTACGAAGACCAGGCGGCGCCGCCCACCCACGGCGCACGTCCGCCGATGTGCCCCAACAGGGAGGAGACCGTCGCCATGTCCGACCGCGCCCCGCACTCCGTGGAGCGTCATCTGCCCACGGACGAGGCCAGGGACCTGATCGCGCTCGTCCGTGAGATCGCGCAGCGCGAGATCGCCCCGCGGGCGGCCGAGGAGGAGGACGCCGGACGCTTCCCGCGCGAGGTCTTCACCCTGCTCTCGGAATCAGGACTGCTCGGTCTGCCGTACGACTCGGAGTACGGCGGCGGCGACCAGCCGTACGAGGTCTACCTCCAGGTCCTCGAAGAGCTCGCCATGGCCCGCCTGACCGTCGGCCTCGGCGTCAGCGTCCACACCCTCGCCTCCTACGCGCTCGCCGCCTACGGCACCAAGCAGCAGCAGGTCGAGCACCTGCCCGCGATGCTCGGCGGCGGTCTGCTCGGCGCGTACTGCCTGTCCGAGCCGTCCTCCGGTTCGGATGCCGCCTCCCTGCGCACGAAGGCGGTGCGGGACGGCGACGACTGGGTCATCACCGGCACCAAGGCCTGGATCACGCACGGCGGCATCGCCGACTTCTACACCGTCATGGCCCGCACGGGCGAGGACGGGCCGCGCGGGATCACCGCGTTCCTGGTGCCCGGTGACGCCGAGGGGCTCAGCGGCGCGGCGCCGGAGAAGAAGATGGGCATGAAGGGCTCGCCCACCGCCCAGGTTCACCTGGACGGCGTACGCGTCTGCGATGAGCGGCGCATGGGCGATGAGGGCCAGGGCTTCGCCATCGCCCTGTCCGCGCTCGACTCCGGGCGACTCGGCATCGCGGCCTGCGCGATAGGCCTGGCCCAGGCGGCGCTGGACGAGGCGCTCGCCTATGCCGGCGGGCGGCGCCAGTTCGGGCGCTCGATCTCCGACTTCCAGGGCCTCAGATTCATGCTCGCCGACATGGCCACCCAGATCGAGGCGGGCCGGGCGCTGTACCTGTCGGCGGCGCGGCTGCGGGACGCGGGCCGGCCGTTCGCCAAGCAGGCGGCCATGGCCAAGCTGCACTGCACCGACACGGCGATGAAGGTGACGACCGACGCCGTGCAGATACTCGGCGGATACGGCTACACCGCGGACTTCCCCGTCGAGCGCTACATGCGCGAGGCCAAGGTCCTGCAGATCGTCGAGGGCACCAACCAGATCCAGCGGATGGTCATCGCCCGCCACCTCGCGGGCCCCGAGACCCGCTGACCCGCGCCGGGGCGCACGCTCAGCGGTCCACCGGCTCGCTGAAGTGGCCCGGGAGCACCGTCGGGGCCGCCAGCCTGACCCACTCCGGGTCGTGGCGGCCCGGCAGGGTGCGGCCCCCGTCCTCCCAGGTGCGCAGGAGATCGCGGTAGATCGGCGGGTCCTGCGGCTGCGGTGGCGGCGGAACCGATTCTGCCGCCCGGGGGACGAAGACGCGGTACCGACGCCCGGTTGCCGTTTGTCTAGGGGCCATACCAGGGCAACGCCCGCCACGGCGGACAGGTCACCGGTCCCGGGAATCGGCCGTGCGTTCGCGGACGTACCGCTCAGGGTCTGGCCTCCGCAGGTCGGCTGACGTACCGTCAGCCGAACTGCCGCCAGGGAGGTGTGCCGTGGCCGACGACCGCCCCGTACCGCTCGACGAGTACCCCGTGCACCAGGTCCCGCTGTCCATGAAGCATGTGGCCACCGGGGACCGCAACGCCTACGACCGCTGCATCTTCCACTTCCTCGACCACGAGGGACGCGCCCTGCTCATCCTCGGGCTCGGCGTCTACCCCAACCTCGGGGTGATCGACGCCTACGCGACCCTGCGCACCGGCGACACCCTGCACGCCGTACGCGCCTCGGACGCGCTCGGCGACGACCGGACGCGGCTCGTCGTCGGTCCGCTGCGGATCGAGGTCGTGGAGCCACTGCGGCGACTGCGCCTCGTGTGCGACGACGACCTGCTGTCGTACGACCTCACCTGGAGCGCGGACTTCCCGGCCCTGTGGGAGCCCCATCACCTCCAGCGCCGGGGCGACCGGCTGACGCTGGAGGGGCGCCGCTTCGTGCAGGCGGGCCGAGCGCGGGGGCTGATCCGCGCCGGGGACGAGGAGTTCCGGGTCACGGCCGAGGGCTGGACCGGCACCCGCGACCGCAGCTGGGGCGTGCGGCCCGTCCCGGGGGAGGAGGGCGGACGTCTCGCCGAGGAGCACCGGCCCGAGGGCTTCCACTGGATCTGGTGCCCGGTCCGCTTCGCCGACCGCTTCCTGATGGTCATCACCCAGGAGGACGCCGACGGCTACCGCACCCTGAGCGACGCGACCCTGGTCGTCCCGGGTCGGCGCGACAGCCAACTCGGCTGGCCCCGGACGGAGATCACCTATCGTCCGGGCACCCGCCACCCCGAACGCGCCGTCGTCCACCTGGGCGACCCGCGCAAGCCGCTGGAGCTGGAGGTCGAGATCCTGGCCTCGTCCCCGCTCGCGGTCGGCGCCGGCTACCCGCCCGCCGACGACTGGCAGCACGGGACCTGGCACGGCAAGGAGTGGACCGACCGCCGTACCTACGACCTGACGTCCCCTCACCCCCTCGCCGCCTACGGGGTCACCGACCACGCGGCCCGCTTTCGGCTCGACGGGCAGGTCGGCCACGGCATCTTCGAGCACGGCTCGTTCGGCCGGCACGACCCGAGCGGATTCACCGGCTTCGACTCGGTCGCACCCTGAGGGAGGCACAGATGGCCACGGCACCCCGACCCCGCACCACCACCCGCGATCCCGAGGACCTCACCCGCCGCCTCACCGCCTGGCTCGGCACCCGGCTGCCCGGCGCCAAGGCTGTCGGGGTCACCGCCCCGACGTCCAACGGCATGTCCAGCGAGACCCTTCTCTTCCACATCGAGCACCCCGAACCCCCGGTGCGCGCCTGTGCGTTGAGGCTCGCGGCGGACCCGGCGGCGTACGCCGTCTTCCCGGTCTACGACATGGCCCGGCAGTTCCGCACCCTGCGCCTGGTGGCGGACCGTACGGACGTCCCGGTGCCGAAGGTGCTCTGGCTGGAGGAGGACCCCGAACCGCTCGGCGCGCCGTTCTTCGTCATGGAGCGGGTGGACGGGCGCGTGCCGCCGGATGTCATGCCCTATACGTACGAAGGCAGTTGGCTGCACGCGGCCACCGACGCGGAGCGTGAGCGCCTGGAGGCGGGCACGGTCGGGATCCTGGCGCGGCTGCACGACCAAGTGCCGCCCGAGGAGGCCGAGTTCCTGTCCCTGCCCGGAGACGGAGACGCCCTGCGCCGCCACGTCGAGTCCCAACGCGCCTACTACACCTGGGTGATCGACGGTCTGGCCCGCTCACCGCTCATCGAGGCCGCGTTCGACCGGCTGGAGGAACTGTGGCCGGGCGAGCCCGGCGCACCGGTCCTCAACTGGGGCGACGCGCGCATCGGGAACATCGTCTACGACGGGTTCGACCCCGCGGCCGTCCTCGACTGGGAGATGGCGGCCCCGGCCCCGCGCGAGGTGGACCTCGGCTGGACCGTCTACCTGCACCGCTTCTTCCACGACCTGACCGTCGCCTTCGGCCGGCGCGGACTGCCCGGCCTCCTGCGGCGCGACCGCGTCGAGGCCCGCTACGCGCGCCTGACCGGGCACACCCCACGGGACATGGACTTCTACACCCTGTACGCCGCACTGCGGCACGCGATCGTCATGCTGCGCGTCGCCTACCGCCAGGCGTACTTCGGTGAGGTGGCCGTCCCCGCGGACCCGGACATGCTGATCCTGCACCACGGCAGCCTGCGGGCCATGGTGCAGGGCAGCTACTGGGATTGAGCGAGGCCGGGCAGGACCCGGCGAGTCGAGCCCGCGGGGCTCAGGCCGCTTCGCGGCGCATCGTCGGTACGCGCATCGGGCGCGAGCCCGCGCCGCCGACGTGCGAGAAGGGCTGCGTCCGCCAGTTCAGACCCTGGGGGAGCGTCAGCAGAAGCGCGGTGTCCTGCTCCTGCGGCCGGAAGGACTCGTCCGCCGGACGGGCGTCGGCGGCGGCACGGCCCGTGCCGGCGCACGCCGTGAGTCCGAACGGGTTCCACGGCGAGACGCACAGCGCGTGCTCCGGCAGGACCTCCTCGTCCGCCAGCAGGGCGATGGGCTGCGCGCAGTCCGGGCAGATCACCCGGTACATCTCGAAGGTGTCGTAGGCGTCGAGGTCCTCGGCCTCGTAGGCGTCGGGTTCGACGCCCTCCGGCTCGGGCTCGACGACCGGCTGCATCCGCTTGGGCACGGTACGACCAGGGCGCTTAAGACTCTGCATGGGATTCTCCCCCTCGGGCTGGGCCGTGAAGGCACTGCGGCCTCGACCACAGCAAGCACTTCCCGTCCCGTCTGGGCGGTAATCACGAGTGCATCACGGAGGCCGTCGATGCGCTGTGGCGTTCGTCACATGCCGTGCGCAGGTGCCCGCTGCGGCGGGTTTTTCCCACCGGCGGCTCACAGCGGGCTCCCCGCGACGTCACGAACCGGCTATGACCTGCGTCGCTCGGGTATCCGAGGAGATCAGGCGCACTGTAGGTTCTTGCGCCATGGAGGAGCTGGACCGTCAAATCGTGCAGCTGCTCGTCAAGGACGGGCGGATGAGCTACACAGACCTGGGCAAGGCCACGGGCCTGTCCACGTCGGCCGTGCACCAGCGGGTGCGACGGCTCGAACAACGTGGCGTCATCCGCGGCTACGCCGCGGTCGTCGACCCCGAGGCGGTGGGGCTGCCGATGACCGCGTTCATCTCGGTCAAACCCTTCGACCCCAGCGCGCCCGACGACATCGCGGACCGCCTGGCCCCAGTCCCCGAGATCGAGGCCTGTCACAGCGTCGCGGGCGACGAGAACTACATCCTCAAGGTCCGCGTGGCCACCCCCCACGAGCTGGAGGAACTCCTGGCCCGCGTGCGCACCCTGGCCGGAGTGTCCACCCGCACGACGGTGGTGCTGTCCACGCCGTACGAGGCACGGCCGCCGAAGGTCTGAGACACGGCCCGACGTGCCCCGAGTGCGGTGCGGGCCCTCGCGCGCGAGAGACTGTGCGGCATGACTGAACGTCCCGTCGACACCAAGACCGTCCTGCTGCGCCGTGGCGAGGTGCACAGCCCCGCCGACCCCTTCGCCACCGCGATGGTCGTGGAGCGCGGGCAGGTGGCCTGGGTGGGCTCGGAGGGCGCCGCCGACGCCTTCGCGGACGGTGTCGACGAGGTGGTCGACCTGGACGGCGCGCTCGTCACGCCCGCCTTCACCGACGCCCATGTGCACGCCACGTCGACCGGGCTGGCCCTGACCGGCCTCGACCTCTCCGACGCGCCCTCCCTCGAAGCGGCCCTGGCTCTCGTACGCGACTTCGCCACCGCCCGCCCGCACGACCGCGTCCTGCTCGGCCACGGCTGGGACGCCTCCCGCTGGCCGGGCGGCCGCCCCCCGACGCGCGCGGAACTCGACGAGGCCACCGGGGGACGGCCGCTGTACCTCTCCCGCATCGACGTCCACTCGGCCGTCGTCACCACGGCGCTGCTGGACCTGGTACCGGGCGAGCTCTCCCGCGTGGACGGGCCGCTCACCCAGGACGACCACCACGCGGCCCGCGCGGCCGCCTACGCTGCCGTCACCCCGGCCCAGCGCGCCGAGGCCCAGCGGGCCGCGCTCGCGCACGCGGCCTCCCTCGGCATCGGCTCCGTCCACGAGTGCGGCGGGCCGAAGATCTCCTCCGAGGACGACTTCGCCGACCTGCTGCGGCTCGCCGCCGAGGTGCCCGGCCCCCGAGTGGTCGGCTACTGGGCCGAGCAGGGCGAAGAGGGCGTCGCCAGGGCGCGGCGGCTGGGCGCGCTCGGCGCGGCCGGCGACCTGTTCGTCGACGGCGCCCTCGGCTCGCACACCGCCTGTCTGCACCAGCCCTACGCCGACGCCGACCACACCGGCGCCGCCTACCTCGACGCCGACGACATCGCCGCCCATGTGATCGCCTGCACCGAGGCGGGCCTCCAGGCGGGCTTCCACGCCATCGGCGACGCCGCCGTGACCTCCGTCGTCGAGGGCGTCCGCGCCGCCGCCGAGAAGATCGGCCTCGCCCGCGTCCGCGCCGCCCGCCACCGCGTCGAGCACGCCGAGATGCTCACCCCCGAGTCCGTCGCCGCCTTCGCCGAGCTCGGCCTGACCGCCTCCGTCCAGCCCGCCTTCGACGCACTGTGGGGCGGCGAGGGCGGCATGTACGCCCAGCGCCTCGGCGCGGAGCGGGCCCGCACGCTCAATCCCTTCGCGACCCTGCTGCGCGGCGGCGTCCCGCTCGCCTTCGGCTCCGACAGCCCGGTCACGCCCCTCGACCCGTGGGGCACGGTTCGCGCGGCAGCCTTCCACCGCACCCCGGAACACCGGATCTCCGTGCGCGCCGCCTTCACCGCCCACACCCGCGGCGGCTGGCGGGCCGTCGGCCGCGACGACGCGGGCGTCCTGGTCCCCGGCGCGCCCGCCGACTACGCCCTGTGGCGCACCGACGCGCTCGTCGTCCAGGCCCCCGACGACCGGGTCGCGCGCTGGTCCACCGACCCCCGCTCCGGCACCCCGGGCCTGCCCGACCTGACCCCCGGCAACGACCTCCCGGTCTGCCTGCGCACCGTGGTGGGCGGCCGGACGGTGTTCGTACGGCCGGGCGAGTGATCTCCCGGGGTGGCGCGGGCGTGATCGTCCGGCGCCGCCTCGTCGCGCGACCTGCGCATCCTCCGCACCGACCTGGAACGGGATGGTATTTGCGCAGGTCAAACGGCTGTTGACAGCCAGCCGCAGCGGGCCGGTAGGTTCGGCCGAGTCCACCGCCGGACGCCCGACCGGGGAGCTTTTGCACACTCGTCGCAGCGCCGCTGGGTCAGGGACGGTGTGCCGCACCGGGGCGCCGTCGCTGGGAGCCAGGCTCAGCGCCCGCGCCGACGGGGGAAGCTTCCGGCCGGTCGGGAGGTGTGACCCGGGTGGGGCCCGGACGCTCAGTAGACAACGGCTTTCGGTCGACCCGCAGCCAGCGGGCCCCAGGTCGGCCCGAAGGGCGTCGGGCCCCCATCCGTAGCGGCGCGCACGGCCGAACGGCGCGAAAAGCCGAAAAACTGCATTCTTACCCCGCTCTTGCGGAATCGACACCACCGTACGAACGTGCTGTCACGTCCGCGCAGGCCGCGGCCACTATGGTGGTCCCCTGCGTACGACACGAAGGGGCAGCAGTGAACGACGGCGACGGGACCCCCGCGGCACAGGCCCAGGAGAGGCAGTTCGGCCCGCTCGGCACGGCCTTGGTGATCATCCCGACCTACAACGAGGCGGAGAACATCAAGGCCATCGTCGGCCGGGTCCGCAAGGCCGTCCCCGAGGCGCACGTTCTCGTGGCGGACGACAACAGCCCCGACGGGACCGGAAAGCTCGCCGACGAGCTGGCCGCCGAGGACGACCACGTCCAGGTCCTGCACCGCAAGGGCAAGGAAGGCCTCGGCGCCGCCTACCTCGCCGGCTTCCGCTGGGGCCTGGACAACGGCTACGGCGTGCTCGTCGAGATGGACGCCGACGGTTCCCACCAGCCCGAGGAACTGCCCCGCCTGCTCACCGCCCTCAAGGGCGCCGACCTGGTGCTCGGCTCCCGCTGGGTGCCGGGCGGCCGGGTCGTGAACTGGCCCAGGTCCCGCGAGTTCATCTCCCGCGGTGGCAGCCTCTACTCCCGCCTGGCCCTGGACCTGCCGCTGCGCGACATCACCGGCGGCTACCGCGCCTTCCGCCGCGAGACCCTGGAGGGCCTCGGCCTCACCGACGTCGCCTCCCAGGGCTACTGCTTCCAGGTCGACCTGGCCCGCCGGGCGGTCAAGGCCGGCTTCCACGTCGTCGAGGTGCCCATCACCTTCGTCGAGCGGGAGCTGGGCGACTCCAAGATGAGCCGCGACATCCTCGTCGAGGCGCTGTGGCGGGTCACGGCCTGGGGCGTCGGCGAGCGGGTCGGAAAGATCACCGGCAAGGGCAGGCGGGCCTGACCTCGGGCCGCCCCCTTATCCCGCACTGAGCCGGGCCCAGGCACACTGGGTGCATGACGACTGGTGCTCCGACCCCTCCGCCTCGCACCCGACCCCGGCGCTCCCGGCTGCGCACGTTCCTGCCGCTGGGCATCGCCGCGTGGCTCGTGCTGGAGATCTGGCTGCTGACCGTGGTCGCGGGCGCGGCGAGCGGTTTCACCGTGTTCCTGCTCCTGGTGGCGGGCTTCGTCGCCGGTTCCGTGGTCATCAAGCGCGCCGGGCGCCGGGCGTTCCAGAGCCTCAACGAGGCCCTGCAGCGCGGCGGCTCCCCGGAGCGCGGCGGCGGCAACGGCTTCATGATGCTCGGCGGCCTGCTGATCATGATCCCCGGCCTGGTCTCCGACGCCGTGGGGCTGCTGCTCCTGCTGCCGCCCGTCCAGAAGGCCCTGAGTCGCTACGCGGAGCGCACCGTCGACCGCAAGCTCCGCCAGGCCGCCCCCGGAACCCTGGGCGACGCCTTCCAGCAGGTCCGCATCCACCGCCCCGACGGCAAGATCGTCCAGGGCGAGGTCATCAGGGAGACCGCGGCCGAGCCCGGCGACACCGCGTGGGAGCAGCGCCCGCCGCTGACCAGCTGAAACGCCGCGCGTACGGCTCGGCGCAGGTCGGCATCACTGAGCCCGTCCGGCGATTGAGGACGAGGCCTTTCGGGCCGAAGCGGGGGTCCGGGGGCGCAGCCCCCGGGAGGGCCGGCCACCCCCCACCCACCCGCGCCAAGAACCCCCACCCCCACCCACAACGAAACCGCGGGCGCCGTACGTCAACATCACGTACGGCGCCCGCGGTCAATCTCGTTGCGCTGTGTCGCGGCCCAGCCCCGCAGGGACTACGCGGACTTGCGGCTGTCCCGGGGGTGAACCGCGATGTTCATCGCCCCGGAGCGGAGAACCGCCAGGCGCTCCTCGAGGACCTCTTCGAGCTCCTCACGGGTGCGCCGCTCCATCAGCATGTCCCAATGTGTACGCGCGGGCTTGGCCTTCTTCTCCTCGGGGCCGTCGCCGTCCACCAGGAGTGCCTGGGCACCGCAGACCTTGCACTCCCACTCCGGCGGGATCTCCGCCTCGACCGAGAAGGGCATCTCGAAGCGGTGCCCCTTCTCGCATGCGTACTCCACGGCCTGGCGCGGGGCCAGGTCGATGCCGCGGTCCGTCTCGTAGCTGGTCACCACGAGGCGCGTACCGCGAAGAGCTCGCTCACTCATGAATCGTGCCTCCCGGGCTTGTCGCCCACAGGACAGGTGTCGCTGTCGTCGTCATCCGGTCAACGTCCGGTCGGCGGTAAAGATTCCCGTTCCGAGTCCCGTACCGGGTCATGCGTCGCCGTCGTAGCCGCCCCTTGTTGTACCCACCAGCGCCCGGTTTGTCACATCTGCTAGCAGATGTCACCCAGCGTTTCGGCTTCTTTGACGCGCAGTAACGGTACGCCTGGCAGGCCAAACGCGTACACTACCGCCCTTTCGCGTTGAGCGCTAAATCAGCGCTAAATCTTCTCCGGAACCGGGTTGCCCGCCGCGCCGATCGCCCGCCGCACCGGAACCCGCGCGAGCAGCACGAACCCGATGACGAAGAAGGCCACCAGCGAGATGATCGCGGAGCGGTAGCTGCCGGTCAGCTGATAGGTGACGCCGAACAGCAGCGGGCCCAGCCAACTCATGCCCCGGTCGCTCATCTCGTACGCCGCGAAGTACTCGGCTTCCTTGCCGGGCGGGACGAGATGCGAGAACAGGGACCGGGACAGCGCCTGGCTCCCGCCGAGCACCAGCCCGATCCCGGCGGCCAGCACGAAGAACCACATCGGCGCCCCGGCCGGCAGGAAGTATCCGGCCGCGAGCGTGACCGTCCAGGCGACCAGGGATCCGAGGATCGTGCGCTGAGCGCCGTAGGTCCGCGCCAGCCGCCCCATCGCCAGCGCGCCGGCCACCGCCAGCACCTGGACCAGCAGCACGGCCCCGATCAGCGTCGACTGCCCGAGCCCGAGCTCCTCGGAGCCGTACACCGACGCCTGGGAGATCACCGTCTGGATGCCGTCGTTGTAGATGAGGTAGGCGAGCAGGAAGGAGAGCGTCAGCGGATGCCGCCGCATGTCACGGACGGTGGCCGCGAGCTGCCGCAGACCGGGCGCGGTGGACTCGCGCGCCGGAGTCGACCGGCGGTCGCGCAGGCGGCGCAGCGGTACGAGGGTGAAGGCGCCCCACCACAGACCCGCCGACGCCAGGCAGATGCGGACCGCCGCCGTCTCGGAGAGGCCGAAGCTGTCGTGCGCGGAGTAGAGGACGAGATTGGCGACCAGGACGAGGGAGCCCGCCGCGTACCCGAACGCCCAGCCCCGCGAGGAGACCGCGTCCCGCTCCTCGGGCGGGGCGATCTGCGGCAGGTAGGAGTTGTAGAGCATCGTCGCCACGGACGACGCGGCGTTCGCGACGATCAGCAGCGCCCCGCCGAGCAGGTACCGGTCGCCGTCCAGGAAGAACATGACCGCCGTCGCCGCGGCCCCCACGTACGCGGCCGCGCCCAGGAGCGGCTTCTTGCGGCCCGTGCGGTCGGCGACGCTGCCCACCAGCGGCATCACCACCACGGCCACGATCACCGACAGGGACACGGTGTAGGCGAAGAACGAGCCCGCCCGGACCGGTATCCCGAGCGGATGCACGAAGCCGTCCGCGTCCGCCGCGTGCTCGGCGACCGAGGTCAGATACGGGCCGAGGAACACGGTGAGCACGCTCGTCGAATAGACGGAGCACGCCCAGTCGTAGAAGTACCAGCCGCGCTGCTCGCGCCGCCGTTCGGCGGCCTCGTCGGCCGCCACTGCCCGCACGGTTTCGGTGCCCACCCGTGCCCTCGCTTCCCCGCTGAAAGTGCCGTGCGAAGGCGTGGCCGGGCGGGTCGGGTGCTCAGACCCAGACGCCCCGGTCCTCCATGACCTTGCGCAACGTGTCGATGTGATCGGTCATGATGCCATCGACACCGAGGTCCAGGAGCCGGTGCATCCGCTCCGGTTCGTTGATCGTCCACACGTGGACCTGCAGGCCGAGCGCGTGAGCGGCGCGCACGAAGCGGTGGTCGACCACCGGGACGCCGGACTGCGACTCGGGCACCTGCGCGGCGACCGCCGACCGGCGCACCGCGGCGGGCAGCCCCCAGGAGCGCAGCCGCAGGCTGAGCACCCCGCGGACGCCGAACGACGTGGCCAGGCGCGGCCCGGCCAGCCGCTGGGCGCGCAGCACGCGCGCCTCCGAGAAGGAGCCCACGCACACCCGGTCCCAGGCGTCGGTGCGCTCGATGAGATCCAGCAGGGGCCGCAGGGCCGGCTCCGCCTTGGTGTCCACGTTCCAGCGCACGTCCGGGAACGTCTCCAGCAGCTCCTCGAAGAGGGGTACCGGCTCGCTGCCGCCCACGCGCGCCTGCCGCACGTCCTCCCACGGGAGGTCGCCGATCCGGCCCGCTCCGTCGGTGACCCGGTCCAGGGTGTCGTCGTGGAAGGCGACGAGCTTCCCGTCCGTCGTGGCGTGCACATCGGTCTCGATGTACCGGTAGCCCAGGTCGACCGCGCGGCGGAACTGCGCCACGGTGTTCTCCAGGCCGTCGGCGGCACCGCCTCGATGGGCGAAGGGTATGGGGCCGGGATGATCCAGGTACGGGTGGCGTATCAACGTGCTCACCGAGGCAGTATCACCCGTCCGGGTGTCCCCGTGGCAACGACCGTGCTGCCGTCGGATGCAGCCGGGACGGCGAAAACGCGCAGGAACAACTGGGCCAGCGGCCCGATCGACAGCGCGTACAGCACGGTGCCGACGCCGATGGAGCCGCCGAGCGCGAACCCGGTGGCCACGACCGCGACCTCGATGGCGGTCCGCAACAGACGGATCGAGGCACCGGTACGCCGGTGCAGCCCCGTCATCAGACCGTCGCGCGGACCCGCGCCGAACCGCGCCGCGATGTAGAGGCCGGTGGCCGCGCCGTTGAGCACGATTCCGGCGAGCAGCAGGGGGATCCGCACGGCGAAGGCGTGGGCCTCGGGCACGACGGCGAGCGTGCCGTCCATGACGATGCCGATCACGAAGACGTTGGAGACCGTGCCGAGACCCGGGCGCTGGCGCAGCGGGATCCACAGGAGCAGCACCACCGCGCCCACGATGATCAGGACGACCCCGATGGAGAGCCCGGTGCGTTCGGCGAGGCCCTGGTGCAGCACGTTCCAGGGCTCCAGACCCAGGCCCGCCTGGACGAGAAGGGCGGAACTCACGCCGTACAGCGCGAGTCCCGCGTACAGCTGGATCAACCGTCGCCCGAGACGGTCCTGTGTGGACAAGAGGTCCCCCCTGGTGGTGGTAGTGGCCTGGCTCGTGACACCATGTGGCTTGGGGATGAAGGCCATCCAGGGCCAATTCGGGGAAGGTGGACTGATCTGCATGGCGCAGTGGACTTCGGCGGTGGGTGCCGCACAGCTCGCCCGGCTGCTCACCTCCCAGCAGGAGCGGCCCGCCGGTCCCGGCAGCCGCCGCCCGCCCGCCTACCGCGCGCTCGCCGACGGCATCCGGCTGCTGGTGCTGGAAGGCAGGGTGCCGGTGGCCGCACGACTGCCCGCCGAACGCGAACTGGCCCTGTCGCTGTCCGTCAGCCGCACCACGGTCGCGGCGGCCTACGAAGCGCTGCGCACGGAGGGCTTCCTGGAATCCCGGCGCGGCGCGGGCAGTTGGACGGCGGTTCCGGCGGGCAACCCCCTGCCCGCCCGCGGCCTGGAACCCCTGCCGCCCGAGGCGCTCGGTTCGGTGATCGACCTCGGCTGCGCGGCGCTGCCCGCGCCCGAGCCCTGGCTCACCCGGGCCGTGCAGGGTGCCCTGGAGGAGCTGCCGCCGTACGCCCACACCCATGGCGACTACCCGGCCGGTCTGCCGGCCCTCCGCGCGATGATCGCCGAGCGCTACACCGCGCGCGGGATCCCCACCATGCCCGAGCAGATCATGGTCACCACCGGTGCCATGGGCGCGATGGACGCCATCTGCCACCTCTTCGCGGGCCGCGGCGAGCGCATCGCCGTCGAGTCACCCTCCTACGCCAACATCCTCCAGCTGATGCGGGAGGCCGGCGCCCGGCTCGTGCCGGTCGCCATGGCCGAGGGGCTGTCCGGCTGGGACGTGGACCGCTGGCGCCAGGTGCTGCGCGAGGCGGCCCCGCGGCTCGCGTACGTCGTCGCCGACTTCCACAACCCCACCGGCGCGCTGGCCGACGAGGACCAGCGGCGCCGGCTGGTGGACGCGGCCCGCTCCGCGGGCACGGTGCTGGTCGCCGACGAGACGATGAGCGAGCTGTGGCTGGACGAGGGCGTGGAGATGCCGCGGCCGGTGTGCGGCTTCGACCGCGCCGGCTCGACGGTGATCACCGTCGGCTCGGCCAGCAAGGCCTTCTGGGCCGGGATGCGCATCGGCTGGGTGCGCGCCGCCCCCGACGTGATCCGCAGCCTGGTCGCGGCCCGCGCCTACGCCGACCTGGGCACGCCGGTACTGGAACAGCTGGCCGTGAACTGGCTGTTCAGCACCGGGGGTTGGGAGCAGGCCGTGGACCTGCGCCGCGGCCAGGCCCGGGAGAACCGGGACGCCCTGGTGGCGGCGGTACGGCGCGAGCTGCCGGAATGGGACTTCGAGGTGCCCGCGGGAGGTCTCACCCTGTGGGTGCGGGCCGGGGGCCTGTCCGGGTCGCGGCTCGCCGAGGCGGGGGAGCGGGTCGGCGTGCGCGTACCGTCCGGGCCGCGCTTCGGCGTCGACGGCGCCTTCGAGGGCTATGTGCGGCTGCCGTTCACGGTCGGCGGAGCGGTGGCCGAGGAGGCGGCGGTCCGCCTGGCGGCGGCGGCCCGGCTGGTGGAGACGGGGGCGACGGGAGGGGCGGAGTCCCCTCGGACGTTCGTGGCGTAGCACCGCACCGGCTCAGGGTGCCGCTTCCAGCTCCGCTCCCGAAGCCTTGGCCACGACGGCCTCGGTGGGAACCGACTCGGTGGGGATCGCCTCGGCCGGGAGCGCGTCCGCGGGAATCGTCTCCGCGTCCGCCGGTGTCGTACGCGGCGGAAGCAGGGCCAGCACCGCCTGCCGGTCGGCGTCACTCGTGGCGTCGTCGTACGGGTCGGGGGTCGCCGGAACCTGGAGCCGGTGCACCGGGCCGTACCCCAGCCGCGCGTAGCCGCGTCCCGGCGGCACCTGCGCCAACGGCGTGGTGTGCGGCGGGGCGCCCAGGACCGCTTCCAACTGCTGAGGTGACGCGGGTCCGAGCACGACACGCGCGCGCGTGTGCTGCCGTACCGCGTCGCTCAACGCGTCCGCGCTGTCGAACTGCTCGGCCACCACCACGGTCACATTGGCCGCACGGCCGTGCCGCAGCGGAACCTGGAGCAGCGTCTGCGGATCCCGGCGGCCGTCCGTGGCGGCGAGGTGGGCGAAGACGCTCGGCCGGTCCAGCACGATCCACAGCGGCCGCCTGGTGTCGTCCGGCGGCGGGTGCCCCGCCTGCCGGGCCCGGTTGGCCGCGATGAGCCGCCGCTCGGTCTCGTGCGCGGCCCACTCCAGACTCGCCAGCGCCCCGGCCAGCCCGCACTCGACGGCCAGGACCCCGTCCCGGCCGGTCAGACAGGCGTACTCGCCGGTGCCGCCGCCCTCGACGATCAGTACGTCGCCGTACTGGAGCGCCTGGAGGGCGACCGAGCGCAGCAGGGTCGAGGTGCCGCTGCCGGGCTGGCCGAGGACCAGCAGGTGCGGCTCGGTGGAGCGGATGCCGGTGCGCCAGACGACCGGCGGCACGTCGCGCTGCTCCTCCCCGTAGGAGAGGGGGAGCGTGCGCTGGACCTCGGTGGGGTCGGTGAAGCCCAGGACGGTCTCGCCCGGCGCGGTGACGAAGCGCTGGGCGGCGATGTCGGTGGGCAGGGGCGCGAGGACGGCCACCGTGAGCTGGTTGGCCTCCTCGTCCCAGAAGAAGTGGTACTCCCGGCCCCGCCCGGCCTTCGCGGCGAGCAGGTGCTCGATCCGGGCGCGCTCTTCGGCCTCTCCGTCCGGGAAGTACGCGGGGTAGCGGATCACGAGGTGGGCGACCCGTCCCGCCTCGTCGAAGTCGTGGGTGGGGAAGGTCTTCTCCCACTCGCCGCCGTGGATGTACAGGGGCGCGGGGTCCTCGGCGACGGAGAAGTAGGGCACCAGGGCCTCGTACAGCGACCGCAGCCGCTCCGTCTGCGACTCGTCGGGGCCCTCCGGCTCCGACGCGGTGCGCTCCCGGCCCTGCCAGGCTGCCGCCGCCATCAGCGTGATGGCGGCGAGCAGCGGTCCGTACGGCAGGAGCGCCACGACCAGGACGAGCGTGGCCGCCAGGAACAGCAGCGGCCCGCGTTTGTCCTTGGGCGTGTCAGCCCACTTGCGCCGCCCGGCCGAGGCCAGCCGGCGCAGCCCGCGCGAGACGGTGATCAGCGGGTGGAGGACGTCCGTGGCGCTGTCGGCCGCCGTCCGGGCCAGCTCCCGGCTCCGGGCGATCTGCGCGCTGCCGTTGCTCAGAATGCGGGGGAGGGGGCGCCGGGCCACTGCTGTCTCCTGTTGGTGCGTACGGACGGGAGGGGCGGCGTCAGAACTTGATGCCGCCGAGCAGGCTCGCCAGGCTCTCGCCGCCTGCCTTGATGCTCGGCGCGATGGCCGTGCTGGCCAGGTAGAAGCCGAACAGGGATGAGACGCAGGCGTGCGATGCCTTCAGGCCGTCCTTCCGGAAAAAGAGGAAGACGATGATGCCGAGCAGGACGACGCCTGACATGGAGAGAATCATTTTCGGTCTCCTGGTGTCGAGGGGGGACAGTCACCATGAGTTCTTCCAGGATCACAGCATGTATCCATACGACAAAAGGTGCAACTGGGTGGATTTCCGAGGATTTCACCTGGTCGGCTGAGGGGTCCTGGCCCGGTCGGGCGGGGTCGCGCGCGTCCTGTGGGCGGGACCCCGCGCCCCGTGGGGTCAGTGGTGATCTTTACCTCGGGCATATCGAGTCATGTGCCGCGAGAGCCAGTACCCTGGCGTTTCACCCGTACGGCGGCAACCGCTCGCTGCCGTAGGCTCCCTCAGTCCCCGAAGTGCGCAGGAGAGGCGGTCCGGCCGATGAGCGAAGCCCCCGACCCCGAGGTCGTGGAGCTGGCGACGAAGATCTTCGACCTCGCCCGGCAGGGCGGGACCGAGGCGCTCGTGGCCTACGTCGACGCGGGCGTCCCGGCCAACCTCACCAACGATCGTGGCGACTCCCTCGTGATGCTCGCGGCCTACCACGGCCACGCGGACGCGGTGCGGGCGCTGCTCGCCCGGGGTGCCGAGGCAGACCGGATCAACGACCGGGGTCAGACCCCGCTCGCCGGGGCCGTCTTCAAAGGAGAGACGGAAGTGATCAAGACACTTCTGGAAGGCGGCGCAGATCCGGCTGCGGGTACTCCGTCGGCCATTGACACGGCGCGTATGTTCGGCAAGACGGAACTGCTCGAATTGTTCGGCGCACATTGATCCGAACGTCCTGACCAGGAACGACACGCAAAACGGGGGAGGCGGTAAAGGGCCGCCGGAAATACGGTCGCGGCAGGAGAAACCCGCGAGTCATCATGACGTCGTGATTCACGGACGCGATGGCTGGGCAGGTGTTGCCGCACCGCGCGGACCGTGATGCGGTCCGCATGGGCCACTGACGAGAGGCAGAGAGAAATGGTCTACAGCAAGCAAGAGACGGCGGGCGCCCCGACGTTGTGTCACGCGGCCAGGTAGTGCGTGTTCCCCGGTTGCGTCGACGCTTGATGTGAGGCTGTTTCCCATGTTCGATCCGGTCATAGCGCCCAGCGGTACGCTGCTCGGCCTGCTCCAGCGGGGCCGTGGCGACGGCACGCTGCACGCGCTCACCGCCCCCCGCGCCGAGGCGCTCGCGGCGCTGAACCACTGCGTGCTGCGCGACCCGCGCCACGACTGGCAGGTGGAGAACCGCTCCCTCTACTACGCCCGCCTGTACCTCGATCTGAGCGGCGAACTGGACGCCATCGAGGCCCACCTGTTCTGCGCCGAGGACGTCCTCGACACCGAGGAGTCCCGCACCGGCCTCGCCCTCGCCGTCCTCGGGCACCTCGCCTCGTACGGCAGGCGCGACGCCCTCGAACTGCTGCGCAGGTACGCGGGCTCCGGCTCCAACTGGGCCTGGGCGCTCGACGAGCTCGCCCTCAGGGACGACGACGCGGGCCTGCGCGCCCTCGCCGCCCCTGTCCTGGCCCGCTTCGCCACCGACGCCGAGGGCGAGGGCGAGCTGGCCGCCGCCGTCCGCGACGCCTTCGAGCCACGGCCCTGGCGGCTGTGGGCCGAGGATCCGCGCGAATCCGTCGCCACGCGCGTGCGTGCCGCCCAGGAGGCCGGCTGTTTCGACCGTTGGCAGCGGCAGCTGCGACCGAGCGGGCCCCGTCCGGGGTGGAGCGTGCGAGCGGTCTTCGAGTGGGCCCAGCAGGGCCTCGAACGCGGCGCCGCCCTGCATGTCCCGGCCGCCCGCTGTCTCGTCGCCGTAGCGGGCCCGGAGGACCGGCCGGAGATCGTCCAGGCCGCCAAGGACGGCACCGAGGGAGCCCGGTGCACCGCCCTGCGCTACCTCGCCGACAGCAACGACCCCGACGCCCTCGGCCTGATCGAGGCCGCCGTCGGCGACGGCACCACGCCGGTCGTGGAGGCCGCCGTCGACGCCTTCGAGCGGATGCGCAGCATCGCCGCCGTCGACCGGGCCCGGGGCTGGGCCCACCGGCCCGACGCCCTCGGCGCCGCCGCCGGACGTATGCTCGCCTGTCGCGGCGGAGCCCAGGACAGCGACCTGGTCCTCGGCGCCCTGCGCGAGGCCGTCCGGGGCGAGGGCCCCGACGCGCCGACCCTGTGGACCCTCGTCGACGGCACCGGACGGCTCGGCATCGCCTGCGCGGCCCCCGTCCTGCGCCACATCTATCGCGAGACGGCGTCGTCCCACCTACGGGGCCGCGCCGCCCGCGCCCTGTCCGCCACCGACCCCTCCTTCCCGGCGGGCTTCGCCGTCGAATGCCTCTGGGACTGCGAGGAGAGCACCCGCGAGCTCGCCGCCCGGCACGCCGAGACCGGTGACGCGCGGGTCGTCGAGCAACTCCGTCGGCTCGCCGCGGATCCGGCCGAGGAGGCCGAGGTCCAGACAGCCGTGCGTAGCCGAATCGCGTCGGACGGACCCGCCGTATGAACACGAGGTGACTCGTGGGTCAGGAAGTCATGGACGCGGTCTGACCTGCTCGGGTGTGCAGCGCAACGCTCATGGGACGTTTATCGTTCGGAAAGATCCACTTTGACGCGGCCACGTCCAGCGCGGCGACAACACCGGTATGCGTGTCGTCATCGTGACCGAATCCTTTCCCCCCGATGTGAACGGCGTGGCCCACTGCGCGCTCCAGACCGCCCGGCACCTCGTCGATCGCGGTCACGCTCCCCTCGTCGTCGCTCCGGCTCCCGCCCCCGGCAACAAGCCCGACGCCTCGGCGCCGTGCCCCGTTGTCCCTGTCCCCTCCCTTCCGCTCCCGGGCTACCCCCAGGTCCGCATCGCCCTCCCCAGCCGACGCCTCGCCGCCGCACTCATCGAGCACCGTGCCGATGTCGTGCACCTGGCCAGCCCCTTCATCCTCGGCGTCCGTGGCATGGCCGCCGCCGCCAAGCTCGGCATCCCGGCCGTGGCCGTCTACCAGACCGACCTGGCCGGATACGCCCGCACGTACGTGGGCGCCGGTGAGGCGGCGGCCTGGCGGCGCATACGCTCCGTCCACTCCGCCGCCGACCGGACCCTCGCCCCGTCCAGCGCCTCCCAGCAGGACCTGGAGGCACACGGCGTGCCCCGGGTCAGGCTGTGGCCCCGGGGCGTGGACACCGTCCGCTTCCGCCCCGACCTGCGCGACGAGGCCCTGCGCCGCGAACTCGCCCCCGACGGCGAGGTCATCGTCGGCTACGTCGGCCGGCTCGCCCCCGAGAAGCAGGTCGAGCTCCTGGCCGGTGCCTGCGGCCTGGAGGGCGTGAAGGTCGTGATCGTGGGCGACGGCCCCAGTCAGGCGCACCTGACCGAGGCGTTGCCGGGCGCGGTCTTCCTCGGCCGCCGCACCGGCTCCGACCTCGCCCGGATCTTCGCCTCGCTGGACGTCTTCGCGCACACCGGCCCCTTCGAGACCTTCTGCCAGACCGTGCAGGAGGCCATGGCCAGCGGTGTCCCCGTGATCGCGCCCGCCGCCGGCGGCCCGCTCGACCTGGTCGACCACGGCCGCACCGGCTTCCTGGTCCCGCCGCGCGACGGCGACGCCGTACGCGACGCGGTGGCGACCCTGGCCACCGACCGGGGCCTGCGGACCGCCTTCGGCGCCACCGCCCGCGCGACGGTCGAGGGACGCACCTGGGCCGCCGTGGGCAACCAACTGATCGCCCACTACGAGGACGTCCTCGCCCACCGCCGGGCGGTGGTCGCGGCATGACCGGCGACTCCCTGCGCATCGTCCGGCTCGCCAACTTCGTCGCCCCCGCCTCGGGCGGCCTGCGCACGGCCCTGCGTGAACTCGGCAAGGGCTTCCAGGCGGCGGGCCACGAATCGGTGCTGATCGTGCCCGGCGAGCGGTTCTCCGACCGGGACACCGAGCAGGGCCGGGTCATCACCCTGCCCGGCCCGCTGCTGCCGGGCACCGGCGGCTACCGCGTCCTCACCGACAAGCGGCGCGTCGCCACCCTGCTGGAGCGCCTCGCCCCGGACCGCCTCGAGGTCTCCGACCGCACGACGCTGCGGTGGACCGGCCGGTGGGCCCGGCGCGCCCGGGTCCCCGCCGTGATGGTCTCCCACGAGACCGCCGACGGTGTCCTGCGCACCTGGGGCCTGCCGGAGAACCTGTCCCGGCGCGCCGCCGACGCCCTCAACATCCGTACGGCCCACACGTACTCGCGGATCGTGTGCACCACGGAGTTCGCCGAGCGGGAGTTCGTCCGCATCGGCGCGCGGAACGTCGTACGGGCCCCGCTGGGCGTGGATCTCATGCAGCGGCACCCCGCGCTGCGCGACCCCGAGCTGCGCGCCCGGCACGCGCGCCCGGACGAGGCGCTGCTGGTGATGTGCTCCCGGCTGTCCGTGGAGAAGCGGCCCGGCACGGCGCTCGACGCGCTGGAGGCGCTGGTACGGCGCGATCGGCGCGTGGTTCTCGTGGTGGCCGGCGACGGACCGCTGCGGGTACGGCTGGAGCAGCGGGCGCGTGAGCGCGGGCTGCCGGTGACCTTCCTCGGGCACGTGGCCGACCGGGGCGAGCTGGGCGCGCTCCAGGCCTCCGCCGACGTCGCCCTGGCCCCCGGGCCCGCCGAGACCTTCGGGCTCGCCGCGCTGGAGGCCATGGCCTGCGGCACGCCCGTGGTGGCCAGCGCGTCGTCCGCGCTGCCGGAGGTGATCGGATCCGCGGGCGCCACGGCGGCCGACCACGGCGCCGCCTTCGCGGACGCCGTCGAGATGCTCCTGGAACGCCGGGAGCACGAGCGCCGTGAGGCCGCACGCGCGCGTGCGGAGTGCTTCGGCTGGGGCGCGGCGGTCGAGGCGTTCCTCGCGGCGCACGACGCATCCGTGCTGTCGGAGGGCGCGGGGGACGATACGACGGCGCAGTCCCGTCGTGGCGCGGAGGACGCGACGACATCGTCCCGTCGTAGCGCCGACGACACGACGGCACTGTCCCGTTCCGTCGCCCACGACACGACGGCACCGTCCCGTCCCGCCACGGACGGAACGTCGGCACCGTCCCGTCGCGTCGTCCCGGAGGGCGTCGTATGAGACCCGTCCGCTTCGTGGCCCTCGGGGACTCGCTCACCGAGGGAGTGGGCGACCCCGCCGGCGAGGGGTGGCGCGGCTGGGCCGCGCTGCTGGCCGGCGGACTCTCCGGGGACTCGGTCGACTTCACCAACCTCGCGGTCAGCGGGGCGCAGACGCGGGACGTCCTGGAACGCCAAACCCCGGCCGCTCTCGACCTCCGCCCGGACGTCGCGTCCGTCGTCATCGGCGTCAACGACACCCTGCGCTGCACGTTCGACATCCACGCGGTGGCCGCGAACCTCGACAAGGCCTACGCGGCGGTCACCGGGCAGGGCGCGGTCCTGCTCACGGCGTGCCTGCCCGATCCCGGCTCGATGCTGCGGCTCCCGGGCGCCCTGGCCCGCCCGCTGGCGCGCCGGCAACGGGCGGTCAACGCCGTGGTGCACGCGCTCTCGGAGCGGTACGGGGCGGTCCACCTGCACGCCAGTGAGGGCGCGTGGCTCGCCGACCGCGCCATGTGGAGCGCGGACCGGCTGCACCCGGGCGAGCGCGGCCACCGGCAACTGGCCCTGCGTTTCCACGCGCTGCTCGCCAAGGCGGGCGTCGCCAAGGGCAAGGCACCCTCGCCCGAGCCGGAGTTCCCCGTGCCCACCAAATCGGCGAGCCTGCTGTGGCTGGCCACCGCCGGCACCGCCTGGGTGATCCGGCGCTGCACCGACCTGCTGCCGCAGCTGCTGAGGCTGGCCCTCGACGAGATGCGGCACCGCGCCCGGGGCACCAGCGCCCGCCTCGACCTGCGCACCTCCGCCGCGGTCTCGTCGGCACTGGCCGCCCTCACGGTCGCGGAGCGGCCGGACGCCGCATGACGGCTCAGCGCCGGCGCACGGCCACGAAGCGGACCGGGGTACCCGGTACCGCCTGCGCCGCGGCCGGGAGGTCGGCGGCGCGGACCACCGCGACCACCGGGTAGCCCCCGGTGGTCGGGTGGTCGGCCAGAAAGATCACGGGACGGCCGTCCGGCGGCACCTGGACGGCGCCGAGGACCATCCCCTCACTGGGGAGTTCGCCGGGACGGGCCCGCTCCAGGGCGGGCCCTTCCGTGCGCAGCCCGATGCGGTTGCTCGCGGAGGACACCCGGTAGGTCCGCGCGGTGAGGTCCCGTACGGCTCGGGGCGTGAACCAGTCGTGGCGCGGGCCCGGCGTCACGCGCAGGACGAGTTCGGCCGGCGGCATCGGCTGCGGGACGACGTCCACGCGCGCGTGCTGGCCGGCCGCGGCGCCCAGGGGTAGCACCGCGCCGTCCGTGAGCGGCGCCGGGCCGAGGCCGGACAGCAGGTCCGTGGACCGGCTGCCCAGAACCGGTTCGACGGCGATGCCGCCGTTGAAGGCCACGTAACTCCGCACCCCCGCGACCGCTCCACCCACCTCCAGTACCTCCCCGGCCGGGACCACGACCGGGCCGCCCCAGGCCGCAGGGCGGCCGCCGACGGTGACCGGGCACGGGGCTCCGGCGACCGCCACGATGACCGTCGACCGGGGCCGCAGGGCACAGCCGTCGAGGGTCGTCTCCAGCACGGCGGCGTCCGGCGGATTGCCCACCAGCCGGTTGGCGAGCGCCGCCGCGGGAGCGTCGAGCGCCCCGGACCGGGGAACTCCGAGGTGGGCGTGCCCGGGCCGCCCCCGGTCCTGCACCGTGGTCAGCGCCCCGGCCCGTACGACGACCAGGGCACGATCCGTCATACGTCACCCACCGGTACGAAGCGGACGCGCGCACCGGGTGACAGCAGCGCGGTCGGCACGCGCGCGTGGTCCCACAGGACCGCGTCGGTCGTACCGATCAGCTGCCAGCCGCCCGGCGACGAGCGCGGGTACACGCCCGTGTACGGGCCCGCGAGGGCCACGGCCCCGGCGGGCACGGCCGTGCGCGGAGTGGCCCGGCGCGGCACGTCCCGCCCGGCGGGAAGGCCGGTGAGGTAGCCGAACCCGGGGGCGAACCCGCAGAAGGCGACCGTGAATTCGGTGGCCGCGTGGATACGGGCCACCTCCTGCTCCGGCACCCGCCAGTGGGCGGCGACCTCGGCGAGGTCGGGGCCGTCGTAGCGCACCGGGAGCTCGATCACCTCACGCGCGCGTGGGGGAGTGGGCGGCACTTGGGAGGCGGTCAGTTCGGATGCCCAACGAACCGGGTCGTCGAGGCCGTCGAGCAGCACCGTACGGGCCGCCGGGACGATCTCCCGGACGACCAGCGAGCCCTCCGCGCGGCGGCGCAGCAGGTCCGCGTGCAGCGCCTGGGCCTCCTCGCCCGTGGACACCTCGACGAGCAGCCCCCTGTCGCCGACGGGCAGCGCCCTCATGCGAAGGCCTCCACCCGCACGCCCGACGCGACCAGCCGCTCGCGCACCCGGCGGGCCAGCTCGACCGCGCCCGGCGTGTCCCCGTGCAGGCAGAGCGAGCGGGCGCGCACCTCGATACGCGCACCGGAGTGCGTGGTGACCGCGCCCGAGCGCGCCAGATCCACCGAGCGCTTCACGACCGCCGCCGGATCGCTGAGCACAGCGCCGTCCTGCCCGCGCGGCACCAACGTGCCCTCCTCGGTGTACGCGCGGTCCGCGAACGCCTCCGTGACGGCCGGCAGTCCGGCCTTCTGCGCCCGTTCCAGCAGGCGCGAGCCGGGCAGCCCGAGGACGGGGAGCGAGGTGTCCGCGAGGAGCACGCCGTCGATCACCGCCCCGGCCTGCTCCGGGTCGTGCACGACCCGGTTGTAGAGCGCGCCGTGCGGCTTCACATAGGCCACGCGGGCGCCCGCCGCACGCGCGAAGACCTCGAGGGCGCCGATCTGGTAGGCCACTTCGGCCGCCAGCTCGGCGGGCGGCACGTCCATCGCGCGCCGCCCGAACCCCGCCAGGTCCCGGTAGGACACCTGCGCGCCGATCGTCACGCCGCGCTCGGCCGCCAGCTCGCACACCCGGCGCATGGTCGCCGCGTCCCCGGCGTGGAAGCCGCAGGCCACGTTGGCGCTGGTGACCACGGACAGCAGTCGCTCGTCATCGGTCAGCCGCCAGCGGCCGAAGCCCTCGCCGAGATCGGCGTTCAGATCGATCGAGGTCATGGATCTTCCGTGTCTCCTGTCAGGCCACGCGGTACTGCTCGTCGCGGGCGTCCGTGAGGAACATCTGTCCCGGCGCGTGGGTGATCGCGAACGGCGGGCGCGAGGCCATCACCGCGGCCTGCGGGGTGACCCCGCAGGCCCAGAACACCGGGATGTCGTCCGGGCCGACGTCCACCGCATCCCCGAAGTCGGGGCGGCCGAGGTCGTCGATGCCGAGCGCCGAGGGATCGTCGCAGTGCACGGGACCGCCGTGCACCGCCGGGAACAGGCTGCTCTCCCGGATCGCGGCCGCCAGGTGCTCCGGCGGCACCGGGCGCATGGACACCACCAGCGGCCCGCTCAGCCGCCCCGCCGGCCGGCACTGGCGGCCGGTCACGTACATCGGGACGTTGCGGCCCTGTTCGACGTGCCGGATGGGGACGCCGGCCCCGGCCAGGGCCCACTCGAAGGTGAAGCTGCAGCCGATCAGGAACGACACCAGGTCGTCGCGCCAGTGGGCGCGCGCGTCCGTCGGCTCGTCCACCAGTTCCCCGTCCTGCCACACCCGGTAGCGCGGCAGGTCGGTGCGCAGGTCCGCGTCCTCCGCGAGCACGGTGGTCCAGGAGCCGGCGTCCGTGACGTCGAGCACCGGACAGGGCTTGGGGTTGCGCTGGCAGAACAGCAGCATGTCGTAGGCCCAGTCGGCGGGCACCGAGATCAGGTTGGCCTGCGTGTGGCCCGCCGCGACCCCGGCCGTGGGGCCCGCCAGACCCTCCCGGCAGCGGGCCCGCGCGGTTTTCGCGCTCCACGCGTGCGCGTGCTCGTCGACGAGGGTCAGGGGGCGGTCCTCGGTACGGTTCGCTCCGGTCACGCCAGTTCCCTTCCGCGCGTCTCCGGCAGCCCGAAGAGCGCCAGCGCCGCGATGCCGTACCCGATCGCGCCGAAGACCAGCGCGCCGCCCACACCCCAGCTGTCGGCCAGGAAGCCCACCAGGGTCGGGAAGACGGCGCCCACGGCGCGGCCGGTGTTGTACGTGAACCCCTGTCCCGTGCCGCGTACCTCCGTCGGGTACAGCTCGCTCAGGAAGGAACCGAAGCCGCTGAAGATCGCCGACATGCAGAACCCGAGCGGGAAACCGAGCACCAGCAGCAGGGTGTTGGCGCCGCTCGGGATGTTCGCGTACGCCAGGATGCACAGCGCCGACAGCAGGGCGAACAGCCAGATGTTGCGGCGCCGGCCGAGCCGGTCGGTGAGGTAGCCGCCGGTGAGGTAGCCCAGGAAGGCGCCCGAGATCAGGAAGGTCAGATATCCGCCGGTGCCGACGACCGACAGGCCGCGCTCGGTCTTGAGGTACGTCGGCACCCAGGTCGCCAGCGTGTAGTAGCCGCCCTGCACACCGGTGGACAGCAGACCCGCGAAGACCGTCGTGCGCAGCAGACCCGGCGCTTCGGCCGTACCCGGCCGGAAGATCGCCGCGAACGAGCCCCGCCGCGCGCTCTGTTCGCGCACCGCCGTCGCCCCCGGGGCGTCGTGCACCCGGCGGCGCAGCCACACCACGAGCAGCGCGGGCAGCGCGCCGGTCCAGAACATCACGCGCCAGGCCCAGTCGTCGCCGACGTGGGTGAAGACCAGCGTGTAGACGAGCGCGGCGAGCGCCCAGCCCACGGCCCACGAGCTCTGGATCGCGCCGAGGGTACGGCCCCGGTTCTTGGCGCTCGCGTACTCGGCGACCAGGATCGCGCCGACCGCCCACTCGCCGCCGAAGCCGAGGCCCTGGAGGGCGCGGAACACCAGCAGCGTCTCGTAGTCGGGCGCGAAGCCGCAGGCCACGGTGAACACCGCGTAGGTGATCACCGTGATCATCAGCGCCCTGACCCGGCCGACCCGGTCCGCGAACACGCCCGCCGCGGCGCCACCGATCGCGGAGACCACCAGCGTGACGGTGGTGAACAGGCCGGTCTGGCCGCTGTCCAGGCCGAAGTACGCCGCCAGCGTGACCATGCTGAGCGGCAGGGTGAAGTAGTCGTAGGAATCCAGGGCATATCCGCCGAAGGCACCCGCGAAGGCGCGGCGGCCGCCGGGGCCGAGGTCGTGCAGCCATCCCAAGGCGCCGCCGTCGGCGCCGCGTTCACCCGCGCCGGTCCTGGCGTCGGAGGGAAGGGCCTGAGGTGGAGGGGTCGAGCTCATGGGCACCTCGCAGATGAGGGACGGAGGGTGCGGGAACGGAGCCGCGTCGAGAGCCGTGCCGTGCGGGAGTTGTGCGCAGGAGTCGTGCCGTACGGGGTCGTGCCGTGCGGGGTCGTACCGGGTCGTGCCGTGCAGGGGTCGCGCCGTGCGGAGCACCGTAGAGGATCGTTCAACGATCCTTCAATACCCGTGTTGTTTCGTCCTGGTGTCTGCGGTTGAATTCCGGGCATGGCAGAGCAGCTGACGGGACTGGCCGACGACCGTGCCCTCCTGGGCCGTACGAGCACCGCCGAGCGTGTTTCGGACATCCTCAGAAGCCGCGTCGCCGAGGGCTATTTCCCGCCGGGCACCCGGCTGTCGGAGGACAGCATCGGAGGGGCGCTCGGCGTCTCCCGCAACACGCTGCGCGAGGCGTTCCGGCTGCTCACCCATGAGCGCCTGCTGGTCCACGAGCTCAACCGGGGCGTGTTCGTCCGGGTCCTGACCGTCGAGGACGTCGAGGACATCTACCGCACCCGCGCCCTCGTCGAGTGCGCCGTCGTGCGCGGGCTGGGCGAGCCGCCCTACGCGCTGGAGGGGCTCGCCTCCGCGGTCACCGCGGGGCAGCTGGCGTCCGTCGAGAATGACTGGAAAGGACTGGGTACGGCCAATATCCACTTCCACCGGGAACTGGTCGCCCTGGCCGGCAGCGAACGCACCGACGAGCTGATGCGCAGCGTCTTCGCCGAGCTGCGGCTTGCCTTCCACGTCGTGGACGACCCGCGCCGGCTGCACGAGCCGTACCTCGCGCGCAACCGGCAGATCCTGCAGGCGCTCCAGGCCGGCGACCGGCGCGAGGCGGAGAGGCTGTTGGAGACCTACCTCACGGACTCGCTGGAGAGGGTCGTGGAGGTCTACCGGCGCCGGGTCGGCGAGGACGGCCCTGGCACGGACTGACACCGCCGGCGAGGGCCGGTCGGAGCACCGGCCGCCCGTCAGGACCGACGCCCTCTCGCGCCGCTGTGACGCCCGTCGCTTCTGCGTCGTTTGGGTCGTTGTCAGACCGAGGATTTAGTCTGTGCACCGTGACTTCGCCTGCGCCGACGGACAGCGTTCCGCCCCAGTTCACCGCGGTGCCGCGCCCGGCTCCGGGCCCGGCCGCCGACGAGGGACTGGCGCGGCGGCTGCGCGCGCTCGCCTGCACGGCACCGCTGCACGACCTCGACGCGCGCAAGGCGAACCTCGCGGGCGAGTACTCGGTCTACGGCATGGCCGAGGTGGCACTCGCCGCCATCGACCTCGTCACCCTCAACATGGACTTCGACACGGGCGCCGACCACGAGCAGATAGTGGCGAGGCTCATCCCGCGCATCGCCGCCCAGGCCCCGCGACGGCCTGTCGCCGAGCACGAACGCGTCGCCCGCTGGGTCCTGGAGAACCTGATCAACGTCGGCAGCGTCGACCGCGGTTTCCGCGCCGTGTACGGCACGTTCGCGCCGGACGGCACCTATGTCCGCCGTGACTACGACTTCAAGCTGATCGAGGAGGTCCCGGGCCCCGGCGGCACCGTCTACCTCCGGACGACCGACGAGGCGGTCAACGTCCTCGTCGGCGCCCTGGACACCGACGTCACCAGCGCCCAGATCGCCGCCGAGGTCAAGCTGGAGGTCCTGATCAACCGGGGCCGCCTCGCGGACGCCCAGCTCGCCGCGGAGCAGGCCCGCTACCGCACCGTGCAGTACTCGGAGACCCTGCGCCGGGCCCTGGACGCGACCCGGCGCAACGTCCGGGCCGTGGACTGGCTCAACGCCGTGCCCGACATGATCGCCGAGGCCCTGGACCACGTCGCCGACCGGTACCGCCACGAGAACGCGATCCTCACCAACATCCGCCGGGCCCGCGACGAGACCGAGGACTCCGAGCACAAGCGCCGCGCCGCCGAGCTGGTCGACATCGTCAAGGACTGCATCCGGCGGCACACCCAGCTCCAGTCCCGACTGCTGGAGGCCGGCCCGCTGTTCCGCGCCGAGCAGGACCGGCAGGCCTTCGCCACGCCGATGACCACGTCCGGGATCGACCTGTACGGACACCTCGTCGCGCCGGTGCTGCCGCTGCCCCTGGAGCAGGCGGTCCGCGTCACCGACGCGTTCTTCGCGCGCGGGACGGGCCTGCGCACGCCGGTGTCGGTCCGGGTCGGCGACCTCGTCGACATACTGCTGACCCCGCCCCTGGAGCGCGAACACCTGGGCGCAGAGATGCCCGAGCCGGACCTGATCGCGACCCCGGACGACAGCCGGTTCAGCGACGAGCAGCTGGCGGCCGCGACGGAGCTGCTGGACCTCCCGGCCGACGCGCCCCGCCGGCTGTCGGGACTGCTCGCGCAGGCGCGCCGCCAGGACCCCGATCTGCCGTACCTGGTGGCCCTGCTGGCGGTCCACGCCGCCAGCCCCCCGGTCGGCACCGCCTACCGGCAAGGCGAGGAGAAGCTGCTCTTCGCCGTGGACGACGGGACGGAACTGGACGACCCCGAGTTCGGCGGTGCCGACCTCATCGTGGGCACAGCCCTGCTGGACGCCGCGGGGATGGCGGCGGACCGGACGGAAGCAGCATGAGTGAACGAGAACGCGACAAGGAGCCGAAGCCGTGACCGAGCACGTCGACTGGAGTGAGCCCGAGCCCGCCGCCGCGCCGGCCGGCTCCGCCGTCACGCCCGCCGACGCCGCCGACGCGGCGAGACTCGTCGCCTTCGGGCTCCAGCCCAAGCTGCAGCCCGCGCGGGACCAGGAGTACACCGAGCTGCTCCGCCGCTACCGGGAGGACCCGGCGTTCGCGCGGCTCGCGGACGCCGTCGCCGCCGGTCTGGGGCTGGTCGTCCTCGAAGTGTCCCCGCGCGCGGGGATGGCCGTGACGGCGGCCGAGAACTCGGTGTTCGCCGTGCGCATGGGCGACTACGCGCGTCGCGCCTCCTCCGACTCGGGCGACCGGTTCCTGCACGGGCTGGCCCATCTCGCCCTCGCCGCCCTGGCATTCCCCCGGCCCGAGGACCTCGCCGACGACGGCTACATCGGCCGGGTCACCGTCAACGGCGTGGACGCCTTCGTCCGGCAGGCCTGCCGACGCCTGGAGGAGCGGGCCGAGGAACAGGGCGAGAACACCGACCCGGCCACCGACGCACCCGGCCTGGAGGCCGCCTGGCGGATCTGGGTCAGACGCAGCGCGACCGGCGCCACCAAGGACGCCCGCCGGCTCGCCGGGTCGACGACCGGCATCGTCGGCAAGGCGGCCGCCTTCCTCACCGACTCGGGCTTCCTGCAGCGCACCGGCGACGACCACGGCGGCACCTACCGCACGACGGCCCGCTACCAGCTCCAGGTCCGCGACATGGCGGGCAGCGCCGCCATGGCCGAGCTCCTCGACCTGGGCGTCGTCCCGGTCACCGACGGCAGCGCCAGCCTGCTGCCCGCCGAGGACACCGACGACCTCGACCTGGTCGCCGACGCGGGGCTGCCGTTCCACTCCTGAGGGCCTCGGCCACCGTAGATCCCGAACCACCGCACCTTTCCGAAGAATGACGACGAGAGTCCGCCATGTACGAGCTGTCCCGGGTCCGCCTCTACTCCATCGGGCCCGCCGGTGCGCGCTACGCCGACACCGTGCTTGACCTGCGGGGCGTGGGCGAGCCGGTGCCCCAACCCGCCCCCACGCAGGCGGAGTTCTTCGAGGAGGAGCCCGTCGGCCCGCCGCGCCGGCCCGCGCCCGCCGGCGTGCTCTTCCTGGAGAACGGCGGCGGCAAGTCGGTCCTGCTCAAGCTGATCTTCTCCGTCATGCTGCCGGGCCACCGCAACACTCTCGGCGGCGCCAGCTCCGGTGTGCTGCGCAAGTTCCTGCTCGCCGACGACTGCGGTCACGTGGCGCTGGAGTGGCAGCACGTGCAGACCGGCGAGTGCGTGGTCGTCGGCAAGGTCAGCGAGTGGCGCGGGCGCCAGGTGTCCAACGACCCGCGGAAGTTCGCCGAGGCCTGGTACTCCTTCCGGCCCGGCCCCGGCCTGAGCCTCGACAACCTCCCCGTCGCCGAGTCCACCGCGGTGCGGCCGCCCGGCGAGGGCGCGTCCGGCGCCCAGGGCCGCCGCCGCACCATGAAGGGCTTCCGCGACGCCCTCACCGAGGCGGGCAAGGCGTATCCGCACCTGGAGGTGCACTGGGAGGAGATCCACGACCGCTGGATCGAGCACCTCGGCGAACTCGGCCTCGACCCCGAACTCTTCCGCTACCAGCGGGAGATGAACGCCGACGAGGGGGAGGCGGCCGGACTCTTCGCGGTGAAGAAGGACTCCGACTTCACCGACCTGCTGCTGCGCGCGGTCACCGACACCCGGGACACGGACGGGCTCGCCGACCTGGTCGGCGGCTTCGGCAACAAGCTGGGACGGCGGGCCGAGCTGATCGCCGAGCGGGACTTCACCGCCGGATCCGTCGATCTGCTCGGGCGGATCGTCGAGGCCGCCGAGACCCGCTCACGCGCGCGTGACATCCACGGCGGCGCCGAGCGCCGCACCCGCACCCTGGCGCGTCGGCTGTCCGCGCGCGCCGTGCGGGAACGGGTGCGCGCCGCCGACCTCGCCCAGCGGGTGACAGCGGCCGCGTACTCCGTCACGCACTCCGAGGGCGCCCGGGAGCGCAGCGCGCTGATCGCCGCCGAACTCGCCTACCGGCACGCGTCGCTGGCGCTCGCCGCCGCCGAGAAGGCCGCCGCCGCGCAGAAGCGGGAACTCGCCGACGCCCGCACCCTGCACTCCGCCTGGCAGGCCGCCGAGGCCGTGCTGCGCCACCGCGCCGCCGCCGACCGCGTCGCGCGCGTGGCCGCCGCGATCCAGGAGGCCGAGCGCGACGCCGCCCCCGCCCTGGCCGCCCGCGCCAAGGCCGCCGTGGATCTCGTACGGGCCCTGCACGGGGCCGCCGAGAGCGCCGAGACGCTCGCCAACGAGGGCGAGGAGCGGTCCGCCGCTCTTCAGGAGGCCGGCGAGGCCGCGTACCGCGACTCGACCGCCGCCGCCACCGAGGCGCAGCGCGCCCGCAGTGAGGTCGGGCACCTTAGGCAGCGCCTGAGCGAGGTCGAGCAGGAGACCGCCGAGGCGGTGCGCGCCGGTTGGCTCGACGACAGCGCGCCCGACGCCGACCCGGCGCGCGCCGCGCTGGCGGCCAGCGACGCCGAGAAGACGGCGGTCGCGGCCTGGGACACGGCCCGCGAGGCCTCCCGCAAGGCGACCGAGCACGCCCGCGAAGCGGCCTCCGCCGAGTCCCGCGCGGAGCTGACCGCGGCCCGCGCGGCCGACGCGGCGACGGCGACGGAACGCGCGTACGAGGCCGAGCGCCGCCTCGCCGAGTCCCTCGCCGCGGAGGAGCGGCTGGGTGAGCTGCTGAGCCTGCCCGGGACCTCCGGGTCCGGGCGGGCCGGGGTGCCCGGGCCGCGGACGGCAGCCGCCGACGGCGACGCCGGGTCGGGCGGCTCACGGGCACGGGGTACCGACGCGGTCGACGACTCGTCCGACGCCGGAGCCTCCCGCTCCCTCGACGAAGGCCCCGCCACCGAAGGCGCCCTCACCCCCGAGGACCTGGACCGCTTCGCCGACGAGCTGCGCGAAGTCCTCGACGACACGGTCTCCTCCGCCGAACGCCAGCTCTTCGACCTGCGCACCGCCGCCGCCGACGACGCCCGGATCCTCGGCGCCCTCGGTGACGGCGGACTGCTGCCGCCCGGCCCCGACGTGCTGGCCACCGTCGAGTACCTCGGCGAGCACGGCATCCCCGCGCTGCCCGGCTGGCGCTACCTCGCCCAGGCCGTCGACCCGGCCGACCACGCGCGCGTGCTCGCGGCCCGCCCGGAGCTGGTCGACGGCGTGATCATCACCGACCCGGACACCCACGCGCGCGCCCGCGACGTGCTCGGCGACGCGGCGCTGCTGCCGCGCTCCGCCGTCGCCGTCGGCACGGCGGCCGCCCTGCTCGCCCCCACCCCGGCCGCCGACGCGTCCCCGGGCGACGTGTTCCTCGTACCGCCGAACCCGGCCATGCACGACGAGCACGCCGCCGACGAGGAGCGGCAGGCACTGCGCGCGCGGGCGGGTGAACGGGACGAGGAGATCCGGGCGCTGGCGGCCCGGCTCGGCAAGGACCGGGAGCTGGCGGCGCGGCTCGCCTCGTGGCGCACCGGCTGCCCGGCGGGCCGGCTCGTCGAGCTGGCGCGGGCCGCCCGTGAGGCGCGCGCGTTCGCCGAGGAGTCCGAGGCCGAGCTGGCCGAGGCGCGCACCGTGCGGTCCGAGGCCGACGAGGTCGCCGCCGAGGCCGCCCAGCTGCGCGACGAGCGGCAGGAGGCCGCGCAGAAGGCCCGGCGCGCAGCCGACGCCCTCGCCGGGCTCGCCTTCCGGCTGCGCGAGCGCTCCGGCTGGCAGGTCAAGCTGCGCGAACTCGCCGACGAGGCCACCGAGTGCGAGGCCCGCGCCCAGGTCTGCCTGGAGCGCGCCCGCGCCGCCGACGAGGACCGCCGCGCCGCCCAGCGCGCCGCCGACGACGCCCGCCGCACCGCCCGTGCCCTGCGTGCCGAGCGCTCGGAGATCGCGGGCGCCCCCGACGACGTACCGGAGGCGGACGCGGACGCGCCCAAGGCGTCCCTGCCCGCCCTCCGCGAGGCCTACCGCGCCGCCTCCCAGGTGTACGAGAAGGTGGGCGTCGGCGCCGACCTGCGCGCCGAGCAGGCCCGCGCGGAGAGCGACGAGAGCGCCGCCCGCGCCGAACTGGACCGGCTCAGCAACAAGGTCCGCACGCGCGCGGAGCAGCTGCTTCAGTCGCCCGACGGCTCGGACGGCCCGTCCCGGCAGGCCGCGGTCGCGCGCGCGGAGGAGCTGGTGCAGCTCCTGGAGACCCGTATGTCGACCGCGAGCGAGCATCTCGGCCGGCTGCGAGGCGAGGCCGAGCGGCACGCGCCCGAGGACGGCGAGGCGCACACCGAGCTGCCGGAGGAACTCCTCCCGCGCGACGCCGAGCAGGCCCAGGCCCTGTTGCGCACCGCCACCACCGAACTCGCCGCCCGCACCGAGGCGTTGGCCCAGGCCCGGGAGGCGCACGCCGAGCTCCTGGAGGCCCACCGGGCCGCGGAGGACGCGGCCGGCGGCTTCGACGAGATCGCCGCGATGCTCCGCGACCTGCTGCGCGAGCACACCGTCGAGGAGGAGCAGGAGGAGCCGGAGCCGTACCCCGGCAGCCTGGAGGAGGCCCGGCAGTCCGCCGCGGAGGCCCGCCGGTCGCTGCGCGGCTGCGCCGCCGACCTGTCCGCCGCCGATGCCGCCGTCCGAGAGGCGAGCGACATCCTCGTCCGGCACGCCAACTCCACCCGCTACGAGCAGGTGCGCACCCCCGCCCGCCAGCAGATCCGCGAACTGCCGGCCTCCGCGCTGCCCGAGCACGCGCAGAAGTGGGCGGACGCCTTCGCACCCCGGCTGCGCGTCCTCACCGACGAGCTGGCGCAGCTGGAGCGCAACCGGGACTCGATCGTGGACCGGCTGCGCGGGCTCGTCGAGTCGGCGCTGGCCACCCTGCGCTCCGCCCAGCGGCTGTCGCGGCTGCCGGAGGGGCTCGGCGAATGGTCCGGGCAGGAGTTCCTGCGCATCCGCTTCGAGGAACCCGACCAGGCCACGCTCGCCGAGCGGCTCGGCGAGGTCATCGACGAGGCGACCCGGGCCGCCGTGAAGAAGAACTCCGACCTGCGGCGCGACGGCATGTCCCTGCTGCTGCGCGGCGTCGCGGCGGCGCTCCAGCCGAAGGGCGTGGCCGTCGAGATCCTCAAGCCCGACGCCGTGCTGCGCGCCGAGCGCGTCCCCGTCGGGCAGATGGGCGACGTGTTCTCCGGCGGTCAGCTGCTCACCGCCGCCATCGCCCTGTACTGCACGATGGCCGCCCTCAGGAGCAACGACCGGGGCCGCGACAAGCACCGCCACGCGGGCACGCTGTTCCTGGACAATCCGATCGGCCGCGCCAACGCCACGTATCTGCTGGAGCTCCAGCGGGCCGTGTCGGACGCGCTCGGGGTGCAACTGCTGTACACCACCGGTCTGTTCGACACGACCGCGCTGGCCGAGTTCCCGCTGGTCATCCGGCTGCGCAACGACGCCGACCTCCGGGCGGGCCTGAAGTACATCAGCGTGGAGGAACACCTGCGGCCGGGACTGCCTCAGCAGAGCCAGGTCGGAGAAGCGGTGCACAGCGAGATCACGGCGACACGGATGTACAAGAGGCCCGCGTCGACCACCAGTTGATCAACCTGGTGACCGGCGTCTTGATCCGGCGTCCTCCTCCTTGCCGGCCGGCAAGGAGGAGGGAGACACCGTGCTCCGCACCGAGGGCGGTCTTCCCGACTGCACTCTGACGGACGGCCGGGCCCGCCTGCTCAGCCGCGTGTCCGGTCTCAGGGGTGCGACAACTGCCCGGCACCGCCCCGACGGCGTATTCGCTCCCGCTCCCGCTCGGCGGCCCGTGCCTGCCGCCGGGCGGTGCGCCGCTCGCGCCGCAGCGCCCTCGCCGTGCTGCTCGGCACCGACACCACCCCGTGGCGCTGGTTCCACACCTGGCGGGTCACCCAGATGTCGACGACGCTCCACGTGGCCACCACCGTGCTGGCCACACTGCTGATCACCATCGGGAACGCCAGCCAGGAACCCGCCATCGTGCACAGGAACGCGACCATGGCCTGGATCAGCGTCACGGAGATGATCAACACCGCCCGCACGGCCGCCGTCCGCACCGGATCCGGCATCCGGCGCCGGCGAGCGGGCTCCTCGACCCACAACGGACGGTAAAGCGGCGGCTGTTGCGGCCCCGCGAACCCCGTATCGCGGCTCTGCGACGGAATGTCGCGATCCGGTGCCTCCCGGCGTTGCCCCGTCCTGGAGCGTGCCCTTACGCCGTCCTCGGGCGCTTCGCGCCGCTCGGCCGTCCCCATCACCGTGTCACTCCCCACCGCCGGCAGACCACCCCTCCGGTGCCCCGAGGCACCGGCTCCCCAGTGACTGCCCGGCTTGCGCTGTTTTACGCTGCCCGGGTGCGGGATGCGGCTCCTGTGGCCGATTCCGCCCCCATTTCCCGTAGTGAAGGACGAACGACATGCCGTGAAGATTCCCAACTGGCGAAAAATTCCGGCCAACCGGCCAACTTCGCCGGTCCGGCTCGCCCCGGTGGGGTACCCGGAATCCGGGTGGCAATCTCCCGCAATGCCCGGACAACTCGCCACGTCTCGCCGCCTTGGCGGAAGTTCGACCTCCGGATACGTCTTCGAGTTAGCTGTGTGGCGGTAGTAGGCTCGCCCCGTTTGTTGACGCACATGTGTACCCCCGGACCGGAGGGGGTCGAGCTGGGGGAGGCCATGCGCTTTCGCGGGAAGTCGATCCGCCGGAAGATCGTGGCGCTGCTTCTCGTGCCGCTGGTGTCCCTGACCGCCATCTGGGGCTTCGCGACCGTGCTCACGGGGCGCGAGGTCACCCGGCTCTTCCGGGTGACGGACGTCGTGGAGAACATCGGTTACCGCACCGAGGACACCGTGCACGTCCTGCAGCAGGAACGCCGCCAGACCCTCGTCTATCTCGCGGACCCCCGGGCCGCCGACGCGCTGGCGGCACTGCGCCGCACCCGGACCGCCACCGACGGCGCCCTCGCCAAGCTCCGGAAGAACGCCAAGGACCCCGATGTCCGGGGCGACATGGACAAGGACGACGGCGAACACCTCACCGCCGCCCTGGACGCCTTCGACGACATCGACTCCCTGCGCCGCAGCGTCGAGGAGGGCACCATCACCCGTGCCCAGGCCCTCGGCCTCTACAACCGGGTCGTCGACTCCTGCTACGGCCTCCTGGCGAGCATCGACAGCGTCGACGACGTGGAGATGGACAAGCAGGGCCGCGCGCTCGTCAACATCGACCGCGCCCGTGAACTCCTCTCCCGCGAGGACGCGTTGCTCGGCTCCTCCCTGGTGGTCGGCAAGCTCACCCGCGAGGAGACCCGCGACATCTCCGACCTCGTCGCCCAGCGCACCCTCCTCTACGACATCAGCCTGCCGCTGCTGCCGCCCTCGGAACGCGGCCGCTACGAGCGGTTCTGGAAGAACGCCACCACCGCCCCGCTGCGCGTGGCCGAACAGGCGGTCGTCTCCTCCGGTTCCGGCGCGCCGCGCGGGGTCAACGCCAAGAACTGGGACACCACCGCGGCCGGCGTCCTCGACGAACTCCGCACGCTCGACGACCGGGCCGACGACCGCTATCAGGACCGCGTCCACCCCGTGGCCGTCAGTGTGATCGTCCAGGCAGCCCTCGCCGGCGTCCTCGGCCTGGTCGCGCTCCTGCTCTCCGTCGTCCTGTCCATACGCGTCGGCCGCAGCCTCATCCGCGACCTGCGGCAACTGCGTCTCGACGCACACGAGGCGTCCGGGGTCCGGCTGCCCAGCGTGATGCGCCGGCTGTCCGTGGGCGAGCAGGTGGACGTGGAGACCGAGGTTCCGCGCCTGGAGTACGACAAGAACGAGATCGGTGAGGTCGGCCAGGCCCTCAACACCCTCCAGCGCGCCGCCGTCGAGGCCGCGGTCAAACAGGCCGAACTGCGCGCCGGCGTCTCCGAGGTCTTCGTGAACCTCGCCCGCCGCAGCCAGGTCCTGCTGCACAAGCAGCTCACCCTGCTCGACACCATGGAGCGCAGGACCGAGGACACCGACGAGCTCGCCGACCTCTTCCGGCTCGACCACCTCACCACCCGCATGCGCCGGCACGCCGAGGGCCTGGTGATCCTCTCCGGCGCCGCTCCCTCGCGGCAGTGGCGCAAACCCGTGCAGCTGATGGACGTCGTCCGCGCAGCCGTCGCCGAGGTCGAGGACTACGAACGCATCGAGGTCCGCCGACTGCCGCGCATCGCCGTCACCGGCCCGGCCGTCGCCGACCTCACCCACCTGACCGCCGAGCTCCTGGAGAACGCCACGGTGTTCTCCCCGCCGCACACCGCCGTCCAGGTGCTGGGCGAGCGGGTCGCCAACGGCTTCACCCTGGAGATCCACGACCGGGGCCTCGGCATGGCGGCCGAGGCACTTCTGGACGCCAACCTCCGGCTCGCCGAGACTCCCGAGTTCGAGCTCTCCGACACCGACCGGCTCGGCCTCTTCGTGGTCAGCCGCCTCGCTCAGCGCCAGAACATCCGCGTCTCGCTGCAGCCGTCCCCCTACGGCGGCACCACCGCCGTCGTCTTCATCCCCGACGTGCTGCTGACCGACGACGTCCCCGACACCAACGGCATCGGCTTCCGCCTCGACCGGGACAGGCCCTCGAAGGAGGCCGAACTGGAGGAGAGCCGCGCGGCGGCTCTGACCCAGGCGCCCCTGCAACTGCCCGGCATGACGGCCTCGCTCCTGGACGGCCCGGTCGAGCTGGAGGCCCCCGTCGACCTGGACGCGCTCGACGACTTCCCCGACGTCCTGTCCGACGACGACAGCGAACGCGGCGGAATCTTCCGCCCCCGCCGCTCCACGGCCCGGGCGGACGGTCGGCCCCCGGCCCGGCTGGGTGAGCTCCATCAGCAGCCCTCCGCCCCCGAGGACCGATTCGGCGCCCACGACGGGCCGAGCGCTCCCGTGCCGCTGCCCCGGCGGCGCACGCCCAAGCTGGTCAGCTCGCACGGCAGGCCGGTTCCCGAGCAGCGCAACCGTCGCGGCGAGCCGGAGGCGGAGGCCCCCGTGGGCCCGAGCCGCTCCGACTCCGAGGCCCTGGCGCCGTTGCCCTCCCGCCGCCGCGGCGAGCCGTCGCCGGGGCCCGCCGCCCCCGGGCTCGCGGGCCGCCTCACCGAGCGCACGGACTCCCCGGTGCCCCGCCCGGACGGACCCGCCGAGGCCCCCGCGCTGCCCCGCCGGGCCCGCCGCACCGAGAGCCCCTCCGGCGGCGGCCCGGGCGACACCGCGCCGCCCCAGGGCAGCACACCCGAGGACACCGGATCAGGGCAGCTGCCCAAGCGCGTACGGCAGGCCAGCCTGGCGCCGCAGCTGAAGCAGAACACCGAACGGCGCGCGGGGCGCGCGGCGGACCCCGCCGACCGCGACGCGGACGAGGTCCGCAGCCGCATGGCCTCCCTCCAGCGGGGCTGGCAGCGTGGCCGTAAGGAGAACGCCGCGGGCGACGGGGCCCAGAACGGCACAGCACAAGGAACGACAGAGGGGGACGGTCGATGACCGCACCGAACGCGACCGGCCAGAGTGCGGCGAACAGGGGGGAGCTGAACTGGCTCCTCGACGAGCTCGTCGACCGGGTCGCCAGCATCCGCAAGGCCATCGTGCTCTCCGGCGACGGCCTGCCCACGGGCGTGTCCAAGGACCTGACCAGGGAAGACAGCGAGCACCTTGCGGCCGTCGCCTCCGGGTTCCACAGCCTCGCCAAGGGTGTGGGCCGCCACTTCGAGGCGGGCAGCGTCCGGCAGACGGTCGTCGAGCTCGACGACGCCTTCCTGTTCGTGACGGCCGCCGGCGACGGCAGCTGCCTCGCCGTCCTCGCGGACGCGGACTCCGACGTCGGCCAGGTCGCCTACGAGATGACCCTCCTGGTCAAGCGGGTCGGCGTGCATCTGGGCGCCGCCCCGCGCACCGATCTGCCCGCCGGCGGGTAGTGGGATGACATGAGCGGAGACGGTCAGGGAAGAAGTCACTGGTTCGACGACGAGGCCGGACCGGTGGTCCGTCCGTACGCCATGACGCGCGGCCGCACCACCAGTGCGGCCCAGCACCGCCTCGACGTGATCGCGGTGGTCGTCACCGAATCCCACGCGGACGATCCCGAAGCGGACCACACGCTGTCCCCCGAGCACGTGGACATCGTCGAGCTCTGCCGTGGCGCCCCGCAGTCGGTCGCAGAGCTCGCCGCCGAACTCAATCTGCCGATCGGCGTGGTGCGGGTCCTCATCGGCGATCTCGTGAACGGGGAACTCGTCCACGTGACACGTCCGGTCCCGCCGGCCGAGCTGCCGGACGAGAGTATTCTGCGCGACGTGATCAACGGCCTCCGGGCGCTGTGACCGGCGCGGAAGCGGAGTAGTGACGTGACTGGCTGGCAGTTCTGGGTCGACCGAGGCGGCACCTTCACCGACATCGTCGCGCGGCGCCCGGACGGCCGGCTGCTCACCCACAAGCTGCTGTCCGACAACCCGGCCCGCTACGCCGACGCGGCCGTCGCCGGCGTGCGCGACCTCCTCGACGGCTCCGACGAGCGGGTCGAGGCCGTCCGCATGGGCACCACGGTCGCCACCAACGCGCTCCTGGAACGCAAGGGCGAGCGCACCCTCCTCGTCGTCACCAAGGGCTTCCGCGACGCCCTGCGCATCGCCTACCAGAACCGCCCCCGCATCTTCGCCCGCCGCATCGAACTGCCGGAGCTGCTGTACGAGCGGGTCGTCGAGGCCGACGAGCGGATCGCGGCCGACGGCACCGTCCTGCGCGCACCCGACCTGGACGCACTCGAAGGCCCGCTCAGGGAGGCGTACGACGACGGGATCCGCGCCGTCGCCGTCGTCTGCATGCACAGCCATCTGCACCCCGCCCACGAACGGGCGATCGGCGAGCTGGCCGCCCGCGTCGGCTTCCCGCAGATTTCGCTGTCCAGCGAGGTCAGCCCGCTGATGAAGCTCGTACCGCGCGGGGACACCGCCGTCGTCGACGCCTACCTGTCGCCCGTGCTGCGCCGCTACGTCCAGCACGTCGCCGACGAGCTCCAGGGCGTGCGCCTGATGTTCATGCAGTCCAACGGCGGACTCGCCGAGGCAGGGCAGTTCCGCGGCAAGGACGCCATCCTGTCGGGGCCGGCCGGCGGCATCGTCGGCATGGCCAGGATGTCGCAGCTCGCCGGCTTCGACCGGGTCATCGGCTTCGACATGGGCGGCACCTCCACCGACGTCTCGCACTTCGCGGGCGAGTACGAACGCGTCTTCACCACGCAGATCGCCGGCGTCCGGCTGCGCGCGCCCATGCTGGACATCCACACCGTCGCCGCCGGAGGCGGCTCGGTCCTGCACTTCGACGGCTCCCGCTACCGGGTGGGCCCGGACTCGGCGGGCGCGGACCCGGGCCCCGCCTGCTACCGGGGCGGCGGGCCGCTCGCCGTCACCGACGCCAACGTCATGCTCGGCCGCATCCAGCCGGCCCACTTCCCGACGGTGTTCGGCCCCGACGGCGACCAGCCACTGGACCACGCGCTGGTCCGCGAACGCTTCACCGCCCTCGCCCGTGAGATCGGCGAGCGGACCGGGGACGAGCGCACCCCCGAGCAGGTCGCCGAGGGCTACCTGCAGATCGCCGTCGCCAACATCGCCAACGCCGTGAAGCGGATCTCCGTCCAGAAGGGTCACGACGTGACCCGCTACGCCCTCACCACCTTCGGTGGTGCGGGCGGTCAGCACGCCTGCATGGTCGCCGACTCGCTCGGCATCCGCACCGTCCTCGTGCCGCCCATGGCCGGTGTCCTCTCCGCCCTGGGCATCGGCCTCGCCGACACCACGGCGATGCGCGAACAGTCCGTCGAGGCGCCCCTGGCGGCCGCCTCGATGCCGGGCATCCGCAAGACGGCCGAGGACCTGGAGGGCGCGGCCCGCGCCGAGCTCCTCGCCGAGGACATCCCCGAGGACCGCATCAGGGTCACCCGCCGTGCCCAGCTCCGCTACGACGGCACCGACACCACGCTCACCGTCGAGCTGACCGAGCCCGACGACATGAGGCACGTCTTCGAAGAACGTCATCGCGCCACGTACTCCTTCACGCTCGACCGCCCGGTCGTCGTCGAAGCCCTCTCCGTGGAAGCCACCGGCATCACCGAACCCCCCGATCTGTCCGCCCTCGCCCCGTACGAGGGCCGCTGCGCCGCTCCCGAGACCGTCCGGCTGCACACCGGCGGCGCCTGGCGCGACGTACCCCTCCACCGCCGCGAGGACCTGCCTCCCGGCGAGACCGTCACCGGCCCCGCGATCATCACCGAGGCCAGCGCCACGACCGTCGTCGACGACGGCTGGCGGGCCGCGGCGACCGACGACGGGCATCTGGTCATGGAACGCGCGGCGATTACGCAGAGTTCCGATCTCGGCACGGAAGCCGACCCGGTCCTGCTTGAGGTCTTCAACAACCTCTTCATGTCCATCGCCGAACAGATGGGCGCCCGGCTGGAGTCCACGGCACAGTCCGTCAACATCAAGGAACGGCTGGACTTCTCCTGCGCGCTGTTCGACCCGGACGGAAACCTGGTGGCCAACGCCCCCCACATCCCCGTCCACCTGGGCTCGATGGGCACCAGCGTCAAGGAGGTCATCCGGCGGCGCGGCGACTCCATGCGGTCCGGGGACACCTACGCGGTCAACGACCCGTACCACGGCGGCACGCACCTGCCGGACGTCACGGTCATCACGCCCGTGTTCGACACGCAGGGTGACCACATCCTCTTCTACGTCGCCTCCCGCGGGCACCACGCCGAGATCGGCGGCATCGCACCCGGCTCCATGCCCGCGAACAGCCGCACCATCGAGGAGGAGGGCGTCCTCTTCGACAACTGGCTCCTCGCCGAGAACGGCCGCTTCCGCGAGGAGGAGACCCACCGGCTCCTCACCGAGGCGCCCCACCCGTCCCGCAACCCGAAGACCAACCTCGCCGACCTGCGCGCCCAGATCGCCGCCAATCAGAAGGGCGTCGACGAAGTCGGCCGCATGATCGAGAACTTCGGCCTCGGCGTCGTCCAGGCCTATATGCGCCACGTCCAGGACAACGCCGAGGAAGCGGTCCGCCGCGTCATCGACGCCTTGGACGACGGCGAGTACGCCTACGAGACCGACTCCGGCGCCGTCATCCGGGTGCGCGTGCGCGTGGACCGCGAACAGCGCGCCGCGAGGATCGACTTCACCGGTACGTCCGCACAGCTCGGCACCAACTTCAACGCCCCGTTCTCGGTGGTCAACGCGGCCGTCCTGTACGTCTTCCGCACCCTCGTCGCCGACGACATCCCCCTGAACGACGGCTGTCTGCGCCCCCTGGAGATCGTCGTGCCGTCCGGCTCCATGCTCGCCCCCGAGCCGCCGGCCGCCGTCGTCGCGGGCAACGTCGAGACGTCCCAGGCCATCACCGGCGCCCTCTACGCGGCGCTCGGCGTCCAGGCCGAGGGCTCCGGGACCATGAACAACGTCACCTTCGGCAACGAACGCCACCAGTACTACGAGACCGTCGCCTCCGGCTCCGGCGCGGGAGACGGCTTCCCTGGCGCGAGCGTCGTGCAGACCCACATGACCAACTCGCGGCTGACCGACCCGGAAGTCCTGGAGTGGCGCCTGCCCGTGCTGCTCGACGAGTTCGCGATCCGGCCGGACAGCGGCGGCGCCGGGCAGTGGCGCGGCGGGGACGGCGCGGTGCGCCGCATCCGCTTCCACGAGCCCATGACGGTCTCCACCCTGTCCCAGCACCGCCGGGTTCCGCCGTACGGTATGGCGGGCGGCGAAGCCGGCGCGCTCGGTGCCAACCGGGTGGAGCGGGCCGACGGTACGGTGACCGAACTCGGCGGCAGCGATGCGGCCGACGTCGGCCCCGACGACGTACTCGTCATCGAAACCCCCGGTGGCGGAGGCTACGGCCCGCCGTCATCCGACCCCCATGAAGCAGGAGTAGAGATCGATGATCTTCGGGCGTTCTGAGCGCGGGAAGCCTCCGGTCGAGCCCGTCACGCTCAAGATCCTGGTGGCCGGCGGCTTCGGCGTGGGCAAGACCACCCTCGTCGGCGCGGTCAGCGAGATCAGGCCGCTGCGCACCGAGGAGCAGCTCACCGAGGCCGGGCGCCCGGTCGACGACACCAGCGGTGTGGAGGGCAAGCACACCACCACCGTGGCCATGGACTTCGGCCGCATCACCCTGCGCGAGGACCTGGTGCTGTACCTCTTCGGCACGCCAGGGCAGGAGCGGTTCTGGTTCATGTGGGACGAGCTGTCCGAGGGCGCCCTGGGCGCCGTCGTGCTGGCCGACACCCGGCGCCTGGAGGACTGTTTCGCCGCCGTCGACTACTTCGAGCGGCGCTCCATACCCTTCGTCGTGGGCGTCAACTGCTTCGAGGGAGCGGCCCGTTATCCGGCCGAGGACGTCCGCCGGGCGCTCGACCTCGACGGCGACGTCCCCCTGGTGCTGTGCGACGCCCGCGACCGGGAGTCGGTCAAGGAGGTGCTGATCGGGGTCGTCCAGCACGCGATGGCGTACGCGGCCGGCCGCCGCGAGGCCGTCACCACCTGAGGCGCGCGCACGGCCCGTACCCCCGCCGACCGGGGTACGGGCCGCGGCCCTGTGGGAGCTCTAGCGCTCGTCGCCGTCCTCCAGCCAGCCGAGGCTCTTCTCCACGGCCTTGCGCCAGTTGTGGTACTCGCGGTCGCGCACCGACGCCTCCATGGTGGGCGCCCACTCCACGTCCCGCTGCCAGTGCGACTTGAGCTCGTCGAGGTCGTTCCACACGCCGGTGGCGAGTCCGGCCGCGTACGCGGCGCCCAGGCAGGTCGTCTCGGAGACCCTGGGCCGGATCACCGGGACGCCGAGCACATCGGCCTGGTGCTGCATGAGGAGGTTGTTCTTCGTCATGCCGCCGTCGACCTTCAGGGTCGTGATGTGCACCCCGGAGTCCTGGAACATGGCGTCCACGACCTCCCGCGTCTGCCAGCTGGTCGCCTCCAGCACCGCGCGCGCGAGGTGGGCCTTCGTGACGTACCGGGTGAGGCCGGTGACGACCCCGCGCGCGTCGGAGCGCCAGTACGGCGCGAACAGCCCGGAGAACGCCGGCACGATGTAGGCACCCCCGTTGTCGTCGACGCTCGCCGCGAGGGTCTCGATCTCGTCGGCGCTGCGGATGATCCCGAGCTGGTCGCGGAACCATTGCACGAGGGCGCCCGTTATCGCGATGGACCCTTCGAGGCAGTAGACCGGTGCCTCACTGCCGATCTTGTAACCCATCGTCGTCAGCAGCCCGCTCTTCGAGGGCACCGGCCGGTTGCCGGTGTTGAGCAGCAGGAAACTCCCCGTCCCGTAGGTGTTCTTCGCCGTGCCGACGTCGTAGCAGGCCTGGCCGAACACGGCCGCCTGCTGGTCGCCCAGCGCCGAGGCGACCGGGACACCCGCTAGTTGCCCGACGGCGGTGCCGTACACCTCCGCCGAGGACCTGATCTCGGGGAGGATCGCCGCGGGCACGTTCATCGCCGCCAGGATGGACGGGTCCCACTGGAGCGTCTCCAGGTTCATCAGCATGGTGCGCCCGGCGTTCGTCACGTCGGTGACGTGCCGGCCGCCCTCGGTGCCGCCGGTGAGGTTCCAGATCAGCCAGGAGTCGATGGTGCCGAAGGCGATCTCGCCGCGTTCGGCGCGGTCCCTGAGGCCCGGCACGTTGTCGAGCAGCCAGGCGGCCTTGGGTCCGGAGAAGTAGCTGGCCAGCGGCAGGCCGGTCTGTTCACGGAAGCGGTCCTGGCCGTCCGAGCCGCCGAGTTCGTTGCACAGGCTGGCGGTGCGGGTGTCCTGCCAGACGATCGCGTTGTGCACGGGCTTGCCCGTGGCGCGGTCCCACAGGACCGTCGTCTCGCGCTGGTTGGTGATGCCGAGCGCGCTGAGCTGGTCGGCGCGCAGTCCGGCCTTGGCGATCGCACCGGCGACCACGGCCTGCACCTTGGACCAGATCTCGGTGGCGTCGTGCTCCACCCAGCCGGGCTTGGGGAAGATCTGGCGGTGTTCGCGCTGGTCGACGGCGACGATCGCGCCACCGTGGTCGAAGATGATGCAGCGGCTTGAGGTGGTGCCCTGGTCGATTGCGGCAACGTACTTGTCGACGGTGTCCGTCATGGCTACCCCTTGATCGCCGGGTCAGAAGGCTGCGTTGTAGATGAGGCCCGCGAGTGCCCCTCCGATCAGCGGACCGACGACCGGGACCCAGGCATAACCCCAGTCGGACGTGCCCTTGTTCGGGATCGGCAGGAAGGTGTGGACGACGCGCGGGCCGAGGTCGCGCGCCGGGTTGATGGCATAGCCCGTGGGCCCACCGAGGGAGAGGCCGATGCCGACGACGAGCAGTGAGACGATCAGCGCGGTGGTGCCCGATTCGCCGAGCCCCTTGGTCAGCCCGAAGGCGAGGATCGGCAGGACGAGCGCGATCGTCGCGATGATCTCGGTGATGAGGTTGGCGATCGGGTTCCGGATCTCCGGAATGGTGGAGAAGATGCCGAGGGTGGCCGTCGGTTCCTCCGACGACCCCTCCTCGCGGACGTTCGCCTGGAACTGGGCCAGGTAGACGAGGTAGGCCAGGACGGCACCGAGCATCGCGCCGACCATTTGGCCCAGCAGATAGACCCAGACCTTGTCCCACTTGCCGGTGTCGATGGCGATGCCGAGGGTGACCGCGGGGTTGAGGTGCCCGCCGGAGAGGGGAGCGGCGGTGTACGCACCCGCCAGCACGCCCATGCCCCAGCCGAACGCGATCACCACCCACCCCGAGGCCCGGGCCTTGGAGTGTCTGAGGGTGACGGCGGCGCAGACGCCGGCACCGAACATGATCAGGATCGCGGTGCCGATGACTTCGCCGACGAATATGTCTCCGTTGCTCATGGCGGCTCCTAGGCGCTGGTCCGGGGTCTGCCCGGTTCCTCCGTGCAGGAACGGTTCCCTTGGCGACTTCAGCCGAAGGCAGGGAGAGTCCCGCGCCCCGCCCGGCGTCCGTGACGAGCGTGCCGTCGCAGCCGAATCGCCCATGGGGGACGGGCCATGGCTCAGCAGGGGCCCGCGGCGCAGTGCCTGATTACGCCGAGAATGTACGGCGATGTCGACCGACACCCGGAAGTGTTCACCGGCGTCCTGGGAGCGTCAAGGTCGCCGACGGCAACGGTGACAGGTGTTCGCCCGGCACCCGTGACACGCCGTCACGGGAGCGGGGCGCGGGAGTTCAGCGCAGCGGCTCGACCGCCATGTACCCCGCCTGGGCCGGCGCGCCGCCCGAACCCCGTCGGATCTCATGCCCGGGCAGCCCCGCCCGCCCCAGCACCCAACTGGCCCCGCCCAGCGACTTGGCCGCCCTCTTCAGCGGCGCCAGGTACGCGGCGGCCTGCCGGTGGTCGGCCACACTGCCGGGCACGCACACGACCGTCGCCAGCGACAGCGTGACCGGGCGGCCACCGGCGGTCCAGTGCGCGTCGAGCACCGCGGCCACCAGCGGATCCAGCCCCTCCTCGTCCGCGAGCACCAGGAAGTCGTCCCCGCCGATGTGCCCTACGCGCGTGTTCCCGGACGCCGCGTGCACCAGCGCCCGCCCCACCGAACGGATCAGCTCGTCGCCCGCGGCGAAGCCGGCGCCGTCGTTGACCTGCTTGAAGTGGTCGATGTCCAGCCAACTCAGCACACAGGTGCGCCCGTCGGCGAGCCACCGGTCCAACTCGCCGGTGATCGCGTCCGAACCGGGCAGTCGGGTCAGCGGATTGAGGGCGGCCGCCTCCTCGACCCGGCTCTCCGCCAACGCCCGCACCAGGTCCGCGAGCCGTACGACGCCCACGCACCGCCCGAGGCGGTCCACGACGGCCACGTCGTCCGAGGTGCGGTCCCGCCCGCCGACCGCCACCACGTCCAGCACTTCCCACGCGGTGGCGTCGATGCCGACCGTGCGTGGTGCGTCGCCCAGTTTGAACGCGGGACGATCGGCGTACAGGGCGTGCCCGTAGCGGCCCGAGAGCGAGAGCAGGAAGCGGGAGCGGTGCACCGAGCGCACCGGGACCCCGGTCTGGTCCACGAGCAGCACCCCGGACACGTCCGGCGACCCGGTCAGCAGCGCTCGCACCTGTCCCGCGGACGCCGTCACCGGGAGCAGCGCGGCGGGCCGGATGAACTCCCGCACCGACGGCCCCGGCTTCGGCAACGCCACGGCACCGGGGGAGCGGGGCGGAACGTATACGTCCGAGGCGGGAATCCGGGCCGGTGGCGCGAACAGTTCACCCTGCGCCAGTTGCGCCCCGGCCGCCATCGCGGCACCGCACTGCAACTCGGTCTCCACGCCCTCGATCGCCACCAGGGCGCCCAACTGCTCGCACAGGGTGCGCATCGCCCGTACCGCGGCCGGCCGCGCCAGCAGCGAGGCGTCCAGCTTGAGCAGGTCGGGGGACAGGTCTGTGAGCAGCCGCAGTGGTACGTCGCCGTCCCCGATGCCGTCCGCGCTGATCCGGAACCCCTGCTCGCGCACCGCGGCCACCGCCTCCAGCAGCGCCCGCTGCGGCACGTGCGTGTACGGCGGGACGACGTCGAGGGTCACCTCCCACGGCATGCGTCCGGCCGCGCGCACGGCGTCGTGCAGCGGCGTGAGGCCGCCGAGGTCGGCGAGGGTGGCCGCGAACACGTTCAGGTGCAGCGGCAGCAGCGCCTCCTTGCGAGCGGCCGCCCGGAGGGCCAACACGGCCAGCCGACCGTCGAGTTCGGGGTCTCGACGGGCTTCGGCCAGTATGTCGCCGGTCTCCGGGCGGGCGAGTACCTCCAGCGCGGCGATCCCACGTGTCGTCAGATTGACCACCGGCTGGAAGGCGAAGCGGAGAGTATCCGTCACGGAGCGCACGGGAGCATGATGGCGCTGCCCGAGAGCGCCCAGGCCCAGTTCATACGACGTTCACGCAGGATTCCGGGCCGATCACACAGCGTACGGATCGCCCTCGAAAACCCTTCCGTCACACCCTCCCCGCACCTCACCCTCACCGCACCGCGATCACCGACGAACCGTGTCCGAACAGGCCCTGATTGGCCGTGATCCCCGCGCGCGCTCCGGCCACCTGCCGCTCGCCCGCCGCCTGTCTCAACTGCCAGGTCACCTCGCAGACCTGGGCGAGCGCCTGGGCCGGCACCGCCTCCCCGAAGGAGGCGAGCCCGCCGCTGGCGTTCACGGGTATGCGCCCGCCGAGGGAGGTCGCGCCCTCCCGCAGCAGCTTCGCGCCCTCACCCTCGCCGCACAGTCCCAGATCCTCGTACCATTGCAACTCCAGTGCGGTGGACAGGTCGTAGACCTCCGCCAGGGACAGGTCCTCCGGGCCGATCCCCGCCTCCTCGTAGGCGGCGCGGGCGATGGACGCCCGGAACGTCTCGCCGGGCGGCTCCACCGCCGCTGCCGAGTCCGTGGCGATGTCCGGCAGGTCCAGCACGGTGCTGGGATAGCGCGGCGTCACCGTGGACACCGCCCGGATCCGCACCGGCCGCGGCACTCCGCGCCGCCTCGCGAACTCCAGGCTGGACAGCACCACGGCCGCGCCACCGTCGGAGGTGGCGCAGATGTCGAGCAGCCGCAGCGGATCGGCGACCACGGCGGAGGCGGCGACCTCCTCGGCGGTCACCCGCTTGCGGTAGCGCGCGTGCGGGTTCAACGCCCCCAGGGCGGCGTTCTTGACCTTGACCAGTGCGAAGTCCTCCAGGGTGTCCCCGTGCACCGCCATGCGCCGCCGCGCGTACAGCCCGAAGTAGGCCGGATTCGTCGCCCCGAGCAGCCGGAAGCGCAGCCAGTCCGGATCGTCGTGCCGGTCTCCGCCGGCCGGCCGGAAGAACCCCTTGGGTGCCGCGTCCGCCCCGACCACGAGCACCACGTCCGCGAGCCCGGCGAGGATCTGCGCGCGGGCCGTGGCGACCGCCTGCGCACCGGACGCGCAGGCCGCGTACACGCTGGTGACCCGCGCGCCCTGCCAGCCGAGGGCCTTCGCGAACGTGGCTCCCGCGACGTACCCCGGGTAGCCGCCACGCACCGTGTCCGCGCCGACGATCGAGCCGATGTCCCGCCACTGCAGCCCGGCGTCGGCCAGTGCCGCGCGGGCCGCCGTCGCCCCGTACTCGGCGAAGCCGCGCCCCCACTTGCCCCAGGGGTGCATGCCCACGCCGAGCACCGCCACGTCCGCCGTCATGCCGTCACCCCCGTCGGCCGCCACTTCCAGGTCGTCCAGGTCGTCTCCGCGTCCTCGTGCAGCACTCCGGGGACGACCTCCACCTCCATGCCCACCGCCAGGTCCGCGACGGTGACGCCCGAAACCGCCTGCCCCAGCACCACGATCCGCTCTGACTCCAGCTCCACAGCGATCAACGCGTACGGCTCCCACGGAAGTTCCGGATCGCTCACATAGGGTGACGGAGGCCGGTACCGGCTGTCCGTGTACGACCAGATCCGTCCGCGTGGCGAGAGGGCGACCTCCTCCAGGCCGCCGCCGGGGCAGCCGGGATTGCGGCAGTGGACGTCCTCCCGGGGGAAGAAGACCGAGGCACAGGCGGAACACCGTGTGCCGAGCAGCCGGAACGCGTCCCCCTCGCCGGTGAACCAGCCGGAGACCGCGGGCGTGTGTGTGCGCGACAAAGCCCCTCCCGGGCATCGAATCTGACGAGTCGTCAGGAGTGTGTCACGGGTCACCGGAAATCGGCAGGCCGCGCGGGAGAACCGGACGACCCCTTGCGGCGTCGTGGTAACGGGAGGGGCGGCCGGGGCCGACGGGGGTGGTTCCGGCCGCCCCTCCGTTTTCTGACCACGAATCTTCAGGTCGCTTCCGGAAGACGTCGTTCCTGTGATCGGATACAGTCCGCGCGTGTCCGAAATTCAGCACCCACCAGCCAACTCCGTGCCGGACTCGCACTGTTCGAGCTGCGGAGCGCCCTACGGAGAGGGAGTCTCCGGCTGGCCCCGCACCTGTGAGGCCTGTGGGGCCGTCGCCTACCGCAATCCGCTGCCCGTGGCGATCGCCCTCCTGCCCGTGTACGACACCAAGGGCACCGCCCTGGTGGTCGTCACCCGGACCATCGCCCCCGCGCGCGGGCGCACCGCGCTGCCCGGCGGTTACATCGACGACCGCGAGGACTGGCGGCAGGCCGTCGTGCGCGAACTCAAGGAGGAGACGGGCATCGACGCGGCCGCCCGCGACGTGCGGCTCGTCGACGCCATGAGCTCGCCCGACGGACACCTGCTGCTGTTCGGGCTCCTCCCGGAACGTCCGGCCGACCTCCTTCCGCCGTCCGACCCCACGGACGAGACGGAAGGCTGGCACCTGCTGCGCAGGCCGGAGGAACTCGCCTTCCCCCTGCACACCCTGGCCGTGAAGGCCTGGTTCGAGGGTCGCTACATCTGAGCCCCGCGCTCACACCGGCGAGCCCCGCTCACCCCAGCCCGCGTATGCGCACCGGGTAGGCAGGGCCGCCCGCGCCGTCCCGGGTGACCACCACCTGTCGGCCCTCCCAGCGGGCGACGTAGCGCTCGATCGCCGGCTCGTCCCATCCGTCGCCCGCGTCCGGCACGACCACCCCGCCGCCGCTCCGGCCCCGGACGGGCGCCCACGCCTCCAGCTCCAGCCCGCCGTCCTCGCCCCGCACGGGCACCACGGCACCCGCGCGCGCGAGCACCGGGATCCGGGACAAGGGGGCGTCCACCAGAACCTGCCCCGGCCCCTCGTAGACCCGCCCGGTCACCGTGTCGTACCAGCGCCCCCGGGGCAGCTGCACCGCGCGCCGGTCCGCGCCCGGATCGAGCACCGGTGCCACCAGCAGGCTGTCGCCCAGCAGGAAGGCGTCGTCGCAGTCGCGCAGCGCCCGGTCCTCCGGCGTGCCCCACCACAGGGGCCGCACATAGGGGGCGCCGGTACGCCGGGCCAGATGGGCCAGCGTCATGAAGTACGGCAGCAGCCGGCGGCGTTCGACGAGCGCCACGCGCGCGTGCTCCAGCACCTCCTGTCCGAACTGCCACGGCTCCCTGCGCCCCGCCCGCAGACTCGCGTGTGTGCGGAACAGCGGCAGGTACGCGCCCAGCTGGAACCACCGCAGATACAGCTCCGGCGACGGGCTTCCGTCGAAACCGCCCACGTCCGGTCCCGAGTACGGCACCCCGCACAGCCCGAGCCCCAGCACCAGTGACAGGGACGCCCGCAGCCCGGGCCAGCCGGTGGCCACGTCCCCGGACCACGTGCCCCCGTAGCGCTGCATACCGGCCCAGCCGGAGCGCGAGAACAAAAACGGCCGCTGCCGGGGGGCGAGCTCGCGCAGCCCCTCGAAGCCCGCCTTGGCCATGCACAGCGCGTACACGTTGTGGGCCTCCCTGTGGTCGCCGCCGCGGCCCTCCAGGGAGTGCCGTGCCGAGCGCGGCAGCGTCGACTCACCGAAGGCGTTGAAGGACGTGGGTTCATTCATGTCGTGCCAGAAACCGGTGAAGCCCTGCCCGAGCCGCTCCTCGTAGAGGCCGCCCCACCACTTCCGCACGCGCGCGTGGGTGAAGTCCGGATACACCGACTCCCCGGGCCACACCTCGCCCCGCACCATCCCCCCGGCGGCGTCCCGCACGAAGGCGTCCACGGCCGACCCGCCGTCGAACACGGCGTTGCCCGGCGCGGCCTTCACCGCGGGATCGACGATCGACACCAGCCGGACCCCGTCCCGCCGCAGCTCCTCCGCGAGCGCCGGCAGCCCCGGGAAGCGCTCCCGGTCGACGGTGAACACCTGATGCGCGTCGTAGTGGTCGATGTCCAGGTGCACCGCGTCCAGCGGCAGATCGCGCTCCCGGTACCCGGCGACGATCCGGCGCACCTCCTGCTCGCTGCCGAAGCCCCAGCGCGCGTGATGGTGCCCGAGCGCCCACGCCGGCGGCAACGCGGGCGCACCCGTCATCGAGGCCCACGTGTGCAGCACGCGCGCGGGAGCGCCCACCATCACCCAGCAGCGCAGCGGGCCGCCGTCCATCCGGAGCTCGCACCGCCCGGTCCGGTCGTGGCCCGACCCGGCGCCCTCCTCGCCCTCCCGCAGCGTCACCGTTCCGTCCCAGGAGGAGTCGTGGAACACCAGGTGCGTGGCCGCGTCGGCGACCACCAACTGCACTGGCATGGTGATGTACAGCGGATCGTCACCGGGGCCGAAGGAACTGCCCGGGTCGGTGTTCCACAACCGGTACGTGCCCTCGCGCAGCCGGGCGCCCGACGCACGGCCTCCCAGGCCGAAGAAGCGCGCATCGGCGGCCACCTCCGACCGCTGCAGCCAGCGCGCCGCACCGCCGCCCACCGGCTCCCACCACCGCGGCGGCAGGTCCCGCCGAAGCATCACGCCTCCCGGTGTGCACACCTCGATCGCGCCGTGCCGCGAGACGACGATCGTCACCCGCTCGGCCACGACCCGCCAGCCGCCGTCCTTGTCCGGCTCCAGCACCGCCCTGGGGTCCGGCTCCGGGCAGCGCCCCGCGAGCGCGTACGACGGCTCGGGAGCGGCCCCGTCCCAGCCCCAGAAGACCGCGCCGTTCACGGTGACCAGGATCCGCAGCTCGGACCGGCTGAAACGGATGAGACCGCCCCCGGGCCCGGGCTCCGCGCCCTGCACCGGCCCGGGCACCCGCGCGCGCTCGGCACCCCGCGGCGGCAGCCCGGCAGCGTCGGTACGCCTCCTGCGCCACGCGGCCCTCACGGTACGCAACCCCTGGGCCGCTCTCGTCGAACCGACCACCTTCACCGAACGCACCAGGTCACGACCGTCCATGCTGTTCACCCTGCCACTCATCGCCCCACCCACGCGTGCCGTTCAACTGCCGTTCACCCGTGCCGGGGCCACACCTTCACGCCAACGACTATGTGGGGCGCGCCCTGGTGTAGAAGTCGATCACATGGCATCGTCCGTGTCAGCCGCGTCACGCGCACACCCCTGCCCGTGCGCGAGCGACGCACACGACGCGCACAGTCCGGGAGCCGCCCATGTCGACCGCGAACCCCCTGCCGCTCTGGCAGCCAGATCCGGAACGGATCGCCCAGGCACGCATCACGAAGTTCCAGGCCTGGGCGGCCGAGCACCACGGCGCACCGTCCGAGGGCGGCTACGCGGCACTGCACCGCTGGTCCGTCGACGAGCTGGACACCTTCTGGAAAGCCGTCACCGAGTGGTTCGACGTACGGTTCGCCACGCCCTACGCGCGCGTGCTGGGCGACCGCGCGATGCCCGGCGCACAGTGGTTCCCCGGGGCCACCCTGAACTACGCCGAGCACGCCCTGCGCGCCGCGGCGACCCGGCCGGACGACGCCGCGCTCCTGTACGTCGACGAGACCCACGAACCGCGCCCGGTGACCTGGTCCGAGCTGCGCCGCCAGGTGGGCTCCCTGGCCGCCGAACTGCGCGCCCTCGGCGTACGCCCCGGAGACCGGGTCAGCGGCTACCTCCCGAACATCCCCGAGGCCGTCGCCGCCCTCCTCGCCACGGCCGCCGTCGGCGCCGTGTGGACCTCCTGCGCCCCCGACTTCGGCGCCCGCAGCGTCCTGGACCGCTTCCAGCAGGTCGAACCCGTCGTCCTGTTCACCGTCGACGGTTACCGCTACGGCGGCAAGGAGCACGACCGCCGCGAGATCGTCGCCGAACTCCGCCGCGAACTGCCCACCCTGCGCGCCGTCGTCCACATCCCGCTCCTCGGCACCGAGGCGCCCGAAGGAGCCCTGGAGTGGTCGGCCCTGACGTCGGCCGACACGGAGCCCGTCTTCGAACAGGTCCCGTTCGAGCACCCCCTGTGGGTGCTTTACTCCTCCGGCACGACCGGCCTGCCCAAGGCCATCGTCCAGTCCCAGGGCGGCATCCTGGTCGAGCACCTCAAGCAGCTCGGCCTGCACTGCGACCTGGGCCCCGAGGACCGTTTCTTCTGGTACACGTCGACCGGCTGGATGATGTGGAACTTCCTCGTCTCCGGCCTGCTCACGGGCACGACGATCGTCCTGTACGACGGCAGCCCGGGCTACCCGGACACGGGCGCCCAGTGGCGGATCGCCGAACGCACCGGAGCCACCCTCTACGGCACCTCGGCCGCGTACGTCATGGCCTGCCGCAAGGCCGGCGTGCACCCGTCCCGCGACTTCGACCTCTCCAGGGTGCGGTGCGTCGCCACCACGGGCTCGCCCCTGCCGCCCGACGGCTTCCGCTGGCTGCACGACGAGGTCCGCGACGACCTGTGGATCGCCTCCGTCAGCGGCGGCACGGACGTGTGCTCCTGCTTCGCCGGAGCCGTACCGACGCTTCCGGTGTACATCGGCGAGCTCCAGGCGCCCTGCCTGGGCACCGACCTGCAGTCCTGGGACCCGAACGGCGCCCCCCTCGTCGACGAGGTGGGCGAGCTGGTGGTCACCAACCCCATGCCCTCCATGCCGATCCACTTCTGGAACGACCCGGACGGCAGCCGGTACCACGACAGCTACTTCGACACCTACCCGGGCGTCTGGCGTCACGGTGACTGGATCACGGTCACCTCCCGGGGCTCCGTCGTCATCCACGGCCGCTCCGACTCCACCCTCAACCGCCAAGGTGTGCGCATGGGGTCGGCGGACATCTACGAGGTCGTCGAACGCCTCCCCGAGATCAAGGAATCCCTGGTCATCGGCATCGAGCAGCCCGACGGGGGCTACTGGATGCCGCTGTTCGTGCACCTGGCCCCGGGCGCCGTCCTCGACGAGGCCCTGGTCAACCGAGTCAAGCAGGCCATCCGCGAGCAGCTTTCGCCGCGCCACGTCCCCGACGAGATCATCGAGGTGCCCGGCGTCCCGCACACCCTCACCGGAAAGCGCATCGAGGTACCGGTCAAGCGCCTCCTCCAGGGCACCCCTCTGGAGAAGGCCGTGAATCCGGGCTCCATCGACAACCTCGGCCTGCTGGGCTTCTACGAGGAGCTCGCCCGCAAGCGCGCCTGACCGCTCCCAAGGCTCCGGTCAGCCTCCATAGGTGGCCTCGGACTCGCCCAGCACGGCGGCGAAGTCCGAGGCCAGTCGCGCCGCCTCGGCCGGCTCCAGCCCCGCGGACGAGATCCGGACGCCCGGCCCGGACGACAACCGGAACCGCGCCCCCGCCGCGACCCACCAGCCGTGCGACCGCAGTCCGTTCACCACGACGGACTCGTCCCGCACCGGGACCCACAGGTTCATCCCGCTCGCCCCGTGCGAGACGATCCCCCGCCCGGCCAGCTCCCGGCCGAGAGCCGCGCGGCGCAGCGCGTACGTCTCCTGGGCACGCGCCACCAACGCGCGCGTGCCGTCGTCCGTCAGCAGCCCGAGCACGGTCTCCTGGAGCAGATGGCTGACCCAGCCCGACGTCAGCAGCAGCCGTCCGTCGTGCCGGGCGAGCGTCACGGGATCACAGGCGGCCGCCGCCCACCGCAGGTCGGCCCCCAGGACCTTGCTCACCGTCCCCACGTGCACCCAGCGCGGCAGTCCCGCGCCCGTCAGCGAGTGCAGAGGCACGCCGGCGACGGCGGACGCGTGGTCGTTCTCCACGATCAGCACGTCGGGCACGGCCCGCAGCACGTCGACGAGCGCGTCCCTGCGCTCCACGGAGAAGCATCCGCCGTACGGATTCTGCGCCCGCGGACTGCACACCACGGCCCGTACGCCCACTCTCAGGGCCGTGGGCAGGGCCTCCGGACGCATGCCCTCGTCGTCCACCGCGACCGGAACGATCCGCAGTCCCAACGCCGTCACGAGATCCAGCAGATGGTGGTATCCGGGATCCTCCATGGCCACGGCGTCGCCCGGCCGCAACTCGACCGACGGCAGCCTGCCGATCAGATCCAGCGCCCCGTGCGCGAAGGTCACCTGCTCCACGGGCACGCCGTCCGGCCGCAACCAGTCACGCACGGCCTCCTCCAGCCGCGCCAGCCGAGGGGTGAACGGTGGGACCGTGCCCCCGGCGACAGCCGTGACGGCGGCACGAGGCCGGGGAGCAGCTCCGGATCCGGATGACCGCCCGCCAGGTCCCTGCGCGCTAGGAAGCCTCGAAGACCGGGCCGCGAACGTCCTCACCAGGCTCTACGCCACCCGCGTCGCCGGACCGGACCGCGTCCGCTACCAGGCCTTCCACCGCACCGTCGCCAACGCCGGCTGGGCCCTGGGCGGCCTCGCCGCCGCGGCCGCCCTCCCCCTCGGCACCAGCACGCCCTCACCGCTGGCTCCTCACCGGCGACGCGCTCTCCTTCGCCGCCGCCGCGCTCCTCACCCTGCGCTGCGGGGAACCCCCGTCGCCCGCCCGCATCGTCGCCGCCTCGACGGACAAGCCCCACCACCGGGCCCGCCACCCCCTGGAGCGACCGCACCTACCTCGCCTCCGTCGCCACCGAGACGGTGCTCTTCCTCGACGACACCGTCTTCAAGGTCGGCCTGCCCCTGTGGATCGCCCACACCAGCCACGCACCCCACGGCCTCGCACCCCTGCTCCTGGTCCTCAACAGCGTGATGGTCGTGGCCCTCCAGATCCCCCTCGCCCGCTTCCCCACCACCACCGCGGCCGCCCGCCCCCTCCTCATCCCGCTCTCCGCCGCCTTCGCCCTCGGCGGCATCACCATGGCGCTCTCGGCCGACGGCGGCGCGGCGACGACCACGCTGCTGCTCACCGCCTCGGCCGTCGCCTTCACCCCGGCCGAGATGCTGCATGCCACCGTCTCCTGGGAACTCTCCGCGCCCTGGCCCCGGCCGCCTCCCAGGGGACCTATCTCGGCGTCCACGGACTCGCCCAGTCCGTCCAGCGCAGCCTCGGGCCACTCGCCGTCACCGCGGCCATCGCGGCGGGCCCCCTCGGTTGGACCGCCTTCGGCACGACCATCGCCGTGACCTGCGCGTTCCAGCACCGCCTGGTCCGCCACCGCCTGCGACGGACCCCATTGTCAGTGCTGCCGGTTACGGTGAGTGAACATTGATCGACTGCGCACTGGGGGAAACATGGCGCACACCGACCACCGGGCCATGCGACGAGTCCTGCACCGCGAAATCGCCGGCACCATCGGCCTGCTGACCGACGAGCACGACTTCCGCGCCATGCGGCGCTACCGCAGCTTCACCTTCGACGACCACACGGCCTACCTCCGACAGGTGGAGGCCGTCCTCAAGACCCGCGCCGCGCAGGGCGGCCACACCACACTGGCCCTCTTCGACCCCGAGGAGTACGCCGATTTCTGCGTCGAGAACAGCCTCGACCCGGACGTCCCGACGAGCCGCACCCGCTTCACGGCGGAACTCGCGGCCACCGGCCCCACCATCCCGTACGACGGCCAGGCCCTCGCCGACCTGCTGCCCGCCCTCGTCGACGAGGCCGTCCGCCAAGCCACCTGGGAGTACGCGAGCACCCTGCTGGCCCGCCTCGGACCCTGCGCCTCCTGCGGCGAGGACATCGGCCGCGCCGCCTTCGCCCACGCCGCCGACCTCGTCGTCCGCATTCTCGACACGGCCGCTCCGGGCCAACGACACCTGGTGTGCAGCGTCATGAGCACACCCGAACCCCTCGTCTCCGTGCTCCACGCCGACGACGACAGCAACGGCGCCACCCACCTGGACGAGGCGGAAGCCCTGGAATTCACCACCGTCCTCGCCCTGGGCCTGGCCACCCGCAGCCCCGGCGGGCTCGTCATGCGCACCACCGCCCCGGGCACCACGGACCGCATCTACGGCTGGCGCCTGCGAGGAGACGGACTGGCACCCCTCACCGCGGCCGAGGTCTTCGACGCCTACTGCACCGACATCGAGAACGGAGACCTCATCGCCCCCGAATCGGGCGTCGACTACTGCGTCCCACCCGACCTCGGTGAGGAGGACACGCCCCCGGGACACCGTCACTGAACACACCAGGGGCGCCCCACCCCCAGGCGGAGCGCCCCTGACCAAACCCTCGACGCGGTCCGACCGCTCGCCGGACCGCACTCCCTACTCGCCGGACAGCACCGCCTGGGCGGCGCCACGCGCCTCCTCGGCGCTGTCCGCCGCCCGCGCGGCCGACGCGGCCCGCTCGCACTGGGCCATCGTGTACTTGGCCAGCGTCGCCCGGACATAGGGAATCGACGCCGCACCCATGGAAAGGGAGGTGACACCCAGACCCGTCAGCACACAGGCCAGCAGCGGATCGGACGCGGCCTCGCCACACACACCACAGCTCTTGCCCTCGGCCTTCGCCGCCTCCGCGGCCAGCGCGACCAGGTCGAGCAGCGCGGGCTGCCACGGATCCTGCAGACGCGACACCGCACCCACCTGGCGGTCCGCGGCGAACGTGTACTGCGCGAGGTCATTCGTCCCCAGGGACAGGAACTCGACCTCCTGCAGAATCGAGCGCGCCCGCAGCGCGGCCGACGGGATCTCCACCATCGCGCCGAACTTCGCCCGCAGCCCCGCGTCACGGCAGGCGTCCGCGAACGCCTTCGCATCGGCCCGGTCGGCCACCATCGGGGCCATCACTTCGAGGTAGACCGGCAGCCCCTCCGCGGCCTTCGCCAGCGCGGTCAGCTGCGTGCGCAGGACCTCGGGGTGGTCGAGCAGCGTCCGCAGACCGCGCACGCCCAGCGCCGGGTTCGGCTCGTCCGCCGGGGTCAGGAACTCCAGCGGCTTGTCGGCGCCCGCGTCCAGTACGCGCACGACGACGCGGCCCTCGGGGAACGCTTCGAGAACCTGCCGGTAGGCCTCGACCTGCTTCTCCTCGGACGGCGCCCTCTTGCTGTCGTCGAGGAAGAGGAACTCGGTACGGAAGAGACCGACACCCTCCGCGCCGGCCTCGACGGCGGCCGGCACGTCCGCGGGCCCACCGACGTTGGCCAACAGCGGCACCTTGTGCCCGTCGGCCGTGGCACCCGGCCCGGTCGAGGCGGCCAGCGCGGCCTTGCGCTCGGCCGCCGCGGCCTCCAGCTGCGCCTTCTTCTGCTCGCTCGGGTTGACGAAGATGTCACCGGTGCTGCCGTCCACGGCGATCACCGTGCCCTCGGCGAGCTCAACGGCACCCGGCAGCGCCACGACGGCCGGAACGCCGAGCGCCCGCGCCAGGATCGCGCTGTGGCTGGTCGGCCCGCCCTCCTCGGTGACGAAACCGAGCACCAGGGTCGGGTCCAGCAGGGCCGTGTCGGCGGGCGCGAGGTCACGGGCGACAAGGACGTACGGCTCGTCGCTGTCCGGGACACCCGGCATGGGCACCCCGAGCAGCCGGGCGACGATACGGTTCCGCACGTCGTCGAGGTCGGCCACCCGGCCGGCGAAGTACTCACCGGCCCCGGCCAGCAGCTCCCGGTACGCGGCGAGCGCGTCGTACACGGCACGTTCGGCCGTGCTGCCGACGGCGATACGCCGGTCCACATCCGCGATGAGTTCGGGATCCTGGGCCATCATCGCCTGCGCCTCAAGCACCGCCTGGGCCTCGCCCCCGGCCAGATTGCCGCGCGCCATCAGGTCAGCGGCCACGGCTTCCACGGCCTGGCGGGCACGCCCCTGCTCGCGCTCCGCCTCCTCCTTCGGGATCTGCTTGGCAGGCGGTTCCAGCACCGCCGTTCCCATGTGCCGAACCTCGCCGATCGCCACACCGTGGCTCACGCCGACGCCTCGCAGCGTTGTCTCCATCTCACCCGTCTCCGATAGTGCGGCGGGTCCCGCCGCCGCGGTGGTTGTCCTGCTCGCCGTCGCACGACGGCAATGACGTCACTTCCAGGCGAAGAGGCTGTCGCCGGGCTTCAAATCGCCGTCGTCGCGGAGCTCGGAAAGGGACTCGGCCGTGGCTTCCAGAGCCACGATGGGGCAGATCGGGGACTTGCCCGCCTCCTCGACGGCGGCCGGGTTCCAGCGGACGATGCTCTGACCGCGGGTCACGGTGTCGCCCTTGTTGACGAGCAGCTCGAAGCCCTCGCCATTGAGCTGCACGGTGTCGATACCAAGGTGGGTGAGCACGCCGTGGCCTTCGGCGTCGACGACGACGAAGGCGTGCGGGTGCAGGGAGACGATGACACCGTCCACCGGCGAGACGGCCTCGGCAGGCTCACGGACGGGGTCGATAGCGGTACCCGGGCCGACCATGGCCCCGGAGAAGACCGGATCCGGCACGGATGCCAGTCCGATGGCGCGTCCTGCGACAGGGGACGTCACGGTGGTCATGGGAAGCCTCCCAGGGGTGGAGCGGCAGATGGGCCGTCATTAGTTCTGTCCCGAACGGCACGCTGAGCAGCAGGGTATGCCAGATGAAGTGCCCGTTCCGCATGAAAGCTACCAGCTAGTGGTCTAGACCACCAGCCCAATCGATTTGCACGTGCTTCAGGGCCCCGTGTACAGTCGTACTCCTGCTTGAGGCCGAGCGGCGCTACCAAGCGTCCTGGCTCAGCGGCACCCAAATTAGTCAGATCCTTTCTCTGGGTCTCCTTTTGCATGTCTGCGAGAGGGTGGTCAGAGAGACGGAAAAACCCTGATAGAGTTTGGAAACACCGAAGGGAAGCGCCCGGAGGAAAGCCCGAGAGGGTGAGTACAAAGGAAGCGATCGTTCCTTGAGAACTCAACAGCGTGCCAAAAGTCAACGCCAGATATGTTGATACCCCGTCCGTCGGAACAATCCGATGGTCGAGGTTCCTTTGAA
>NZ_JBSHAQ010000031.1:61904-114233 GCF_053611585.1 Streptomyces sp. NPDC054794 | reverse complement strand
GTGGTCGCCGGCCGGGTCCGGGACCCACGGCGGAACGTGCCGCGCGCCACCGTCTACGGCACCCTCGCCTGCGCCGTCATCTACATCCTGGGCACCCTCGCCGTCTTCGGCACCGTGTCGCACGCCGACCTCGGCTCCTCCACGGCGCCGTTCACCGACGCCGCCAACAACATCTTCGGCGGCACCTGGGCCGGTGACCTCGTCGCCGTCGCGGCCGTCGTCTCCGGCATCGGCGCCCTCAACGGCTGGACCATGTTGTGCGCCGAGATGCCGTACGCCGCCGCCCGCGACGGCCTCTTCCCGGCCGCCTTCGCCCGGCTGCGCGGATTGGGCGGGGTGCCCGCCTTCGGCATCGTCGCCTCGACCGTGCCGGCCTCGCTGATCACCGTGTTCAGCTAGCCCCCAAAGCCCTGTGGCCCGACCCCGCACTCGTCGCCGGCTGCCGCACCCTGGGCGCGCGCAGCGGGGCCCGCCTCACCCTCACCGAGGACGTCGAGACCGCCGTACGCGGCGCCGACTTCCTGCACACCGACGTGTGGGTCTCCATGGGCGAGCCCGCCGACACCTGGGCCGAGCGCATCGAACTGCTGCTCCCGTACCAGGTCAGTGACAAGACACTGGCGCTCACCGGCAACCCGGACGTCCGGTTCATGCACTGCCTGCCGTCCCTGCACGACCGGCGCACCCGCCTGGGCCAGGACCTCTTCGACACCTACGGCCTGGACGGTCTGGAGGTCACCGACGAGGTCTTCTCCTCGCCCGCGTCGATCGTCTTCGACCAGGCCGAGAACCGGCTGCACACCATCAAGGCCGTGCTCGTCGCCACCCTGGAGGCCTGACCCATGCGCATCGTCGCCGCCCTCGGCGGCAACGCCCTGCTGCACCGCGGCGAACGCCCCGACGCGGCCGTCCAGCAGGCCAACATCGACCGGGTGGCCACCGCCCTGGCCGCCCTCGCCCGCGACCACGACCTCGTCATCACGCACGGCAACGGCCCCCAGATCGGCCTCCTCGCCATGGAGAGCGCGGCCGACCCCGCCCTGAGCGCCCCCTACCCGCTGGACCTGCTCGGCGCGCAGACCCAGGGCATGATCGGCTCCCTGCTGGCCCGCACCCTGCACGACGCCCTGCCCGGCCGCCGGGTCGCCGCGCTCGTCACCCACACCCTCGTCCGCGCCGACGACCCGGCTCTCGCCCGGCCCACCAAGTTCGTCGGCCAGGTCTATCCCCGGGACGTGGCCCAGTCGCTGGCCCGCGAGCGCGGCTGGCACATCGCCCGGGACACCGGCGGCTGGCGGCGGGTGGTGCCCTCCCCGGTGCCGGAGCACGTCGTCGAGACCGACACCATCCAGGCGCTGCTCTCCGGCGGCACGCTGGTCGTGTGCGCCGGGGGCGGCGGCGTCCCCGTCACCGCCGACCGCGACACCGGGGCCCTGAGCGGCCTCGAAGCCGTCATCGACAAGGACCTCACCGCCGCCCTGCTCGCCGAGGACCTCAAGGCGGACTTCCTGCTCATCCTCACCGACGTGCCCCATGTGTACGAGGCCTTCGGCACCCCCGGGCAGCGCGCCCTGCTGGACGCCACGCCCGCCGACCTGCGCCGCGGACGCTTCCCCGAGGGCTCCATGGGGCCCAAGGCCGAGGCGGCGGCCCGGTTCGTCGAGCGCACCGGAGGCCTGGCCGCGATCGGCGCCCTGGACGCGGCGTACGAGATCGTCCACGGCAGGTCGGGCACGCTGATCCGCCCCGACCTGATGGGCGGCTGACCTCGGGCCGGAGTCAGTCGGGCCGGGTCCCGGTCCAGCGGCGGTAGGCGGCCACCGCCGTCGGCAGCGTCGGGAAGACGAGATCCGGTCCGACGGAGTCCGTGAGGCCGTACGCCGTCAGGTCGTCCAGCAGGTCCTGCTTGACCCGGGCGAGCGCGAACACGATGCCGCGGCCGGTGAGTTCGCGGCGCAGCTCGTCGACCGCGTCGAGGGCGGTGATGTCGACCTCCACATTGGCCTCGGCGTTCAGCACGAACCAGCGGACCGGTTCGGCCTGTTCGTCGACGGCGGCCAGGGCCCGGCGCCGGAAGTCCTCCGCGTTGGCGAAGAACAGCGGCGAGTCGTAGCGGTAGACCAGCAGCCCGGGGATCGTACGGGCCTGGGGGTAGTCGTCCACGTCGTGCATGCCCGCCACCCCGGGCACCAGCCCCTCGACCGCGTCGTGCGGGCGGGCCACCCGGGTCAGCAGCTCCGCCACCGACAGACCGACGGCCACCAGCACGCCGTACAGGATGCCGAGGACCAACACCCCGGCCAGGCAGCCCAGGGCGAGCAGGAGTTCGCGACGGCGGAAGGACGAGAGCCGGCAAAAGCCCGCGACGTCGATCATGCGGGCGGCGGCGTAGATCACGAGCGCGCCGAGGACGGCCGAGGGCGTACGGCTCATCAGCGGGCTGAGGAAGAGCAGGACGGCGAGCACCGCGGCGCCCGCGACCAGGGAGTACGCCTGGCTGCGCGCGCCCGCCGAGGAGGCGAGCGCGGTGCGGCTGGCGCTGCTGCTCACCGGGAACCCGTGCAGCAGACCCGCGCCGAGATTGGCCGTTCCGAGCGCGAGGAACTCCTGGTTGGCGCGGAGGGCGGGCCCCTCGTCCTCGTGCCCGGCGAACGCTCGCGCGGTGAGGATGAAGTCGGTGTAGCCGACGATGAGCACGCCCAGCGCGGGCAGGACCAGCCGGGGCAGTTCGCTCAGTTCCGGGACGGCGAGGTCGGGCAGCCCTGACGGGATCTCACCGATGACCTTGATGCCGTACCGCCCGTCCAGGTCGAACGCCACCACGGCGGCCGTGCCGAGGACCACGGCGAGCAGCGGTCCCGGCACGGCGGGGAGGTACCGGGCCACCACGAAGAGGAACACCAGCGCGACGGCGGACAGGACGACCGTGGCCGGATCGGCGTCGGACAGGTGCGTGACGAAGGACCACAGTTGCGGGAAGAACTCGGCGCCCGTCGTCTCGACGCCGGTGAGCTTGGGCAGCTGGTCCACCGCCATGATGAGGGCCACGCCCGCGAGATAGCCGATCAGCACCGGCCGGGACAGCAGGTCCGCGAGGAAGCCGAGCCGGACGGCCCACGACACCACGCACAGCAGGCCGACCGTGATCGCGAGGGCGGCCGCCAGCGAGGCGTACCGCCCGGGGTCGCCCGCCGCGAGCGGGGCGACCACGGTGGCGGTCATCAGGGCAGTGGTGGACTCGGGGCCCACCGACAGCAGCCGTGAGGAGCCGAACAGCGCGTACAGCCCGAGCGCCGGCAGGATCGCCCACAGCCCGGCGACCGGCGGCAGCCCGGCCACCCCGGCATACGCCATGACCTGCGGCACGAGGTACGCGGCCACCGTCACGCCGGCCAGCAGGTCGCCCCGCAGCCAGGAGCGGCGGTAGCCGAGCAGGACACCGAGCCCGGGCGCCAGGCGGTGCCACCCCGCGACGCGCTCGGCCGAACCCTGGGTCATGAGCCGCCTCTCTCCGTGCCTGACCTCATGATCCACCGAGGTACGGCGCCGTCGCCAGCCGTGCGGCGGGCATGGCGCCCGGCACATGGCCCCCGTGTCGCGGAGCGTCCAAGGGCCGGTCGGGCCCCTTCCGGGACCTGCGGCCCCTGCCCTCAACTCCGTTTACGCAAGAGGCTCGTAGCAGATCCCCGATGCAGCCCGACTCAGGAGGTTGGAGATCATGACCCGGACCGTCACGGTGGGCCTCGACGGCTCGCCCGAGAGCCGTGCCGCCGCAGAGTGGGCGGCCCGCGAGGCCGAGCTGCTCGGGCTGCCGCTGACGCTGCTGCACGTCTGGGAGCCGGTGCCGGAGCCCATGGCCCAGGCGCCGCTCCTCGGGGCCGAGACCCAGCAGCACTGGAGCGAGAGGATTCCGCGCGAGGCGGCCGAGGGACTCGCCCTGCGCCATCCCGGCCTCGACGTGAGGACCGAGCAGCGGCCCGGCCGCCCCGCCGACCTCCTGGCCGCCGCGGCCCGCGACACCGAACTGCTGGTCCTCGGCTCGCGCGGAGTGAGCGGCATCGGCGGGTTCCTCGTCGGCTCGGTCGGACTCGCGGTCGTCGCCCACGCCGAGCGGCCGGTCGTCCTGGTCCGCGCCGGCGAACAGGCCGCCGACGAGCACCTGATGGACCCGGCCGGGATCCCGTCCGCCGCGCCCCCCTTCCGGCCGGTCGTCCTCGGCCTCGACGCCGACTCCCCGAGCGCGGAGCTGATCGAGTTCGCGTTCACCGCGGCCGCCCGCCGGGGTACGGCCCTGCGCGTCGTCCACGGCTGGAACCCGCCGCCGTCCTACGCTTACGGCCTCTGCGTGGACCTCGAACTCCACGGGGCCCTGGCGCTGCGGGAGACCACCCTGGTGACCGAGGTGCTGCGCCCGTGGCGGCAGAAGTTCCCGGACGTCGAGGTCACCGAGGAGTCCCACTGCGGCACCCCCGCCGACCACCTCGTCGACGCCGCCCGCGAGGCCTCCCTGCTCGTCGTGGGCCGCCGGGTCCGCCGCGGTCCGCTCGGCCCCCGCGTCGGGCCCGTCACCCACGACGTCCTGCACCACTCCACCGCCCCGGTCGCGGTCGTCCCGCACGACTGAGCCCGCGCCGGCCCACCCCCTGAGGAGCAGCCACCATGACGAACCCTCCGGACCGCCCGCTGGTCGTCGGCGTCGACGGGTCCGAGCCCAGCCTGCGGGCCGTCGACTGGGCGGCCGACGAGGCCGCCCTGCGCGGCGTACCGCTGCGACTGGTGTACGCCTCGCTGTGGGAGCGGTACGAGGGCGTCGCCCTCGGCCAGGACCCGGGCAAGCCGTCCGAGCAGGTCCTGGCCGAGGACATCGTCGCGGCCGCCGCGCGGCGCGCCGAGCGCCGCCACGCCGACCTGAAGATCTCCACCGACGTCCTGCCCGAGGAACCGGAGTACGCGCTGGTGCGGGCCGGCCGCGACGCCGGTGCGCTGGTGCTGGGCAGCCGCGGGCGCGGCACCCTCGCCGAACTGCTGCTCGGCTCCGTCAGCCTGGCCGTGGCCGCCCACGCGGACTGCCCGGTGATCGTCCTGCGCGGCAGCCACGACAACCGGGCCGCACCGGCCACGCGCGGCCGCGTCGTCGTGGGCGTCGGCGACGAACCCGGCGGTTCCGCGGCGGCGGTGCGCTTCGCCGCGCGGGAGGCCGCACTGCGCGGGGTGCCGTTGGAAGCGGTACGGGCCTGGCGGTGCCCCGCGCACGAGAGCACCGATCATCCCCTGCTCGCCGGCGAGCCCGCCCGGTTGCACGAGCGGCGGGCCGCCGAGACCCTGGAAGCGGCCGTGCGCGAGGCGGCCGAGCGGTACCCGGACGTCGACCTGCGGCGGCGCATCGTCGAGGGCCAGGCCCGCCGGGCGCTGCTGGACGCCTCGCTCGACGCCGACCTGCTGGTCGTGGGTGCCCGGCGCGAGCCGGGGCACCACGGACTCCAGCTGGGACGGGTCACGCACGGCGTACTGCACCACTCCGCCTGTCCCGTCGCGGTCGTACCCCACCGGGTGTGAACGCGACGGCCGGCCGCTCAGAGGCTCGCCGCGTGATCGGGGACGTAGGTCTGCAGGTCTCGCGGCGGACGCTCGTAGCCGGTCGACTGCGGCCGCTCGGGCAGGGCGAGCACGTTCGGGGTCACCTCGTGGTACGGAACGGAGCCGAGCAGGTGGGCGATCATGTTCAGCCGGGCGCGGCGCTTGTCGTCGCTCTCGACGACGTACCAGGGCGCGTCGGAGACGTCGGTGTGCACCAGCATCTCGTCCTTGGCCCGCGAGTACGCCTCCCAGCGGGTGATCGACTCCAGGTCCATGGGCGACAGCTTCCAGCGCCGCACCGGATCGTCGAGGCGCCGCCGGAACCGCTCCTGCTGCTCGGTGTCGCTCACCGAGAACCAGTACTTGCGCAGCAGGATCCCGTCCTCCACCAGCATCCGCTCGAAGATCGGGCACTGGCGCAGGAAGCGCTGGTACTCCTGCTGCGTACAGAAGCCCATCACATGCTCGACGCCGGCCCGGTTGTACCAGGACCGGTCGAACAGCACCATCTCCCCGGCGGCCGGCAGGTGCTCCACATACCGCTGGAAGTACCACTGCGTGCGCTCGCGCTCGGTCGGCTTGGGCAGCGCCGCGACGCGTGCCACACGGGGATTGAGGAACTGGGTCACCCGCTTGATCGCGCCGCCCTTGCCCGCCGCGTCCCGCCCCTCGAAGACGACGACCAGCCGGGCGCCCTCCGCCCGCACCCACTCCTGCATCTTCACCAACTCGGTCTGCAGGCGCAGCAGTTCCTTCTCGTACACCTTCCGCGGCAGCTCCGCCGCCTGTTTGTCGGCCATGCCGCCTCCACCGCCCGATGACCTCTACGTCGACGACTTCCGGAGTCTCACCCATGTCCAAGGTCGAACACCAGGACGCCACCGTACTTTCCGACGCCGAACTGCGCACTCTGGACGCGCACTGGCGCGCCGCGAACTACCTGGCGGCCGGTCAGATCTATCTGATGGCCAACCCGCTGCTGACCGAGCCGCTGAGGCCGGAGCACATCAAGCCGCGGCTGCTCGGCCACTGGGGCACCTCGCCCGGCCTCAACCTCGTGTACACCCACCTCAACCGTGTGATCAGGGCGCGGGGCCTGGACGCGCTGTGCGTCTGGGGGCCGGGGCACGGCGGCCCGTCGGTGGTCGCCAACTCCTGGCTGGAGGGCAGCTACAGCGAGACCTACCCGGACGTCTCGCGCGACGCGGCGGGCATGGAGCGGCTCTTCCGTCAGTTCTCGTTCCCCGGCGGGGTGCCCAGCCATGTAGCCCCGGAGACGCCCGGTTCGATCCACGAGGGCGGTGAGCTCGGCTACTCGCTCGCCCACGCCTACGGCGCCGCCCTGGACAACCCGGACCTGGTGGTCGCCTGCGTGATCGGCGACGGCGAGGCGGAGACCGGGCCGCTGGCCGCCTCCTGGCACTCCAACAAGTTCCTCGACCCGGTGAACGACGGCGCCGTCCTGCCGATCCTGCACCTCAACGGCTACAAGATCGCCAACCCGACCGTGCTGGCCCGGCTGCCCGAGGCCGAACTCGACGCGCTCCTGAGGGGATACGGCCACCACCCGATCCATGTGAGCGGCGACGACCCGCACCAGGTGCACCGCGCGATGGCCGCGGCGCTCGACGAGGCGCTGGACCTCATCGCAGTGATGCAGCGCACCGCCCGGGAGGAAGGGATCGGCGAGCGCGTGCACTGGCCGGTCATCGTCCTGCGCACGCCGAAGGGCTGGACCGGTCCGGCCGTGGTGGACGGCGAGCCGGTCGAGGGCACCTGGCGGGCGCACCAGGTGCCGCTGGCCGGCGTCCGGGAAAACCCGGAGCACCTGCGGCAGTTGGAGGCGTGGCTGCGCTCGTACCGGCCCGACGAGCTCTTCGACCCGTCCGGCCGCCCCGTGGCCGACGTCCTGGCCTGCGTGCCCGAGGGCGACAAGCGGCTCGGCGCCACCCCGCACGCCAACGGCGGCGTGCTGGTACGGGACCTGCCGATCCGGTCCCTCGACGACTTCGCCGTACCGGTCGACAAGCCGGGCGCGACGCTGCACGAACCGACCCGGGTCCTCGGCTCCCTGCTCGAACAGGTCATGAAGGACACCGCCGGGCGCCGCGACTTCCGTCTGGTCGGACCCGACGAGACCGCCTCCAACCGGCTGCAGGCCGTCTTGGACGCCAGCGGGAAGGCCTGGCAGGCCGGGACCCTGCCGGTGGACGAGCATCTGGACCGGCACGGCCGGGTGATGGAGATCCTCTCCGAACACCTCTGCCAGGGCTGGCTGGAGGGGTATCTGCTGACCGGCCGGCACGGGCTGTTCTCCTGCTACGAGGCGTTCGTGCACATCGTCGACTCGATGGTCAACCAGCACATCAAGTGGCTGAAGACCTCGCGCGAGCTGACCTGGCGGGCGCCGATCGCCTCCCTCAACTACCTGCTGACCTCGCACGTGTGGCGCCAGGACCACAACGGCTTCTCCCACCAGGACCCCGGCTTCGTCGACCACGTCCTCAACAAGAGTCCCGAGGTCGTCCGCGTCTATCTGCCGCCGGACGCCAACACCCTGTTGTCCGTCGCGGACCACGCCCTGCGCAGCCGGGACTACGTCAACGTGATCGTGGCCGGGAAGCAGCCGTGCTTCGACTGGCTCTCCATGGACCAGGCCCGTGCCCACTGCGCGCGGGGCGCCGGCATCTGGCAGTGGGCCGGCACCGAGAACGCCGGCGAACCGGACGTGGTGCTGGCCTGCGCCGGCGACGTGCCGACCCAGGAGGTGCTGGCCGCCGCGCAGTTGCTGCGCCGGCATCTGCCGCGGCTGGCGGTGCGGGTGGTGAACGTCGTCGACATGACCACGCTGGTGCCGCGCGAGGAACACCCGCACGGGATGACCGACTCCGAGTTCGACGGCCTCTTCACCACCGACAAGCCGGTCATCTTCGCCTACCACGGCTACCCGTGGCTGATCCACCGCCTCGCCTACCGCCGCACCGGGCACCACAACCTGCACGTCCGCGGCTACAAGGAGTCCGGCACCACGACCACCCCGTTCGACATGGTCGTCCGCAACGACCTCGACCGCTACCGGCTCGTCATGGACGTCATCGACCGCGTCCCCGGCCTCGCGGTGCGCGCCGCCGCCGTGCGCCAGGAGATGGCCGACACCCGCACCCGCCACCACGCCTGGATCCGCGAACACGGCGTCGACCTGCCAGAAGTCGCGGACTGGAGCTGGCACGGCTGAGTCCCACGGCCACGGTCGTCGAAGCGGGTTGTCATCCGAACAGTTCCGATATATCGTTGACGCATCGCGACAGATCAACGATGGAATGGAGTGATGGCGATGCGTTCCCACGGACACGAGCGTGGACATCGACACGAGGGCTTCTCCCGGCGCGACCGGGGCGACTTCGAGGGGCTCCGCGCCGCCTTCGGACCCTTCGGTCCGGGCGGCCCCGGTGGTCCCGGCGGTCCCGGTTTCGGACCGGGCCCCTGGGGGCATCGAGGGCGCGGCGGCCCGAGGGGGAGGGCGCGGCGCGGTGACGTACGGGCCTCGATCCTGGCCCTGCTCAAGGACCGGCCGATGCACGGCTACGAGATGATCCAGGAGATCGCCGAGCGCAGCGGCGGCGCGTGGAAGCCGAGCCCGGGCTCGGTCTACCCCACGCTCCAGCTGCTGGAGGACGAGGGCCTGATCGCCAGCGCGAGCGAGGGCGGCAAGAAGCTGTTCTCGCTCACCGAGGCGGGCCGCGCCGCGGCCGACGAGGGTCCCGAAGCCCCCTGGGAGGAGGCCTCGCGCGGGGTCGACTGGGAGGCCCTCGGTGAGATCCGCCAGGCCGGCTTCGGTCTGATGGAGGCCTTCGGCCAGGTCTGGAAGACCGGCAGCAAGGAGCAGCGCGACAAGGCGGTGACCGTCATCAACGAGGCCCGCAAGAAGCTGTACCTGATCCTCGCCGACGAGGACTGACCGTACGAACAAGGCGCCCCGCGGACTCGTCCGCGGGGCGCCCTGTCGTGGGTGAGGGGTGGTCGGTCAGGCCACCAGCCCGGCCAGCTTGCGCAACGACTCGTTCAGCGCGGCCGTCGCCGAGTCCTTGAGCTTGCCCGCCATCAGGGAGACCGCCGCGCCCGTGAACTCCCCGTCGATGCGCACCGTCGTCGCGTCGCCGTCCGGGGTGAGCGTGTAGCGCGTGAGGAGGCTCACCGCCATCGGACCCTTGCCGCGGATCACGAACAACCGGGCCGGCTCCAACTCGTCGATGGTCCACTCGACCTCGGCCGGGAAGCCCATCAGCTTCATGTTCTCCTGGAAGGTGCCGCCGGCCGCCAGGGTCTCGGGGCCGCCCTTGGGGAAGCTGGTGTGGGTCGCGTTCCACTCCCCGTACGCCGACCAGTCCGTGAGCTTGGCCCACACCTTCTCGGCCGGTGCCTGGATGCGTGCCTCCGCGCTGACTTCGGCCATGCGACCACCTCTTCGTGTCGGGCTGACGTGTCGCGGAACGTAGCCGCCGGGCCCCGAACATTCAATACTGATGAACCGTCAGGAAGTGTGGAGAGGTGTGGACGGACATCGACTGCCATGGATCGGCGTGGAGGGCCCTGTCTCGGCCTGATCTCCTCCGCAAGGAGGATATTCCGATCGGCGATGTCCACTTCTCGTGGGACGTGAAAATGCTTCCCCCCGTGGATGACCGGCGCCGGTGAGGCTGATGAGCTGGGAGCGTGCCACCGCGTATTCCCCATCAGTCCGCCGAGGACCAGGGCAGCCGCCGCGCGGACGACGTCGCCGGGCTCAGTGCCGAGCTGGCGGCGGTGGTCGGCGGTGCCCGCCGCCGGGCCGTACGGGACGGGGACCGGCAGATCGACACCGCCCACCTCCTGCACTCCCTGCTGGAGTCCGACCCCGACGTGCGCGCCGTCGTCGGTGACGTCCCGCAGCTCGCCCGCCTGCTCGGCTATCTCGTGCAGCGCAGCATCGGCTACGGCCTGCGCTGGCAGGGCTCTGTGGAGGACTCGGGCGCGCTGTCCGTCCTGAAGGCCGTCGACGGCTGGTCACCGTTGGCCGCGGCCGCCATGCGGCTGGCCGCCGAGCGTGCCGGGCTGCGCGGTGACGACGAGGCCCGGGGCACCGATCTGCTCGCGGCGATCGTCGTGGACCCCGAGGCCCGCGCCGTCGAGGTGCTCGCCCGCGCCGGAGTCGCGGTGCCCGAGCTGCTCGCCCGGATCGCCCGCCACTCGGGGGAGTTGGCGGAGGACGGCGGCGCGGCCCACCGAGTGCTCGGGCGCGGCGGGTCGGGCGCGGGCCCGGCCCCGTCCAGCCGGTGAGACAGGTGTCATCGGGGATGACGGTCATGTCGTCGCCTGTCATCATGTGCCGGTGCATACGTCAGACAGCAGTCACAGCCCTCGCGGCAAGGGCGTCGGGCTCGGTCTCGCGCTCGGCTCGTCGCTGGCCTTCGGGGGATCCGGTGTCGCGGCCAAGCCGCTGATCGAGGCGGGGCTCGACCCGCTCCATGTGGTGTGGCTGCGGGTGGCCGGCGCCGCCCTGGTGATGCTGCCGCTCGCCGTGCGTCACCGCGGCCTGCTGCGTCGGCGTCCCGCGCTGCTCGTCGGGTTCGGACTGCTCGGTGTGGCCGGTGTCCAGGCCTGCTACTTCGCCGCGATATCCCGGCTCCCGGTCGGCGTCGCGCTGCTCGTGGAGTACCTCGCCCCCGCCCTGGTGCTCGGCTGGGTGCGGTTCGTGCAGCGGCGCCCGGTGACCCGGGCCGCCGCGCTCGGCGTGGTCCTCGCGGTCGGCGGCCTCGCCTGCGTCGTGGAGGTGTGGTCGGGGCTCGGCTTCGACGCCCTGGGACTGCTGCTCGCGCTCGGCGCGGCGGGCTGCCAGGTCGGCTACTTCGTCCTGGCCGACCAGGGCAGCGAGTCGGGGGAGGAGGCACCGGACCCGCTCGGCGTCATCGCCTACGGACTGCTCGTCGGCGCGGTCGTCCTGACCGCCGTCGCCCGCCCCTGGACCATGGACTTCTCCGTCCTGGCCGGCACCGCGCACATGGACGGCACCCCGGTCCCGGCGGCCGCGCTGCTGGCCTGGATCGTCCTGGTGGCCACGGTGATCGCGTACGTCACCGGTGTGGTGTCGGTGCGGCGGCTGTCTCCGCAGGTCGCCGGTGTCGTGGCCTGTCTGGAGGCGGTCGTCGCGACCGTGCTGGCCTGGGTGCTGCTCGGCGAGCACCTCTCGGCGCCGCAGGTCGTCGGCGGCGCGGTCGTCCTGGCGGGCGCGTTCATCGCGCAGTCCTCGACCCCCGCCAAGGGCTCCGCCCAGCCGGTGGCGAGCGGTGCCCCGGAACGCGAATTGTCCGCCCGTGAAACCATCGCCTAAGCTCACATCCATGCCGTCGAACGCGCTCGTCCTTCCGCCTCCGGCCGCCTGAGGCGGGCCTCCGGCAACACGCCCGGCCAGTGGCCGGGCAAGACGGTGCTGCCCGCAGAAGAAGTCCGCGCGCCCCGCTGATCCGGGGTCGCCTTCCGAACTTCTGCACATCTGCGGAGACAATTCGTGTCGAATGCTTCTTTCGGTCTGCCCGTCGGGCGTGGCCTCCTCTATCTGATCGTCGCCGGTGCCGCCTGGGGCACCGCGGGCGCCGCCGCCTCGCTGGTCTACCGCGCCGGCGACATGGGTGCCGTCACCCTCTCCTTCTGGCGCTGCGCGGCCGGGCTCGTGCTGCTGCTGGCCGGCCGCCTGCTGCGCCCGCGGGTCCGTCCGGCGGCCGCGCCCGAACCGCTCGGCCGCAGGATCTGGAAGGCGGTGGCCACCGGCCTCGCGCTCGCCGTCTTCCAGACGGCGTACTTCGCGGCCGTGTCCGCCACCGGTCTCGCCGTCGCGACCGTCGTCACGCTCGGCGCCGGACCGGTCCTCATCGCCCTGGGCGCCCGGCTTGCCCTGGGCGAGCACCTCGGCCGGGGCGGGGCCGCCGCCGTCACCGGGGCGCTCGCCGGGCTGGCGGTGCTGACGCTCGGCGGCTCGGGCGCGACCGTCCGGCCCTCGGGCGTACTGCTCGCGCTGCTGTCCGCGGCCGGCTACTCCCTCATGACGCTGCTCACCCGCTGGTGGGGGCGCCACGGCGGCACGGACTCCTCGGGCACGACCGTGGGGGCGTTCGCGGTCACCAGCCTCTGCCTGCTGCCGTTCGCCCTGGCCGAGGGCCTGCTCCCGCACACCGACCACCCCGGCCGGATCCTGGTGCTGCTGATCTACATCGCGGCGGTGCCCACCGCCCTCGCCTACGCGCTCTACTTCGCCGGCGCCGCCGTCGTACGGTCCGCCACCGTCTCCGTGATCATGCTCCTGGAGCCGGTGAGCGCGGCGGTCCTGGCCGTCGCCCTCCTCGGTGAACACCTCACCGCCTCCACCGTGGCCGGCACCCTGCTGATGCTGGGCTCGGTCGCGGGGCTGGCGGCGGCGGAGGCCCGTGAGGCACGGGCCGTCGCCGCGCCTCGGCCGGTGTCGGACCGGCCTCAGAGCGCCTTGAGGTAGCCCGGCGGTTCGACACCGGCGGCGAGGTCGGCGTTGTCGACCGGGGCCTCGTACCCCTTGCGGAGCGGCAGGACGCCCGCCCAGTGGGGGAGGTCGAGGTCCTCGGGCTCGTCGATCGCGCCGCCGGTGCGGACCTTGGCCGAGACCTCCTCCAGGTCGAGGCGGATCACCGCGGTGGCGGCCAGCTCCTTCCGGTTGGCGGGCCGGGAGTCGGCGGAGCGGCCCGGTACGGCCTGGTCCACCAGGGCGTCCAGGGCCAGCCGCCGCTCCTCGGGGTCGGTGACCTGGTGGGCGGCGCCGTGCACCACCACGGAGCGGTAGTTGACCGAGTGGTGGAAGGCCGAGCGGGCCAGGACCAGGCCGTCGAGGTGGGTGACCGTCAGACAGACGGCGAGCCCCGGGTCGGCCTCACCGGTCATCCGCAGCGGGCGCGACCCGGTGGAGCCGTGCACGTACATCCGCTCGCCGACCCGGGCGTACAGCGTGGGCAGCACCACCGGCGCGCCGTCGCGCACGAAGCCGAGGTGGCAGACGAAGCCCTCGTCGAGTATCGCGTGCACCAGTTCCTTGTCGTACGACGCCTTGTGCGCGGCGCGTGTGGGGACGGTGCGGTCGGTGGGGGCGTAGGCGGCGGGCTGCGACGGCGTCGGCTCGGTGTCCTGCATGGTGCTCTCCTGGCGGTCTGGCCGGCGAGATGGCTGGCGTGCTGACTGGCGTTCTGTATTGCACTAGTGCATAATGTGCTTTGTGCTAGGAGAGTATCCGATTCAAGGGCGTGGTGCGGCGGAGATCGCGGCCAGCGTCGAGTGCGCGGTGAGCGCCGGGGACCTGGAACCGGGTCAACTGCTGCCGCCGATGCGGGAGTTGGCGACCCGGCTGGGGGTCAATCCCAATACCGTCGCGGCCGCCTACCGCAGCCTGCGCGAGCGCGGCGTCATCGAGACCGCCGGCCGCCGGGGCAGCCGCATCCGATCGAAACCGGCCACGACGGGCCGCGAGCGGCCGCACGTGGTCGTGCCCGCCGGGGTGCGCGACCTGTCCAGCGGCAACCCCGACCCCGCCCTGCTCCCGGCGCTCGCGCCCGCCCTGGCCGCCGTGGCCGAGGAGGGGGACCGGGAGCCGATCCTGTACGGCGCCGAGCCCGTGGAGCCCGCGCTGGCCCGGATCGTGCGGGCCGAACTCGACGCCGACGGGGTGCCCGACGGCCCGCTCACCGCGACCTCCGGCTCGCTGGACGCCGTCGAGCGCGTCCTCGCGGCCCATCTCAGGCCGGGGGACGCCGTCGCCGTGGAGGACCCCGGCTGGGGCCGCACCCTCGACCTGATTCCGGCGCTCGGGCTGCGCACGGTCCCCGTGGGTGTCGACGACGACGGGCCGCGCGCCGAGGACCTGCGCCGCGCGCTGGAGTCCGGCGCCCGCGCCTTCGTCGTCACGGACCGCGCGCAGAACCCCACCGGCGCCTCGGTGAGCGGCCCCCGCGCGCGGGCCCTGCGTGCCGCCCTGCGCGAACACCCGCACACCCTCCTCGTCGAGGACGACTACGGCCACGGCACCGTCGACCTGCCCCTGCACCCCCTGGCGGGCGCCACCCACCACTGGGCCTTCGTCCGCTCCGTCGCCAAGACCTACGGCCCCGACCTGCGCCTCGCCGTCCTCACCGGCGACTCCGTCACCGTCGACCGGGTCCGCGGACGGCAGCGGCTGGGCCCGGGATGGGTGAGCCGGCTGCTCCAGCGCACCGTGGTCCGGCTGTGGACGGACGGCGCGGTGGACGCGGCGGCGGTGGCGGCGGCCTACCGCGGACGCCGGGAGCTCCTCGCCGGCGCCCTGGCCGAGCGCGGTGTCCGCTCCCACGGCCGCAGCGGTATGAACCTGTGGGTGCCGGTCCCCGACGAGACCGCCACGGTCGCCGCCCTGCTGCACGCCGGCTGGGCCGTCGCCCCTGGCGCCCGCTTCCGGCTGAGCTCACCGCCCGCCGTCCGGATCACGGTCTCGACGCTGACCGAGCCGGAGGTCGTGCCCCTGGCGGAGGCGGTGGCGGCGGCGGTGGGCCCGGGACCGGCGCGGAGCTACGTGTAGTCGAGGGGTCGGGTGGGGGTGAGGGGGCATGCGGTAGAGGGGGTACGCGCGGTCGAGGGGGTACGTGCGCTCACGCACCCCGCTTCGGCCGGGCCTGGGTGAGCGCCGCCCCCGCCAGCACGATCACCGCGCCCACCGGTGTGGTCCAGCGCAGCGACTCCCCGAGGATCGCGACGCCCGCCGCCGTCGCGATGACCGGGATGAAGTACGTGACCATCTGGGCCGTCGTGGGGCCGACCTCGGCCACCAACCCGTACTGGATCAGCACCGCAAGCCCCGTGCCGAGGGCGCCCAGCGCGGCGATCGCCAGCAGCGGGACGAGCGAGACATGGGCGGGAAAGTCGGTGAACAGCGGGGTCACGACCGCCAGTTGGACCGTGGCCAGCAGGAGCTGCGCGCCCGTCATCGACAGGTGGGAGCGGCCCGAGCCGGCCAGGGTGCGGCGCACGTAGATCCAGCCGACCGGGTAGCTGAGCGAGGCCAGCAGGGCCATCGTCGTGCCCGTGGCGTCCAGGCCGCTGAAGCCCTGCCAGGCGCCGAGGACCGTCAGCACACCCAGGAAGCCGAGGCCGAGGCCGGCCACCCGCAGCCGTGTCGGCCGGTCCTCGGACAGCGCCACCAGCGACAGGGCCATGCCCCACAGCGGGGAGGTGGCGTTGCAGATGCCGGCCAGCGTGGACGGGATCGTCAGCTCCGCGTAGGCGAAGAGCGAGAAGGGCAGGGCGTTCAGCAGGAACGCCGCGACGGTCAGATGGCCCCACGTGCGGGCGCCGCGCGGGAGCCGTTCCCGCTTCACCGCCATCGCCGCCGCGAGCACCGCCGTACCGAACACCAGTCGGCCCAGGGTGACTTGGAACGGCGCGTACCCGTCCGTGCCCACCTTGATCAGCAGGAAGCTGAAGCCCCAGATCAGGGAGAGCGCGCCGAAACGCAGCCGCCAGTCGAGGCGGGGGCAGGTGTGAGGGGCGGTGGGGGACTCGGTGCGGGTCGCGGCGACGGTCGTCATGTCCCCAACGATGCGGGACCCAACCTCGTAGCACAATCGAGAATTCGCATGCGATACCTCGTAGTATTGCTTACATGTTGAACCTGGACCGCTTGCGCACCCTCGACGCCCTCGCCCGGCACGGTTCGGTCAGCGGCGCGGCCGAGGCCCTGCACGTCACCACCTCCGCGGTCTCGCAGCAGATGGGCAAGCTGGAGCGGGAGGTGGGCCAGCAGCTCCTCGCCAAGAACGGGCGCGGCGTGCGCCTCACCGACGCCGGGCGGCTGCTGTCCGAGCACGCGGCGCGGATCCTGTCCCAGGTGGAGCTCGCCCAGTCGGAGCTGGAGGCGTACCGGGGCCAGGTCGTCGGCGAACTCAGACTGTCCGCGTTCCCCACCGCCGCCCGCGGCCTTTTCCCCACCGCGCTCGCGGCCCTGCGTGCCCAGCACCCGGCGCTGCGCGTGCGCTCCAGCGAGCTGGAACCGGAGAGCGGGATCGCCTCGGTGGTGCGCGGCGACCTCGATCTCGCGGTCGTCCTCGACTGGTACAACAAGCCGATGCCGGTCCCCGACGGCCTGGTCAAGGCGTCCCTGCTGGACGACCCGGCCGACGTGGCCATGCCCGCCGGGCACCGGCTGGCCGACCGGGACGAGGTGGACCTCGGGGAGTTCGCCGAGGACGAGTGGATCACCTGGGGCGAGGGCGAGTTCTGCCACGAGTGGCTGATGTTCACGCTGCGCTCGCGCGGCGTCGAGCCGATCGTCGGCCACCGCGCCGCCGAGACCCACACCCAACTCGGGCTCGTCGCCGCCGGGTTGGGCGTGTGCATCGCGCCCCTGCTGGGCCGCTACCCGGTACCGCCCGGAATCGTCACCGTCCCGCTGAAGCAGGACGTACGCCGTCATGTGTACGTGGTCTGGCGGGCCGATGCCGACCGCCGGCCGTCGATCCGGGCGGCGGTCGAGGCTCTGCGCGCGGCGGCTGCGGCCGTCGGCTGACCGTCGAGCGGGTCGGGCCGCCTGTCGGCTGCGGCGCCGCGCGGCTTGCTGCGCTGAGCCCCTGTCAGCTGCCCTACGGCGCACCGTCCTGCAGAAGCAGCGTGCGCCGTCATGTGTATGTCGTCTGGCGGGCCGATGCCGACCGCCGGCCGTCGATCCGGACGGCGGTCGAGGCTCTGCGCGCGGCGGCTGCGGCTGTCGGCTGACCGTCGAGCGGGTCGGGCCGCCTGTCGGCTGCGGCGCCGCGCGCCCCGCCGCGCAGAGCTCCCGTCAACTGCCCTACGGCGCACCCAGTTTGCGGAAGTCCCAGGAGACGATCTTGTCCGGCCTGAGCCGCGCCCAGGCGTGCCGCCCGTCGTGCGGCATCTCGTCCAGGCCGAAGTTCTTGCGCGCGAACAGCGTCTCCGCGGTGTCGAGTTCGGCGCACAGCTGCCCGGTGCGCGGGATCTCGCCCACGAACTCCACGGAGCCGGACAGCTCGACGCCGCGCAACTGGTCGTACTCCTCGCCGGAGTCGACCACGATCGCCACCCGCGGATCCCGGCGCAGGTCGGTCCACCGCTTGCTGCGCACCACCGAGTAGAGCCACATCGCGCTGCCGTCCCAGGCGAACCACAGGGCGCTGACGTGCGGGGCGCCGCCCGTGGTCACGGTGGCCACCCGGCAGGTCCGCTGGGTGGTCAGGAACTCGTCCAGCTCGCCCGGCGTCATCATGATCTTCCGGCCCCGGCGCTGCTGAGTGACTGTCATGCGGCCCCCTCTTCTTCCCCTCGCACGCAATGCTGGTTAGTCTCGCCCGCTCCGCATCCCGGCGAAAGGGGGCGTCATGGCGTCGCACGAACAGCTCACCGAACTCCTCGACCCCGCGAGCACCGTCCTGCTCACCGTGGAGTGCCAGCAGGGGGTCGTCGGACCCGACAGCGCGCTGCCCGAACTCGCCCAGGAGGCCCGCGCCTCGGGTGCCCTGGGCAACGTCGCCCGGCTGGTCGCCGCCGCGCACGAGACGGGCGTCCAGGTGATGCACGCGATCGCCGAGCGCCGTCCGGACGGCCTGGGCGCGAACCGCAACGCCCGGCTGTTTCGCGCCGCCGAACGCCTTCCCGTCCAGCAACTGTCCGGCACCACCGCGGTGCGCGTCGCACCGCCCGTCGAGGTCGCCGACGAGGACCTCGTCGTACGCCGGCTGCACGGCCTGTCGCCCATCCAGGGCACCGACGTCGACGCGCTGCTGCGCAACCTCGGCTGCCGCACGCTGATCGTCACCGGGGTCTCGGCCAACGTGGCGATCCCCAATACGGTGTTCGACGCCGTGAACCGCGGCTACAACGTCGTCGTGCCGAGGGACGCCATCGCGGGGGTGCCCTCGGACTACACCCCCGCGATGATCCGTCACACCCTCGCGTTGGTCGCCACGGTCGCGACCACGGACGAGGTGCTCGGCAGCCTCAAGCGGCCGCGCCGCCGGGCCTGACGGTCAGGCGAGCTTGATGTCCTCGCCCGACACCGTGATGTTCGCGGCCGGCAGCGGCTTCGTCGCGGGGCCCTGCTTCACGCTGCCGTCCTCGGCGGAGAAGTGGCTGTTGTGGCAGGGACAGACGATCACACCGTCGGCGACACTGCCCACCGCGCAGCCCTGGTGCGTGCACTTGGACGAGAACGCCTTGTAGGTGCCCGCCTTCGGCTGCGTGACGACCACGCCCTGGTCCTTGAAGATCTTCCCGCCGCCCTCCGGGATCTCGGAGGTCTTCGCGAGCGCGGTGCCCCCGGCCGCGGCGTTGTCGCCGCCGCCCGAACCACCGGCGCTCGACGCGTTGCCGTCCTGCGAGCCGCCGGAACCGGCGGCCGAGGAGGAGTCGGACGAGTCGTCGCCCGACCCGCAGGCGGTCAGCGCGGCGGCGAGCCCCGCCGCTCCGGCCGCCGCCACGACGGTGCGGCGGGCCGGTCCCGTTGCGGGCCTGAACGATGCGCTGCTCATGAGGGGGTTCCCTTCCGCGTAGCTTGCCTGATCCGTCCAGGGGTACGGGCCGCGGGCACCACCCGTTCAGACGGCGTCGAGATCTTGTCGACTTCGAGATGGTGTCGCCTTCGAGATCAGGCGACCGTAAGCCAGAGCTGTCGTTCCGCTGTCGGACACCCGCGGACTCCCCAGTAACCTGGGGCGATGCTCAAGGAAGTCATCGCGACCCGCTACATCACGCCCCTGCGTGAGGGCGGCTCGCTGCCGGGACTCGTCGAGACCGACGACTTCGGGACGTACGTCATGAAGTTCACCGGCGCCGGTCAGGGCCGCAAGACGCTGGTCGCCGAGGTGGTCTGCGGGGAGCTGGCCCGCCGGCTCGGATTCCGGATGCCGCGCCTGGTGACCATCGAGCTCGACCCGGTCCTCGGGCTCGGCGAGCCCGAGCAGCAGGTGCAGGAACTGCTGCGGTCCAGCGGCGGCACCAATCTCGGCATGGACTTCCTCTCCGGCGCACTCGGCTTCGATCCGCTCGCCTTCCCGGTGAGCCGCGAAGAAGCCGGGCGGATCGTCTGGTTCGACGCGCTGGTGAACAACGTCGACCGGTCCTGGCGCAACCCCAACCTGCTCATGCACCAGGGCGAGTTGTGGCTCATCGACCACGGGGCGACCATGATCTGGCACCACAACTGGCCCGGCGCCGAGGCCTCCGCCGCCCGCCCGTACGACGTCTCGGACCACGCCCTCGCCCGCTTCGGCCCCGATGTCGCGGGCGCCGCCGCCGACCTCGCCCCGCGCGTCACCGAGGACCTCCTCGCCGAGGTCACCGCCGAGATCCCGGACGCCTGGCTGGCCGACGAGCCCGGCTTCGACACCCCGGACGACCTGCGGCGGGCGTACGCGCGGCCGCTGCTCGCGCGGGCCGGCACCGTCCATGAACGCGTCACCGGCATCGAGGAGGGCAAGTGAGCGAGCGGCTCATCCACATGGCCGGTCATGTGACCCAGCGTCACATCACCCGGACGGGTCAGGGCGGCGACCGGGACGTGTTCGAGTACGCCCTGCTGAAGGTCGTCCCGCGCGTCGAGCGCGGCGAGTGCATCAACGCCGGCGTGATCGTGTACTGCCGCGCCCAGGCGTACCTCGGCGCCCGCACTCATCTGGACGAGGCCAGGCTGCTGGCCCTGGACCCGGCCGCGGACGTGGCCGGTGTGCGCGCCGCGCTGGGTGCCGTCGAGGGGGTCTGCGGCGGCGGGGCGGCGGCCGGGCAGGCGGCCGACGACGACGCCGGGCGGCGTTTCCGTTGGCTGATCGCGCCCCGCTCGACCGTCGTGCAGCCCGGCCCGGTGCACACCGGGCTCACCGCCGACCCGGGGGCCGAGACGCGACGGTTGCTGGACCTTCTGGTGAGGTAATGGATCACATGCACCGGGTGTGCCGTTGACACCGGGTGCCAGGGCTTCTAGCGTCACGTCTGCTGAAGGTACTAAGCGGTCGCTCACCGCAGATCAGGCTTTCTCAAGGGCGAGGAGAAACAGCAATGTCCACCACTGAGCAGCGGGTCGCCGTCGTCACCGGTGCCGCGCGCGGCATCGGCGCGGCCACCGCCGTACGACTGGCAGCCGAGGGCCGCGCCGTCGCCGTCATCGACCTCGACGAGGCCGCCTGCAAGGACACCGTCGAGAAGATCACCGCGGCCGGCGGCCGGGCCGTCGCGATCGGCGCCGACGTCTCCGACGAGGCCCAGGTCGAGGCCGCCATCGCCCGGGTCGTCGAGGAGCTCGGCGCGCCGACGATCCTCGTCAACAACGCGGGCGTGCTCCGCGACAACCTGCTGTTCAAGATGACGGCGTCCGACTGGGACATGGTCATGAACGTGCACCTGCGCGGCTCGTTCCTGATGACCAAGGCCATCCAGAAGCACATGGTCGACGCCGGTTTCGGCCGCGTCGTCAACCTGTCCTCCTCCTCGGCGCTGGGCAACCGCGGCCAGGCCAACTACTCCGCCGCCAAGGCCGGTCTGCAGGGCTTCACCAAGACCCTCGCCATCGAGCTCGGCAAGTTCGGCATCACCGCCAACGCCGTCGCCCCGGGCTTCATCGCCACCGAGATGACCAAGGCCACGGCCGAGCGCGTCAAGATGGGCTTCGAGGAGTTCAAGGCCGCCGCCGCCACCCAGATCCCCGTCCAGCGCGTCGGCGAGCCCGAGGACATCGCCAACGCCATCGCCTTCTTCACCGGCGAGGCCGCCGGCTTCGTCTCCGGCCAGGTGCTGTACGTCGCCGGCGGACCGCTCGACTAGGGATCACGGACATGACTGAACTCTCCGGCAAGGTCGCGCTCGTCACGGGCGCCAGCCGAGGCATCGGCTACGGCGTCGCCGAGGCGCTCGTCGCGCGCGGCGACCGCGTCTGCATCACCGGCCGCAACGAGGAAGCCCTCAAGGAGGCCGTCGACCGGCTCGGCGCCGACCGGGTCATCGGTGTCGCCGGCAAGGCGCACGACCTGGACCACCAGGCCGAGGCCGTCGAACGCACCATGGAGGCCTTCGGCCGCGTTGACTTCCTGGTCAACAACGCCGGTACCAACCCGGTGTTCGGGCCGATCGCCGACCTCGACCTCGACGTCGCGCGCAAGGTCTTCGAGACCAACGTGATCTCCGCGCTCGGCTTCGCCCAGAAGACCTGGCACGCCTGGCAGAAGGACAACGGCGGCGCGATCGTCAACATCGCCTCGATCGCGGGCCTCGCCCCGTCGCCGTTCATCGGCGCGTACGGCGTCAGCAAGGCCGCGATGATCAACCTGACCCAGCAGCTGGCGCACGAGTTCGCGCCCAAGGTGCGGGTCAACGCGATCGCCCCGGCCGTGGTGAAGACCAAGTTCGCCCAGGCCCTGTACGAGGGCCGCGAGGAGGAGGCCGCCTCGGCCTACCCGCTCGCCCGGCTCGGCGTGCCCTCCGACATCGGCGGCGCCGCCGCGTTCCTCACCTCGGAGCAGTCCGACTGGATCACCGGCCAGACGCTCGTCGTCGACGGCGGCATCTTCCTGAACGCCGGCGTCGTCTGAGCAACCGCTTCGACCGACCGCCGCGCGGCATAACGATCGGGCGCACAAGGGCGCCGTTTCCTTGACGGAAACGGCGCCCTTGTCATCGTTTCAGGGGACCACGGCCCCATGACAACGTAGTCAGAAACAAGCTGATCAAGCCCGGGTACGAAGCAGGTTGACCCGGCGTGTTGCTGCGGTATGGTCGGCCGACCCTTGGTATGGCAGATCGAGGAGCGTGCGCGTGTTCAACCGGAACCGATGCCTGCAAAGTGCGGCGGCGGTTGCATCCATAACCCTGGTGGCCGGGTGCAGCGTCTTTTCCGACGGTGGCCCGGACAGCAAGGACCCGATCGTCGTGGGCACCACCAGTGCCCCCAGCACGCTGGATCCTGCCGCCTCCTGGGACCAGTCCTGGGAGCTCTTCCGCAACATCTACCAGACCCTGCTCAGCTACCCCGACGGCGCGACCACCCCGCAGCCCGACGCGGCCGAGAAGTGCAGCTTCTCGCAGTCGAACACCGTCTACACCTGCGAGCTGCGCGACGGCCTGACCTTCTCCAACGGGAACAAGCTGGACGCGCAGGCCGTCAAGTACTCGATCGATCGGATCGAGAAGATCAACGTCAGTACCGGCCCCGCCGGCCTGCTCGGCAGCCTCGACCGGGTCCAGGCGTTGGGCGACCGCCAGGTCGTCTTCCACCTGAACAAGCCGGACGCCACCTTCCCGTTCGTGCTGGCCACACCCGGCATGTCGATCGTGGACCCCGCGGAGTACCCGGCCGACAAGCTCCGCAAGGACGGCAAGGTGATCGGCTCCGGGCCCTACAACCTGGAGTCCTACCAGGAGGGCAAGCAAGCCGTCCTGGTCGGGAACAAGCACTACAAGGGCTTCGCCCAGCGCAAGAACGACGCGGTGACCATCCGCTACTTCCAGGACTCGGGCGCGCTCGCCGACGACCTGCGCAACAAGAAGCTCGACCTCACCTTCCGCGGCCTGGCCGCCGACGACGTGATCGCCTTCCAGGGGCAGGGCAACAAGGACATCGACCTCATCGAGGGACCGAGCATCGAGATCGAGTACCTCGTGTTCAACCCGAAGGACCCCTGGGCCGGCAAGGCCGCCGTCCGCCGGGCCATCGCGCAGCTGATCAACCGCAGCGAGATCGCGCACCGGATCTACAAGGACACCGTCGAGCCGCTGTACTCCATGGTCCCGGCCGGCCTGACCGGGCACAGCACCGCCTTCTTCGACGACTTCGGCGACCCCAGCGTCACCAAGGCCGCCAAGATCCTCAGTGGCGCGGGCATCCACGAGAAGGTGCCGCTCACCCTCTGGTACACCACCGACCGCTACGGCTCGGCGACCGCGAAGGAGTTCCGGGAGATCAAGCGCCAGCTGGAGGCGTCCGGCCTGTTCACCGTCACGCTGCAGGGCCGCCCCTGGAACAAGTACGTGGTGGGCTACCAGAAGGGCGAGTACCCGGTGTTCGGCCGCGGCTGGTCCCCCGACTTCCCCGACGCCGACAACTTCATCGCGCCGTTCGTCGGCGAGCAGAACGCCGTCGGCACGCCCTACGCGTCGCCCCGGATCACGAACGTCCTGCTGCCCCAGTCCCGCCGGGAGAGCGACCGTGCCCAGGTGGTGAAGGAGTTCCGGGAGGCACAGTCGATCCTGGCGGACGACGCGCGGCTGCTGCCGCTGTGGCAGGGCAAGCAGTACCTGGCCGCGAGTGCCGACATCTCCGGCGCGGAGCGCTCGCTCGACCCGTCGGCCATCATGATGATGTGGGACCTGTCGAGGAAGACCAGCTGGTAGGCGGGCTGTTCCTCGGGCAGGAGGTCGGTTGTCAGTGGTCGCCTGTAGGTTCTGAGACCTGCACCACCGCAAGTGACCGCACACCGTGAGGACGTTGACGTGACCGACATCGCCATGCTGCCCGAGTCCTGGCGCGGGGTTCTGGGCGACGAACTGCAGCAGCCCTACTTCAAGGAGCTGACGGAGTTCGTCGAGGAGGAGCGGGCGAAGGGTCCCGTCTACCCGCCGCGGGACGAGGTCTTCGCCGCGCTGGACGCCACGCCGTACGACCAGGTCAAGGTCCTCGTCCTCGGGCAGGACCCGTACCACGGCGAGGGCCAGGGCCACGGCCTGTGCTTCTCGGTCCGCCCCGGGGTGAAGACCCCGCCCTCGCTGCGCAACATCTACAAGGAGATGCAGGAGGAGCTCGGCACCCCGGTCCCGGACAACGGCTATCTGATGCCGTGGGCCCAGCAGGGTGTCCTGCTCCTCAACGCGGTCCTCACGGTGCGCGCCGGCGAGGCGAACTCGCACAAGGGCAAGGGCTGGGAGAAGTTCACGGACGCGGTGATCCGGGCCGTGGCCGGTCGCCCCGATCCGGCGGTCTTCGTCCTGTGGGGCAACTACGCGCAGAAGAAGCTCCCGCTGATCGACGAGAGCCGGCACGTCGTGGTCAAGGGCGCGCACCCCTCGCCGCTGTCGGCCAAGAAGTTCTTCGGCTCCCGCCCGTTCACCCAGATCAACGAGGCCGTCGCCCGGCAGGGCCACGAGCCGATCGACTGGACCGTCCCGAACCTGGGCTGACCGGCCCTCCGGCGGCGCGGCCCTGTGTCGTACGGGGCCGCCTGACCGCGTTTGCCGGTGCCGCCGGATAGCGTCGGGGGGACAGCCGACGAGGTGGCGGAGGGCGCGGTGGCGGAGCGACAGGAGCAGGCGGCACCGGATGCCGTACTGACCCGGATCGGGCAGGTCGTCATGCTGCATCACGCCGGGGACCGCGAGGAGGCCCGGCGCCGTCTGCTGGACCTGTGGGCGGAGATCGGCCACGACGGCGAGCCGCTGCACCGCTGCACCCTGGCGCACTACCTGGCCGACACCCAGGACGACCCCTCGGACGAACTGGCCTGGGACCTGCGGGCGTTGTCGGCGGCACAGGACACGACCGAGGAGCGTACGGCGCAGGAGGCCGCCGCGCTGCGCGCCTTCTACCCCTCCCTGCACCTGAACCTCGCCGCCGACTACATGAAGCTCGACCGCCCCGAAGCCGCCCGCAGCCATCTGCACCGGGCCCGCGGCGCGGCCGTGGCCCTGCCCGACGACAGCTACGGCGACGGGGTCCGGGCGGCGATCAGCCGACTGGAACTGCGCCTGGGCGAGGACGGCCCCCAGCCCTGGGGGCCGCCGCGTCAGCGGCCGACGTAGGCACTCACCGCCTGCCCGTCCGCGCGGGCCCGACGCCCCTGCGTCCGCGCGGCCTCAACGCCCGTACGTCTGCGCGCAGATCGCCGCCTGAGGGCTGTCCGGCCGCCAGCCACCGTACTGCCTGCCCAGCGCGCAGACGTCCGGCGGCGCGGGCAGCGCGGGGGAGACGGCGGGGATCTCGGCCTGCGGCTGCGGGGAGGCCCGCCGGTGCGGCTGCGGACGGGGGTGTGCGCGCGGGGGCGAGAGCCGACGGGGCGTCGCGGGGGTCGCGGGCCGACGTGGCTGCGGCGTCTCGGCGCGCGTCGGCCGTCGGGCCGGGCCGACCATCTCCAGCGCCTCCCGCGCCGGCGCCTGCACGACCCTCGGCTCGGCACTGCCGTCCGGCCGGGGCGCCGAGGCTGGCGACGGTACCGTACCGACGGAGGGACCGGGGGCCGGCGGGCGCTGGACGGTCACGCAGCCGGAGAGGGCCGAGACGGCCACGGTGACCAGAAGCGTTGCGGTGGTCGTCGTTCGTTGCACCCGCGCAACTCTGCTGGGTCGGCGCCCGCCCGGGTACAGCACACAGGCGGATGATGCCCCGCACGGGTGATCTCCTTCCCCGTACGAGGGGCACCGCGCCGCCCGGGCTGACGTCAGTCCCCGGTGGCGCCGTCGATCCGCTCGCGGATCAGGTCGGCGTGGCCGTTGTGCCGGGCGTACTCCTCGATCATGTGGGTGTAGATCCAGCGCAGACTGAACGGCTCGTCGGTGATGTGGCTCGACCCCGTGGAGAGATCGTCCAGGGCGAGGCCGGCCGCATGGCGCCGGGCGACGGCGATCTCCGCCTGCCAGGTGTCGTACGCCTCCTGCCAGGTGTCCGCCTCGGTGAGATGGAACTCGCCGTCCCGGTCCTCGTCGCTGTAGTAGATCGGCCCCGGGTCGTCGCCCACCAGCACCTTGCGGAACCAGCCACGCTCCACCTCCGCCATGTGCCGCACCAGCCCCATGAGCGACAGCGGGGACGGCTGAACCGACGCGGTCCGCAGCTGCTCGTCGGCCAGGCCCGCGCACTTGTGGGCCAGCGTCTGCCGGTGGTAGTCCAGCCAGCCCTCCAGCATCGCGCGTTCGTCGGCGTTCTGGGCGGGTTCACGGCGCTCGGTCGTCATACCCGCATCCTGACCCACCTCGATCCGCCCCACCAGGCAATTACGGCCGCCGTATGCTTCCAGCAGACATCGTCGGTCAACCGCTGGGGGAGGGCACGTGAAGGTCGGCTGCATCGGACTCGGCGACATCGCGCAGAAGGCGTACCTGCCGGTGCTGGGCACGCGGCCGGACATCGGGCTGCACCTGCAGACCCGCACGCCCGGGACGCTCGCCCGGGTCGCCGACGGCCTCCACCTCCCCGAGGACAGCCGGCACACGACCCTGGACTCCCTGCTCGCCCAGGACCTCGACGCCGCCTTCGTGCACGCGCCCACCCCCGCCCACCCGGAGATCGTCACGCGGCTCCTGGAGGCGGGCGTACCGACGTACGTCGACAAGCCGCTCGCCTACGAACTCGCCGACTCCGAACGCCTCGTGGCGCTCGCCGAGGAGCGCGGCGTATCCCTCGCCGTCGGCTTCAACCGGCGCCACGCCCCCGGTTACACGCAGTGCGCCGACCATCCGCGCGAGCTGATCCTGATGCAGAAGAACCGCATCGGGCTCCCGGAGGACCCGCGCACGATGATCCTCGACGACTTCATCCACGTCGTGGACACCCTGCGGTTCCTGGCGCCGGGCGCCATCGACGACGTCGGCGTGCGCGGCCGCGTCGAGGACGGTCTGCTGCACCACGTCGTGCTCCAGCTCGCCGGGGACGGCTTCACCGCGCTCGGCGTGATGAACCGGCGCAGCGGCTCGGCGGAGGAGATCCTCGAAGTCTCCGGGCAGGACACCAAGCGTCAGGTGGTCAACCTCGCCGAGGTGATCGACCACAAGGGCCAGCCGACGGTGCGCCGGCGCGGCGACTGGGTGCCGGTCGCCCGGCAGCGCGGCATGGAGCAGGCGGTGCTCGCGTTCCTCGACGCCGTACGCGCGGGCAAGGTGCTCAGTGCCCGTGACGCACTGGAGACTCACGCACTGTGCGAGCGGGTGGTACGCGCGGTTCAGGACCGGTCCGGCGCAGCCTGAGCGCCCGCACGCCCTCGGTGCCGCACAGGGCCACCAGCACGAGCAGCGCGCCGTGCACCGGCCAGTCGCCGAAGCGGACGTACGGCGTGATGCCGTGCGCCAGCGGCACCTCGTACACCCGGGCCGTGCTCGCGTCGGTGCCGAGCCACGGGCCCAGGCGCTGCCCGCTCGGCCCGTAGACGGCGGAGACCCCGGTCAGCGTCGCGTGCACCATGGGCCGGCCGGTCTCGGCGGCCCGCAGCGCGGCGAGCGAGGCGTGCTGCTCGGGCGCCCAGCTGCCCTGGAACGTCGACGTGGCCGACTGGCCGATCAGCACGTCCGCGCCGTCCTCGGCGAGATGGCGGCTCATGTCCGGGAACGCGGTCTCGAAGCACACCAGCGGGCCGACCCGCATCCCGTGCCCGACGTCCATCACGACCTGCTCGGTGCCGCGCCGCCGGTCCTCGCCCGCCGCCTTGCCGACGGAGGTCGCCCAGCCCAGCAGGGAGCGCGCCGGGATGTACTCGCCGAACGGGATCAGCCGCATCTTGTCGTACCGCGCGCCCGTCGGGCCGTGCGGGCCCATCAGGACCGAGCTCTTGTAGATGCCGGGCCGGTCGGAGCGGCGGGCGTCCACGTTGACCAGGATGTCCGTGCCGGTCTCCCGGGACAGGGCCGCGACGCGCCGCGCCAGGTCGGGCCGTTGACCGAGGTCGAAGCCGATGCTGCTCTCCCCCCACACGATCAGGTCGAGGTGCTGCCCGGCGAGCCGCCGGGTCAGCTGCTCCTCCCGGTCGAAGCGCCGCCCCGTGCTGTCCGGACCGCCGATGACGCCGGGCTGGACGACGGCGATCCGCACATGCCCGTCGACATCGGGGCGGGGCGACCAGACCCAGGCCGCTGAGGTCGCCGCCGCCGTGGCGGCGAGCGCGGCGACGGCGGGCATCCGGGCGGCGCGCACCGCCACCAGCGCGGCGACCGCGACGTTGACCGCCACCACCAGGAAGCTGAGCAGCCACACACCGCCCACCGAGGCGAGCCGCAGCGCCGGTTCCAGCTGCCACTGGCTGGAGCCGAGCATGCCCCAGGGGCCGCCGAGCCCCTGCCAGGACCGGACGAGCTCCACCGCCAGCCAGGCGGACGGCAGCACCAGCAGCGCGGCCGCGCACCGGCCGGGCGAGGGCACGCCGCCGAGGAACCGCCGCGTCAGCCAGCCCCAGGGCGCCCACAGCGCGCCGAGCAGCGCGGCGATCAGGAAGATGAAGACGTGCAGGCTCGGCAGCAGCCAGTGGTGCACCGCCACCATGAACCCGAACCCGCCGAGCCAGCCGTCGTACAGCGCCCGCCGCCCGGTCGGCGCCGAGCGCGCGAGCAGCAGCCACGGGACCAGGGCGACGTACGCGAACCACCACAGCGCGGGCGCCGGGAAGGCGAACACCGGCAGGGCACCCGTGAGCGCGGCGACGACGCAGCGACGCCACGGGGAGGTGAGCCACCGGTCGAACGTCTTCATACGTCGCCTCCCTACCCGGCTGGTCCCTCCAGTGTGCGCACGGGAAGCGGATCTCCGACAGGGGGCCTCGGATCATTCGGCCGGGGACGTGCGGCGCGGGCCGGTTCCGTCGAGCCGGCGCCACTTCTCCTGGACGACCACCTCGCGCAGCCGCCACCCCTCGGCCGTCCGCAGCAACCCGAAGGAGTACCGGCCGCCGCACACGAAGTCCGGCGCCGTGGACCCGCCGTCGCCGTCGCCCGCGAACCGCATCGGATTGACGTAGTCCGCCAGCACCCGCGCGGTGTCCCCGGTGTCCTGCTCCAGGATCCCGAACCGCAGCCGGCGGTTGACGATCAGATGCTGGCGCATCGAGAACAGCCCCAGGCTCTCCGTCAGCCACGCGGCGACCTGCCCCGCGTCCCCCTCGATCCCGCCGGCCGAACGGTAGTCCGCCCGCCCGTCCGGCGTGAACAGCCGTCGATACGCCGCCCAGTCACCGTCGTCCACCGCCACCGCGTACTCCGTGACCAGCCCGTCCACGGCCAGTCGGTCCAACACGGTCGCGAGCTCCACGCGCTGCGTCATCGGCACAGTGTTGGGCACGGCGCGGGCGGAGCCAAGAGGCTTGCGCCGATATTGAGTGGTGTTCGAGCCGGGAGAGCCCCGACCCTGTTCGAGTGAATGATCAGCACGAGCAGAACGATCAACCGGTCGACCAGGAACCCCGGTTCCGCATCCGGGCCCGCCACACGGAGTCCACCGTCACCGTCCACCAGGCCTACCGCCCCGGAATCGGCCTCCCCGCCGCCCGAAACGGGCGCTTTCCGTCCACGTGGAAGCGCGACCGCATGACCTGGGTCATCATGCCGCTTTGGCAGACTCCTGTGCGCCACCAGAGACCGACGCCGCACGGGGGTGAGCGCGTGAGTGCGGCGATCCCTCTACGCTCGGGATGCGACCGCCGAGTGCTCAAACTGCGCAGCTGGGCGCGCATTGAACCAACCTTCATGCTTGCGACTTGGCCGGCGAGACACTTCGCCGCCGCTGCTCCGGCTCATCCCGGTCACGCTGAGCCCGCCGATGGTTCGGCCAGCAAAGGGCCGCCCTTCACTCGTCGTAGATCTGACCGGTGCCCGCGTCGACGACCGTGTCGAACGGCTCGCAACCAGAGCCGTCCTCGTCGGGCGTGCACTTTGTGTCAGTGATCTTCACGGACCACACCACACGCCAGGGGCCCTGCCAGCCTTTGGCACGTTCGACCTTCAACACGTCGGCCCGGATCCTCAGCCCCCCGACATCGGCACCGTTCTTCTTCTGCTTCTTCCTCGCGATCGCCTCGGCCTGCTTCGCCGAAATCAGCTGGGCGGGAAGGTCCACGTGCGTGGGCCCGAGGTCCACCAGCATCTGCGAGACACGGCCGGCTCGATTGATCTGCACGTCGAGGCTGCGGGGCATCACCACCCCGTGCTCCTTGAACCGCCAAGAGGAGAGCCATCCGAACTCGGCCTTGCTGCCCACAGGTCGGGTCTCGTGCCAGGAGGCTGCCTCGGCCCAGGGGTAGTGGGCCTTCATGTAGGCGCGGGCGACGAGGTACGCACTCCGAACATCACGGGGCTTTCCGACACCAGAAACCGGAAAGCTGGCCTTGGTCGGGTGGGTGGAGTTTTCGAAGCTCACGTTCAGTTGGCGCCCACCGGGCCACATCAGTTCCGCGGGAAATCCATCGGACAGCTGGATGGACAACCAGCCGTTGTACCCGTCGAGGCCGGGGCTGACGCGTACGGCACCGACGTGATAGTAGTTCCCGAATGCCTGATGGATGGCCCGCTCGGCGGCCTTCCGCTCGGCACCGTGCGCGTCCCGGACGCCGGAGCCGTCCACGTGGTCCAGGGTGATCGCGGTCTGGCAGACCGCCATCCCCGTCACAGCGAGCACCGCGGCCACGATCAAGGTGGGACGGGCCCACGCCTTCCACGCGACGCGCCCCCGCACCAGCACGAGCCCCAAGGCCACGCCCAGAATGCCCCCACCGGCGTTCATCTCCACGTCGGCGCTGTCGCAGATTCCGCTCACGAACGGTGTCAGGGCCTGGGCGAGTTCGATAGGGCAGGGCAGGGCCAGGACACCGACAAGTATGGGAAGCGGCCGGCGCAGTGCCAGCACGCCGAACAGGCCGAGCGGGACGAACATCGCCAGGTTCCACAACCCTTGTGTGGTGTACAGCGGCTCAGTGACCTCATGATTGATCACACACTCGGCACGGCCTGCCTCGCCTCCGCGCAGCGCGAGCGTGACGCCGAGCACGCCGGTCAGGCAGAAGGCCAGGGGCAACCACCAGGAGGAGTGTGGCACTTGGCGCCGGCGGGCCATTGCCCACGCGGACAGCCCCACGATTGTGGCAACGATCGTGAGCCCGGCCAGGAACCACATGTCGTCACCGAAGACAGCGCCGAACACCTCATATCCTCTCTGTTGGTGACCCTAAAGCGCCCCCGAAGGAGATTCGGGGGCGCACACGAAACGTTGTCAGATCAGCACTTCGCTATCGGCGTCTGAACCTTGTCATGGCTCCGCTGCTGCAGGAGACCGATCGTCGACTTGCAGTCCCTGTTCCGTGCACCGAAACTCCACGACTTCGTCTTCGCGTCACCCGAATCCATGGAGAAGTAACCGCTCCAGTGCTCGGTGCCGTTGTAGCTGAAGCCGAGCGGGACCGAAACGCTGTCACCGCCAGTCTTTTCGTACCTGGTGTAGGCGCGCGTTTCAGTGTCGAGGGTGTTCTTCCAGTGGAAGAGGTAACCGTTGTCGAGCTTGGTGCAGCGCTGCCGAGGGTCGCCCGTCGCGGTGTAGCCGTCGTGCGAGCAGTAGGTGTGCGACGCGGAAGAGAGCCCGGACGGCTCGTCCGTTGAGGTGTCGACACCGTCGGTCTGGTCGGTGCCGTTTCCGGGTTCGGCGGTTGTCGCCGCGCCGGTGGGCACGTCGTCGGCCGCGTATCCGACAGTCGGCGCCAGGACGAACGCAAGCGCAGCAAAGACGGTGGCAGCTCGGCCGCCATTACGCATGGAGCGCATCAAAGAATCCTCCCCTGATTCACTAGGACAAGCGACGCCCGCAGGGCAATCGATGGAGCCCTCGGATCAGGAGATGATTCAGGCACGGGACGCGAGCGTGACTGCCTGCAAATATTCCCGGAAAGCCGGGATATAGAATTACTCCCCCTAGGACGCCATCGCACTCTCGCGCGGCGCATGCTCTGGTGGCCTGGTCAGGGCCTCAAGCATCCTGATCAACCTAGAGTACCGATTGCGAGGATGGCTATTGATATGAACCGCTGGGTCGGGGGTGAGGAGGTGAGAGAGCGTGTCCGGTAGGAATCCGCCGCCCCCTCTCGCCGAGCCGAGTGAGGTTCGCGAATGGTTTGTGAGCGAGGCTTGACATGGATCATCAAGCAGCGTTCACAAACCTCTGCCGCCTTGTGACCCGTGGGTGATGCCAGCCGTTGTGCCGGACAGCCGGTCAGGGACACAGGTGGGCCAGTAGCTCTTCGCCGGCGGGGTATCCCTGCTCCTGGGGGAGCAGTCGGGCAGCTGAGTCCAGTTGGCCGTCCTTGACGAGGGCGTGGATCTCGTGGGCGAGCGGGGTCACGTCGCGGATGGACACGATCCACTCGTCCGCGTAACGCGCCGATGCCTCACCCGAGAGCCCCAGTTGCAGCGAGCGGTACGGCAGGGGACGCAGGTGCAGATCGCGTTCGGGATCCCACTGGACACGGGCCGGTGCGCGCTTGAGGTCACGCTGCCAGGTGCCGCGATCGGGATGCAGTCCGCGAACGTAACTCGACAGGCAGGCATGGCGCAGCGCCCAGTCGAAGCCGTCGCGAGTGATCTCGACGGCGAGGACGGTCTCCTGCCCCTCCTTCGTGCCCCAGCCGGAGCGGTACATCATCCACATGAAGCTGGGCTTGATCCACGTCATGCGGTCAGGCTTCCACGCGGCCGGGAAACGACCCTTGCGGGCGGCGGGTCCGCCGATCTCCGGGCGGTACGCCTGGTAGACGGTGATCGTGGACGCCGTGTGGAGCGCGCGGATCCTGCGGGGCGGTTCTTCCATGGCATACAGCGTGGGCTCGGCCAACTCAGATGACCACCGAATTTCGACCCGCTGCTCGATCCGCCGGAGCACGTCAGCCGCAAGCGGCAGGCAGTCGCCCATGCGAGCCGAAACGCGTCCGGCGCATGGAGCGACATCTCGACAATGCCGCACGCGAGGTGGCGGACGCAGGCTCTACTCCACTTCGACGCCGTAGTCCTTGACGAGTTCCTCCAGGCCGCCTGTGTAGCCCTTGCCGCCGAGTACGAAGTCCCAGTCCCCATTGGGCCTTCGGCGGAACGAGCCGAGTACCAGGGCGGTCTCGTGGGGCCGGCCGTCGGAGACCTCAAGCTGCCCCAGTTCGGTCATACCCGGATCCAGAAGTCGGATGCAGGCGTCCGTGAAACCGGAGAGATCGGCGTCCGGGTTGATCTCCGGGTCGATCGCGGCCACGAGCACGAATCGGTCGGCCGTCTCCGGCAGCCCGTCGAAGGCCACGCAGATCGCGGCCTTGTCCGGCGCAGTAGCAGGTAGAGCTCGCACGGTGCCGTCGGGTGTCTGGTGGTTGTTGAAGAAGACGAAGTGATCATCGCTGAGGACACGGTTGCCGCGACAGACGAGAGCGCACACGTCCAGGGCGACGCTTCCGGACCAAGACATGCCGAGGATGTTGTAGTCGGCTGGCAGTTGAGGTTCCGGGCTCGTCGGTGTCGCTTGCCCCGTGGTAGGGCGGCCTCCTTCGCCCAGTCGCCCACGCAGACCATGACGATGCAGCAGGTCGACGAGTTCCGTTCCTGAGATCAGTTCCAGGGGTTTGCCGTTGGCGAAGGTGTGTGAGCCGGGGCCGAATCCTGACGTCGTCACGAGGACACCCTTGTTGGCACCGGCATCGTGCACGGTCCCGTACAAGTCACGTACAGCGGTGGGTGGCACCGTGTTGCGGTAGCGCTTCACCTGCACGACGATCTTGCCGCCGCGAATCGGTGTCGGGTCCAGCGCGTTGACGTCCACACCGCCGTCGTTCGAACGTTGGGTGGTGACTGCCTGCATCCCCATGGCCCGGAAGAGATCAGCCACGAGGTTCTCGAATGCGATCGGATCCATGTCGTACAGGTCCGGTTCATCATCGCTGCCGTGAGCGACAACACGGTTGCCGACATCCTGCGGCCGACGGTTCGGTCGCACTGGGGTCAGTTGGTCCGGCCGTGCTGAAAGCTGCCCTCGAAGTCCGTCGGTCAGACAACTGACCGCCTCCACCTGAGCCAAGTGCAGATCACGGAACGAGGACCGCGCAGCCATGACAGTCGCAAGGAAAAGGTGGCCACGCCGCCCAGTCGCAGGATCGTGATCATCCACGAATCCGTTCAAGATCACGGATTCGAGTACAACCAGCTCGTCCGCGGCGAAGAGTTCATGCAGGACGAGGAGCACACACTGCGCGACGACCTCTCTGTACAGAGCCCGACGCTGGCCCACGGGGCGAGGGGATTCCTTGTCCTGGTCGAGCGAGGACACGTACCGCACGGACTTCGCTTCGGGGACCACGCCGTACCCCGGGAGCTCCCAATCGAGGACCAGCTGCCGCGCTGCTGAGTCGTACGCCGCAGAGAACTGTCGAGGGAAGTTCTCAGGCCATGCGGTCGACGAGTAGAGAGCGGCGGAGAAGTACTCGACCACCGAATCGGGGTCTCCACGTCTGACCCCCTCGGTCACCTCACGAACGCCAGCATTGTGTCGGCGAACCTCCGCCAGCTGGGCACCGGCCCACTGGTCGTACTCCCTCTGAGATGCGGCAAGCTGCTGCTGGCGCTGAGTCTCCGCAGCCTGTGCAGCCTGCCAGTCCCGTTCGAAACACGCCCGCGCTTCGGCCTGAGCTTGCGCCCGGCGGCTCGCAGTCCAGCCACCCTGCGCCTGGTACTGATCCGGGTTCGGCATGGGCACGGGGTAGGCCAAGGCTCCCGGAGAGAAGGGTTGGACCTCCTCAGCCCGCATGAGTGCTGCTGTCCTGAAGGCCCGCGCCTGACAACCGACAGCGAGAAGGCCCTGGAGCGACGCAACCTGCGCGTCCAGTTCTTCCGTACCGCGTTGTGCCTCTGCCTGGCGGTACTCGCGGTGGCTCTGGGTGGCTCGCCGCTGATAGGCGCGCGCTTGCTGCTCCTCTTGTCTCCGCCGTCTGGCTTCGGCTTCCAACTGGCGCTGTTGCTGGCGTTGCATCTCGGCCCAGACGCCGACGAGACCAGTAGAGCGACGACTCATGTGCTGCAGGCCCTCCCCAGGACGTTGGCAGCCGAACGGCCCTTTGGTTGTCCCCACAACCAGCTGTAACGAGACGACTCTATCCAGCAATCGCCGTCTCGCATATCCACTCGGCAAAGGCGGCCTACTCGGGCCATCCCTGCAGGTCAGCGAGACTGAAGGGTAGCCATGGGTGCTCTGGGCCGCGGTGCCCAAACGGTCGCCCTTCCCAGCGTTGATCCCGCCGGCTGCACCAGTCCCAGAAAGGTTTGTGAACGCGGCTTGACATGGATCATCAAGCCGCCTTGGCAGACCCCTGGCGGTCGCCTGCGTCCGGGGTAGCGGACGCTGTACGGAGGCGGGAGAACGCCTGAGCCCCCAGGGGTGGGGACGCGTTCGATGTCAGTGGCCCCTTCTACGCTGCCGGCCATGAGCAGATGGATGGGGAACACCCAGGTCCTGGGAGAACAGGCCGCTCACTACCGAGCCCTCGCCGAGCGGGGCGATCTGCCAGAGCTGTCTCGCGCCGTCATGCGGGCCGCCTGCAACAACGGCTCCATGACGGGCGTGGGGTTCGAGAACATGGAGCTCCTACGGGCCCTGCCCGACAAGGACCGGCTGGAGCTCGCCGGTATATGGGCCCATTGGTACGCCCATGTGGAAGACGACTGGTCGGCCGAGGAGTTCAGGCGGAATCCGGGATACCTCCGCACCGAACTGCTCATGGTCGCCTCCGGAGTCGTCCGTGGCCTCGACGGGGACCTGTTGGCTGCCGAACGCCAGGAACAGCTCTCCCGGTTGAGGGACCAGTACGTCATTTGGTCGACCCACCGGATCTGGGAACTGGCCGACGCGGAACTTGCAGCCGGGCGTACTCCCGACACCGCCGTCCTGGCCGCCTTCCGGCGCACAAGCGCGACGGTGAACCTGCCGGGCTTCCGTCGCACGCAGGCGGCCGCGAACGGCGCGGAACCCGGAATGCGAAACCTACTGGCTCATTTCCCTGGTCCGGTGCTCAATCCCGGTGAACCGTGGGCCGACGCGGCTCTCGAGCAAGCAACTGCCGGAGGAGAGCCGTGGCAGCGGCTGCTGGGGCATGCGGCCCCCGCGACGGCCGACGCACCATCGGCGAAGTGGAGACGAACCGGGTCGGTCCTGCTGGACGCTGTTGGCCCGGAGGAGGCGCGACGAGCAGTTCTCGGGTGGTTGGAGCTGGCTCATCTGGATCGCACCGTCCCGCTTCTCGGTCATCCGCACCTTCAGTTCGATGTGAACGCGTGTTTCGACCCGTACAACGCTCACGTGCTGCGTGGACTCGCTTGGATGCTTTCCCTCCTTCCGCCTCGGCCGGACACCGTCCGTGCCCTTGTCGGCCTCGTCGAGACCTCCCTGGACCATCGGTCCAAAGACGCCCCCCGCTCGCCTCAAGTGGCTGAGGCGGGCATCGTCGCGCTGGCTCTGCTCGGGCGCCGGGCAGCACGGACCGAGCTGGAGACCCTGAGCAGATGGGTCACGCACAAGGGCACTTCGCGGCGCATAGCCAAAGCACTCACGCTGTTCTGATCAGGCCGCGGCCGCCCTCGCCAGCACATGGATCACCACATCGTCAGTCACGGTAGAACGGCGGGCGCTGGTCCCGGAAGGCGCGCATTTCCGGGTAGTAGTCGTCGAGGTGGTTGCCCTTGAAGTGCCGTTGGCCGATGGCAAGGCACTCGTCGTCGGCGTCGTAGGCAAGTGTCCCAAGCCAGTCCAGCAGGGCTGCCCGGAGGGGATGGCGACTTTCCGGATCAGCCTGTCGGCCGGTTGCGGCGGTCGCGGTAGCGGGGTGGTCAAGGATGCGGCCACGTACAGGGCCGTGGGGAGAGTGGCTTCGTAGAAGCTGTTCTGGTGGTACACCGGCTCCAGCTCGCTGATGGCCCTGATCTGAACCGCTGGGTCGGGGTCCAGAAGGCGCGACAGCGCGGCCGGTAGAAATCCCCCGTTGCCTCGGGCGGTGCGAAGTCTCGCCCAATCCGTGCTGTCCCATGGCGACTGGTGATCAGGTGGAACCTGGGTGTTGAGGTCGTCAGTCTGCTGGTTCTCTCCGGTCACGAGGCGAAGGCTACGACGTTTCAGGTACGGGCCTCGCGGGGGCCTGCGGTCGGGCAAGGGGGAGTGGCCCAGCTTCGCAAAGGGTTTGCGAGCGAGGCTTGACATGGGTCAGGCCGTCTCTCCTGTGGATGACGTACCGCTGCGGCTGGGGCACCAAGGAGGGTCAGGAGACCGTCCTCGCCGTCGAGAAGCACGCTCTGGTCAGGGCGGGTGAACTCGGCCGGGCGACCGCGTTGTCGCCGGTGGAGCGGCCCTGTCCGATGGACGACGACGCGCTCGGACACCTGCGGGCCTGACCCCGGACCCGTATCGGACCGGGCGGGCCCCGCGGTCGTAGAGTGAGTCGATCTTCGTGCCCGTCCGCCGCACCAGGAGGTCTCCCATGAAACGTCTCGTCACGGTCGTCACCGGCGGCAGCCGGGGGATCGGCGCCGCGACCTGCCTGCGGCTCGCGGCCGACGGGCACGACGTGGTGGTCGGGTACATCCGTGACGGCGAGGCCGCCGAGACGGTGGCCGAGGGCGTGCGCGCGGCGGGGGCGCGTGCCGTGACCGTGCGGGTGGACACCGCCGTCGAAGCCGATGTGGAAAGGCTCTTCGACTCCGCGGAGGAGCGGCTGGGGCCGGTCACCGGTCTGGTGAACAACGCGGCGGTGACGGGGCCGCTGGGACGGCTGGCGGACACGGACCCCGCCGTCCTGCGCCGGGTCCTCGACGTCAACCTGCTGGGCACACTGCTGTGTTCGCGCCTGGCCGCCCGGCTGATGAGCGCGCGGGGGAGCGGCGCGATCGTGAACGTCACCTCGGCGGCCGCGACCCTCGGCAGCCCCGGCGAGTACGTCCACTACGCGGCCACCAAGGCGGCCGTGGACGCCCTGACCCTGGGCCTGGCCAAGGAACTCGGCCCCGACGGCGTCCGCGTCAACGCGGTCGCCCCCGGCGTGATCGACACCGAGATGCACGCGGCGATGGGCGACCCCGACCGCGCGCACCGCATGTCCGACACGGTCCCGCTGCGCCGCCCCGGCCGGGCGGAGGAGATCGCCGCGGCGATCTCCTGGCTGCTGTCGCCGGACGCCTCCTACACGACGGGCGCGGTACTGCGGGTGGCGGGCGGGCGCTGAGCCTGCCCGCCACCCGCAGTACCGCCGCGTGGGACGGCTCAGCCGATGCCGAACGCCCCGTCGGGCGGCGCGGGCGACGGCACGGCGTCCTCGTCGCGCACCGGGCGGGCGCCGCCGACGAACTCCCTGAGCGCGGTGCCGTGTTCGACGCGGGCCGGGAACGCGTCGGAGGCGGCGCGCCGGGACAGGGCCGCCGTGTCGACGGGGTGGTGCGAGGCGACGAGGACCGCGTTGCCGAACCGGCGGCCGCGCAGCACGCCCGGCTCGGCGATCAGCGCCAGTTCCTCGAACACGGCCCCGAAGGTGGCCAGTTGGGAGCGCAGGAAGGCGAACGGCGCCGCGTCGGCGAGATTGGCCAGATAGACACCGTCGGCCCGCAGGACGCGCTCGGCCTCACGGGCGTACGCGAGCGAGGTGAGGTGCGCGGGGACCCGGGAGCCGCCGAAGACGTCGGCGATCAGTACGTCGGCCGAGTCGTCCGGCGCGGCCTCGATCCAGACGCGGGCGTCCGCGTGGTGCAGCGCGATGCCGGCGCCCGGTGGCAGCGGCAGGTGCTCGGCGACCAGCTCCAGCAGTTTTCCGTCGGCCTCGACGACGTCCTGCCGGGAGCCGGGGCGGGTCGCCGCGAGGTACCGGGGCAGCGTGAGCGCGCCGCCGCCGAGGTGTACCAGATCCAGCGGCCGCCCCGGCTCGCCCACCGTGTCCAGCACGTACCCGAGCCGACGCGTGTACTCGAACTCCAGATGCGTCGGCTCGTCCAGGTCGACGTACGACTGCGGCGCCCCGTCGACCGTGAGCAGCCAGGCCCGCTCACGGTCGACGTCGGGCATGAGTTTGGCGGTGCCGTGGTCGGTGGTGCGCAGTACGGGTATCGGGTCGCTCACGTCCCCATTGTGCCGGTGACCGGTGACATCGCGTGCGGGGGAGCCGCGTGACCGGCCACGCGGCTCCCCTGGTACGACGGTCAGCCCACGGACGTGACCGTCCCCGCACCGACCGTCCGCCCGCCCTCACGGATGGCGAACCCGAGCCCCGGCTCCAACGGCACGTCCCGCCCCAGCTCCACGGTCATGCTCACCGTGTCCCCGGGCCGCGCGACGGCCACCTCACCGAGGTCGACGTCCCCGACCACGTCCGCGGTCCGGATGTAGAACTGCGGCCGGTAACCGCTCGACACCGGCGTCGTACGGCCGCCCTCGCGCCCCGACAGCACGTACACCCGCGCCGTGAAGTGCCGGCGGGGCTCCACGCTGCCCGGCGCGGCCACCACGTGGCCGCGGCGCACCGTGTCCCGCGCGACGCCCCGCAGCAGCAGCGCCACGTTGTCCCCGGCCTGCGCCTCCTCCATCGGCTTGCCGAAGGTCTCGATGCCGGTGACGACGCTCTCAACGCCGGCGCCGAGCACGTCGACCCGGTCCCCGAGCCGGAGGGTCCCGCGCTCGACCGCGCCGGTGACGACCGTGCCCCGCCCGGTGATGGTGAGCACGTTCTCGACGGGCAGCAGGAACGGCGCGTCCAGATACCGCTCCGGCATGGGCACATAGGTGTCCACGGCGTCGAGCAGCGCCTCGATCGACGCCGTCCAACGTGGGTCGCCCTCCAGGGCCTTGAGCCCGGAGACCCGTACGACGGGCACGGAGTCGCCCCCGTAGCCGTGCGAGGTGAGCAGCTCCCGTACCTCCAGTTCCACCAGGTCGGTCAGCACAGTGTCGTCGCCGTCGTCGACGGCGTCGGCCTTGTTGAGCGCCACCACGATGTGGTCGACGCCCACCTGCCGGGCGAGCAGCACGTGTTCGGCGGTCTGCGGCATGATCCCGTCGAGCGCGGAGACGACGAGGATCGCCCCGTCGAGCTGCGCGGCGCCGGTGACCATGTTCTTGACGTAGTCGGCGTGGCCCGGCATGTCCACGTGCGCGTAGTGCCGGGTGTCGGTCTCGTACTCGACGTGCGCGATGTTGATGGTGATGCCGCGGGCGGCCTCCTCCGGGGCGCGGTCGATGCGGTCGAACGGCACGAACGTGCCGGTGCCGCGCTCGGCGAGGACCTTGGTGATGGCGGCGGTCAGGGTGGTCTTGCCGTGGTCGACGTGACCCATCGTGCCGATGTTCAGGTGCGGCTTGGTGCGCACGTATGCCGTCTTGGGCATGGCTCTACCTCGAAGCCTCGTAAGTGGTGACGGGGACCCCAAGGACTCGCCGACCCTCCCCCTGCGGGGTCCGCCGGACGTTCCGGAGAGGGTCAGCTTCGGGCGCCGTCGACGGCGGCCTGGAAGATCGGCACGGCAGCCTTCGGAGCATCCGCGACCGCGGATGCTGCGAGGACGAAGGCGTACCGGAACATGACGCCGATCATCGCCGACGCCCGGCCCCCCGTCGAATGGTTTTTCGCAGCTCCGCGCGCCCCTGCGGCGCGCCCTCGCCCCGGCGCGGGGTCAGGCCCCGATGTTCTTCAGGGCCTCGCGGACCGTGAGCGGCGCGAACCGGCCCCGCTCGCGTGCCAGGAAGTCCCGGACGGCTTCCGGGTCGGTCTTGGCGTACTCGCGCAGGCACCAGCCGATGGCCTTGCGGATGAAGAAGTCGGGGTGGCCGGACTGGAGCAGGCAGTAGGCGAAGAGCCGGTCGGTGTCGGTCCGCTCCTTGTAACGCAGCTGGTGGAGCAGGGCGGTGCGGGCGACCCACAGGTCGTCGTCCGCGATCCACCGGTCCATGTCGGCGACCAGCTCGGGGTCGGCGGCGACGAGGGCGCCGACGAGGTGCGCGGCGAGCAGGTCGACCGTGTCCCACCAGGGGACGGTGGTGAGGAGGTGGCGGGCCACGGGCAGGAAGCCGGACGAGCAGCGGGCCGCGTGCCGGCGCAGGTAGTCGACGGCGAAGTAGTGGTACTCGCGCTCGGGCAGCTCCCAGCAGCGCAGCGCGAGCGCGGCGCAGTCGCTCTCGTCGGGGCGCGAGGTGCCCGCCAGCACCGCGCGGGACAGCGCACGGCGGTCTGGGGTGGGGATCCCGAGAAAGGGGGCCACGTCCTTCATGTACGCCCGCATGGCCGCGGCGCGTTCCCGGTCGGCGGCCGCGGAGTACGCGCCGGTGAGCCGCTCCAGCAGCGTGTCGGCGAGGGCGCTGTGGGGCACGTCCACCGGGCCCGCACCTGTGACGGTCATGAGACGAACCATACGGCGATCAGACATCTTCGTCGGTTAGTGTCACCGGATGCTCGATGCCACCAACCGCTCTGGGGGCACCGCGACGGCCTGTCCCCGGGCCGCCGTCACGGAGCTCACCGTAGCCGTCGCCTCGGCGGCGCCCGTGCCGCGCGCGACTCTCGCGGCGCGCTGCACGCGCGTGCTGCTGTCGCCCTGGTCGCGGCTGTCCCTGCTCGTCGTGCTGCTCGCGGCCGCCGCCTCCTCGGTGCTGCTGTTCGAGCCGCAGAAGCTGATCACTCACGGGTGGCCGCCCCAGTTCGGCGGGAGTGCGGCGGCGGCCGCGTTCGTGGTGCTGTACGGGCTGTGCACGGTGGCGTTCGTGCCGCGGCCCCTGCTGAACCTGGCGGCGGGCGCCCTGTTCGGCTCCCAGCTGGGGCTGGGCGCCTCGCTCGCGGGCACCGTGCTGGGCGGCGCGGCCGCCTTCGGCCTCGGCCGGATGCTCGGCCAGGAGGCGCTGCGCCCGCTGCTGCGCGGCCGCTGGCTGAAGGCGGCCGACGGCCAGCTCAGCCGGCACGGGTTCCGCTCGATGATGGCGGCGCGGCTGTTCCCGGGCGTGCCGTTCTGGGCCGCGAACTACTGCGCCGCCGTGTCCCGCATGGGCTGGTCGCCGTTCCTGCTGGCGACGGCGCTCGGCTCGGTGCCGAACACCGCCGCCTACGCGGTCGCGGGCGCCCGTGCCTCGTCGCCGACCTCGCCGGCCTTCCTGATCGCGATGGCGTGCATCGCCGTACCGACCGTGGCGGGCGCGGTGGTGGCCTGGCGCAAGCGCCACCACCTGCGCGCGAGCTGACGTTCCGTCACACGTTCTCCAGGATCATGGCGTTGGCGAGTCCGCCCGCCTCGCACATCGTCTGCAGGGCGTAGCGGGCGCCGCGCTCGCGCAGGGCGTGCACCAGGGTGGTGGTCAGCCGGGTGCCGCTCGCGCCGAGCGGGTGACCGAGGGCGATCGCGCCGCCGTGCACGTTGACCTTGGCGAGGTCGGCGCCCGTCTCCTGCTGCCAGGCCAGGACCACGCTGGAGAACGCCTCGTTGACCTCGAACAGGTCGATGTCGCCGATGTCCAGGCCGGCCCGGCGCAGCACCTTCTCGGTCGCCGGGATCACGCCGGTGAGCATGAGCAGCGGGTCCGAGCCGGTGACGGCGAAGCTGTGCAGTCGGGCCAGCGGGCGCAGGCCGAGGCGGGCCGCGGTATCGCTGGACGTGATCAGCACGGCGGAGGCGCCGTCGTTGATCGGGCTGGCGTTGCCCGCGGTGACGCTCCACCCGATCTGCGGGAAGCGCTCGGCGAAGCCGGGGTCGTAGTAGGCCGGCTTGAGGCCGCCGAGGATCTCGGGGGTGCTGCCGGGCCGTACGCACTCGTCGCGCGCCACGCCGTCCAGGGGCGCCACCTCGGCGTCGAACAGCCCCGCGTCCCAGGCGGCGGCCGCCCTGTGGTGCGAGGAGACGGCGAAGGCGTCCATCCGCTCGCGCGTGATGGACCACTTGGCGGCGATCAGCTCGGCGCTGATGCCCTGCGGGACGAGACCCTCGGGGTAGCGCTCGGCCACTCCGGGGCCGAAGGGGTCCTTGCCGGGCGGCACGTTCGACCACATCGGCACCCGGCTCATCGACTCCACACCGCAGGCGACGACCAGGTCGTACGCCCCCGAGATGACGCCCTGGGCGGCGAAGTGCACGGCCTGCTGGGAGGAGCCGCACTGGCGGTCCACCGTGGTCGCCGGGACGGTCTCGGGGAAGCCCGCCGACAGGACGGCGTAGCGGGTGGTGTTCATGGCCTGCTCGCCGACCTGGTCGACGGTGCCGCCGATGACGTCGTCGATCAGTGCCGGGTCGACGCCGGAGCGCTCGACGAGGGTGCGCAGGGTGTGGGCGAGGAGCTCCACGGGGTGGACGTGTGCGAGGGAGCCGTTCGGCTTGCCCTTCCCTATGGGGGTGCGTACGGCTTCGACGATGACTGCGTCACGCATGGTGCGGGCCTCCTTGGCCGCCGGGCGGTGACCGGCGCGATTACCGGTGAGTAGGAAATCCAAACTCACCATAACTCGCCGGGTTGGAAAATCAAACCCTCACCTAGACTGGGCGCCATGGCCGCCACGAAGGACCCGCGCCCCTGCTCCATCGCCGACGCCCTCGCCCTCGTCGGCGAGAAGTACTCCCTCCTCGTGCTGCGGGAGGTGTGCCTGGGCAACGGCCGCTTCGACCAGCTGGTCCGCAACATCGGCGCGCCGCGCGACATCCTGGCCACCCGGCTGCGCCGGCTCGTGGACGCCGGGATCCTGACCAAGCGCGCCTACAGCGAGCGGCCGCAGCGCTTCGAGTACCGACCCACGCGGGCGGGGCTCGAACTGGAGCCGGTCCTGATGACCCTCATGGCGTGGGGCGACCGCCATCTGCGCAAGGACGACGACCGCCCCATGGTCATCGAGCACATCTGCGGCAACGAACTGCTCCCCGTCGTCACCTGCTCGGTCTGCGGCGACGAGGTGCGCCACGAGGACGTCTCGGCCCACCCGCAGGCGCCGGGCTGGACGGTGGCGGGTCCGACGGCGGCCTGACGGTGAACGCGGCGCGGTGAGGGCTCTCGTCAACTGCGCGGTCGTGGGCGTCCGGTGAACCCCTGTGTCCGGCCCGTCACTGCGGGGCGCTACGCTGCCCGGGGACACGAATGATCACCACATTCATGATCATCACACGTCCGTTCGTCGTTCGACCCGGCCCTTCCCCGATCAGCAACTGGACGCCGTACCTCCATGTCTTGGTTTGAATCCCTCGTCCTCGGACTCGTCCAGGGGCTGACCGAGTTCCTCCCGGTCTCCTCCAGCGCGCATCTGCGGCTGACCGCGGCCTTCTCGGGCTGGGAGGACCCCGGCGCGGCCTTCACGGCGATCACGCAGATCGGTACCGAGGCCGCGGTGCTGATCTACTTCCGCAAGGACATCGGCCGGATCATCGCGGCCTGGACGCGGTCGCTGGTCGACAAGTCGATGCGCGGCGACCACGACGCCCAGATGGGCTGGCTGGTGATCGTCGGCTCCATCCCGATCGGTGTGCTGGGCGTGACGCTCAAGGACCAGATCGAGGGGCCGTTCCGCGATCTCAGGGTCACCGCGACGATGCTGATCGTCGTCGGCATCGTCATCGGCATCGCCGACCGGCTGGCGGCGCGCGACGAGACGGGCGGCCGGCACCGGGCGCCCAAGCAGCGCAAGACGCTGGAGAACCTCCGCGTCAAGGACGGCCTGATCTACGGCCTCTGCCAGGCCTGCGCCCTCATCCCGGGCGTCTCCCGCTCCGGCGCCACGATCAGCGGCGGCCTGTTCATGGGCTACCGGCGCGAGGCGGCCGCCCGCTACTCCTTCCTGCTCGCCATTCCGGCCGTACTCGCCTCCGGGCTCTTCGAGTTGAAGGACGCGATGGAGAGCGACGACGTGTCGTGGGGCCCGACGCTCTTCGCCACGGTGATCGCCTTCGTGTCCGGGTACGCGGTCATCGCATGGTTCATGAAGTGGATCTCCAACAAGAGCTTCATGCCGTTCGTCTGGTACCGCGTCGCGCTCGGCGTCGTCATCATCGGACTGGTGACGGCGGGCGTGCTGAGCCCGCACGCGGCCGAGGTGGCGGAGTAGCGGCGCCGGGAGCCGTGACCAACCCCATACGGTCTGCGTAGCGGGCCGGTAGCGCAGTGTCAGCTCCTGCGCCTACGCTTGGCCGCATGTCCCCCGATTCCGCGACCCCTGGTTCCGTGCGGTCTGCTGCCCAGGTGAACGAGCAGATCCGGGCCCTGTGGCTGCGTGCGGGTGGATACCTCTCGGCCCAGGACCGCGCGGAGTACGAACTGCTGGTGGTCGAGTGGGCCGAGGCGGTACGGGACGAGATCATCGAGGCGGCCTGACCCCGGCGGCGGCCCCCGCCGCGCGGCCGACGCCCGCTGCTCGACCCGGGCGTCGGCGCGGGCGGCCCCGCGGTTCTCCGTGGCGTGCTTGGTGCGCAGGGTCAGATTCCGTACGTCCGGCACGGTCAGCACCGCCGCCGTGACCAGCACGACCAGCCCCGAGCAGCCCCACAGCGAGGCCGTGCGCCCGAACGCCTGCTCGGCGGAGCCCGCCAGCACCATCGCGAGAGGCAGCAGGGCGACGGAGCCGAACCAATCGTAGGCCGAGACGCGGGAGAGCTTGTCCTCGGGTATCTCCTGGTGCAGCGCGCAACACCTTGGTGAATGTAGCCTTTTGGCAGCTGCACCAAAGCGAGTTACTTCCCCTCCTCCCTCCGCCGCTTGGCCTCTTGCTCTCGCTTTTTCCTGGCCCATTCTTCGACCAAGGGCGCGACTTCTTCCAACTCCGCTTTGCGTTGGGTGAGTTCATCCAACTTGAGGCGGACCTTGTCCTGGTCAGGGGCCTCGACATCAGCCAAGTCGTAGAAGGCAGTCCTGAACGTGGCGAAGCGCGAGGCCGCCCGCCCGTGCGCTTGCGTCTGAGCCGTGTAACCGAGCCGCACCTCTAGAGATGCAGCAATGGCCCCAATCGCAGCGAGGGATCCAGCAACATAGGCCCAGACGGTTCCGCCTTCGGCCCCAGACAGAAGCGTTCCGCCTGCGAGGGCACCGGACACGGCAGCGATCCCGTTAAGCAACGCCGCCCGTCGCCGATACCTCTCGTACGAAAGTTGGTGCTCGCGTGCCCGTTTGTTGCAGCCGTCTTTGTGCTGCTGGGCGCGTTCCTCTACTGTTAGTTCGCCCATACAATCACACTAAGCCTGAAGAGACTCGTAGGCCACTTACGCCTCAGCTGCACCGAAACGCCAAACCTGTCCCGCGAAAAGCAACCGGATAAAGCAGGCGCGGGTGATGAGTCCACCAGGAACTCGGTCTCGCGCTCAATCACCTCATCCACGCCGTGGCACTCCGAGGCGTCGACAACGCCCTGCCCGAGCTGCTGAGGACCGCGATGCAGCGGGCGGAAACCGCAGGCCACGGCTCTGACCGTGACGCCAGTCTGGTCGAGGTGCTGAGGATCCCCGATGCAGGGCACGCCTGCCGGACTCTCCCCGGCCAGGCCCCGATGTGACGACGCAGTGTAGGAACGACGAAGCACATCCGTAGGTTTGCACCCATGGATCACCCTGGACCCAGTGGGCACAGCCCCCGCCCCGAAGAGGCACTTGGTGACCTGCGGGGCCCCAGTGAGGGGACGGGACGACGGTTGCCGCAATAGCGCGACCGGCCTCCTTATGGGCTGCCACCTCCGCCAACATCGATGGCAGAAACTCAAGATGCTGATCCTTCGGTGTCAACTTCACGAGTTCTGCTCTGGCGAACTTCTCTGTGATCCCCAGAGCCCATTGATTGACGTGTTGAAGGTCGCTGGAGCCAGGACGGCCACATCGGCAGGAGGCCAGACATCGGGGTCCTTGGGCAGCTTGTAGCGGCTGCGCACCGGGTGCCCGGTCAGCTCCTCCAGCGCGGGCACCTGATCGTCCAGTCAACGGGCTCGCACCGGCGCCCACCGATGAATGGGGCTTTCGACTGCCCCATCTGTCCGCAGATGGATACGGCCATACAAATCGGCCCGACCGGGAAGAAGTTGCTGCCGCTAACGGTCAAGAACGCTGCGCCGACGCCGGCTTCGAGTGGTCACGCGCACTGAGGTGAGCGAGGCGCTCGATCGGGTGGTTGAGGCGTTGGCGGGAGCGAGTGAGGACGAGGTGACTGCCGCGCTGTCCACGCTTGGCGCTTCGCGTCCTCGCCCGTCGGCGCCGGTGGCGTCTTCTCGGACGCCGCTGCCGGGCCCTAGGGAGGCCTCGGGGGTCGTCTCCGAGGTGGAGTGGGTCTAGGGCTGCTCCCGGCTCGCACATGACTCTGTGGCTCGCTAAGCCCCCTTCCCTGGCAGGAAGGGGGCTCGGTGGATTCTGGTGGGTCGGGATCCTTGATTCCTGTGCCGCGGAGGCCGCAGCACCCCAGGCAGCCCCCAGGCAGCCGACTGAGTTACAACCTTCTTCACGGGTTCAAGCCCCGGCTGCGCTCCGCTCCGCCGGGCGCGCTTCCCGGCTCCGCTGCGGGCGCCGCTCCTGCCTCCGGCCCGCTCCGCCCGCGCTGCGCCGACGCGCGCCCACAGGGGGATAGGGCCGAAGGCCATGAGGCGATCACCGCATAGCGCGGCCCACGGCCAACGCCATGCCTCCGGCGGGGGATCGGCCGGCACCGGGATGGAGGGGGGCGCCGTTCCCGACTGCGGGCCCGTAATGGCGCGCGCGGGGTGCTCCCATCCCGTCCACCATCGACCCAGGCAGAGCCGAGCAGACGCGGCCCAGGGGCGTCAAGGTCGTTCGTACAGTGGCGCGCTCCACCTTGACGCCCCTGAACCACGCCCGCTCCACGGTGTGTGGGTCGACGGCGGACGGGATGGGAGCTGGGTGGGTGAGGCCGGGTAGAGCTCAGTTAGCAACGTCTTGCTTGTCTTCAGGGCTCGCCGCAGGCGTCACGTAGACGCTGAAGGTTTGCCTCATGCTCATCAATCCACTCAGCCGTTGGCTGGAGTCCCAGAGCCACCGTCAACCTGTCGGGGTCATGGATCGAGATGGAGAGCCAGCCGTTTTCGTGTGGATGAAAGTACAGCTCCAGGCCTCGACTCCCTTGCGGCCAGCTGGCGTCTTCACCAGCACTGAGGCGTCTCAGTGCTTCCTTCCACTCTTCGAGATGATCAAGCCAGATGTTGGTCTGCAAGCGGGCGTTCACGAAATCCGTAGTTATCAGGCACTCGGCTCGCACCCGGGCACGTCGGGCTTCGTGGCGCTCAACCGTACGTAGGACGAGGGAGACGTCTCGTCCGTCAGTCAGATGTATCAAGTCAACGGGGACCCACTCGTCCACCCGCGCTCCCCTTCGTCGGTCGTGCATCCAGAGCTTGCGTGCACGATACGGGCAGAGTCCGACAGGATGACGTGGGCATCATGAAGGTTCAGAGCTACGGATCAGAAGTTCCCCGTGCCACACCCGTGCCAGATCCAGCGGGGAGCCGCGGGGAACGCCGGTCGCCAGGGGGTGGCCGATCCCATTCCAGTCCAAGTGGCGGTTCCGCAGCTCAACGCCACACCACCTCACCTCGCTCCTAAAGTGGTTGTCCAGCCCGCTCACCGAGTCCACACCCGTTGGAACTCTTCGGCCGGGATGGTCTCCAGCGGGTCCTTTTCAGGGTCGATCGCTTGGTCTGTCAGGAAGCCGTACTCGTCCTCCAGGTGGTCCCAGCTGTACCGGTGGAGTTGGCCGACCACCGCGTTGAGACGGTCGGGCCCACATGTGCCCGTACGGGGGCGAGCTGTCGCCCGGCGCGCGCCGTCTGCTCGTCGATTTGCAAGCCGCCCCGCTCCAGCCCGCGTGAGCAGCCCTCACGCCAAGTCCCCGCATGCACTGCCGCAGACGGGGACTCCGCCCTGTGCGTTAGTTCCTCCGGCGACGCCCCTGCGCATAGGGGCCGTGGCGATCATGTTCCCGCCATTCCTCGTCATGGGGGTCGCGGTCTTCGCCGCCCGCGTTGTCTCCAGGAGTCGAAATGTGTTCCCCATTGTTGACCTTGGCCAGCAGCGAGGCGAGGGGATCAGGGGGATCGTCGCTGAAGCGATCGGAGCCGCGCTCGGGCGGCGGCTCCGGCTCTATCCTGTCGTGACGCGACCGTGATGTACCGCTCATGAGCAGCCCCCTCCGACTCACTGAGATGCACTCGAGATCCTTCCCTGGAAGGTCGCGGGTATCCCGACTTCGACCTTGCCAGTGCTGTGCAATCCTGTCGCAAGCCGACCGCCTTTGGACACACTCCAGACCTCAACCTCTGTCCGTACTTTGTGCGTTGGCTTCGCTGGCGAGGCTAGGAATGTGCGCCGTCAACGCCGGAAGGCCTCGCGGCTCCGATTGATCGCGCAGACGCAGCACGAACGACAGCACGGGGTCGTTGTCGATCACCTGCTGCGTGGGCCGTTTGCCTTCCTCGATCAACCCGTACCACCTGGACGACGCGGACGGCGCGTACAGCGACGCCGGTCGCAATCTGCCCGCCAGCGGTCACTGGAACTTCTTCGCACAAGCTCTACGAGCTGCGATCACGTTCGAGTAGTCCGTGGCTCAAGGCAGACGTACAGATCGGACGGCCGATCCCGTGCCAGACACGTGCCAGATCGTGCGGGGAACCACGGGGAATGGCGGGGACCAGGCCGCCGGTCAGTGAGGCCCCGCGCCCGCTCCGCCGCAGTTCAGCCAAGCAGCCTCTCACTGAGAACCCAAGCTTCCCAAGCTAAGAGCGCGAGTTCGATTCTCGGCACCCGCTCCACAGAGAAGGCCCAAGTCAGAGACCTGGGCCTTGTTGTTGTGCTCTTGGTGAACGGCCTGTGCTGCATCACGGCCACAGGCTCTGTGTCGTCCTTGGCGTACCGGGCCAGTTCGGCGCGAGCACCGTCCGTGTCCTCGCGGGGATCCCGCCCTGGGATGCGTCGTGGCTGGGGCGGCCGGTTCCACGGGTCGCAGTATCGCAGTGCCCATGACCGGTCGGTGCGGATTCCGGCTTCTTCGGGTGCGTGCGGGTGTCTGCGTGCCAACATAGTGGATTTCACAATGAGTTGGCTGCGCGGATCGGGGGTGGCGGTGAACGCCGTGGTGCGGTGGCTGGTGGCGGTGGCGGGTTCGGTCGGGGCGTTTTTTGCCGTGGCGGTGCCGTGGGCGGTGCTATTGGAGGGCGGCGACGACCCGTGGCAGGTGATCGGTCCGGTGGCCAGTGTGGTCGCTGCGGGTGTCTTAGCCGCGCTGGGCTGGTGGGCGTCGCAGGCCGGCGGGGCCGGGAGCCATCGGGTTCGGCAATCAGCGCGTGGGCTGGGCGGTATCCGGCAGACAGGGGGCAGTACGGGGACCTCAGGGCCCATTGGTACGAGGGGTGAGGACGTGCGACAGAAGGCTCGCAGCGAGGGCAGCGGTGACATTGACCAGGTCGGCGGGAACCGCGGCTGAGGCAGGGGACGGGTGGTGGAGCGTTCAGGGCAGCGCCGTGCCCGGCAGCAGGCACAGGCGCAGGGATATGTCATCCAGGTCGCGGGGGATATGCCTGTGCATCCCCCGCCGGTGCCGGGGCCGTCGGTGCAGTGGCCGGTGTGGGTGGGGAGTGTGCCGCGGCTGGCTGCGGCGTTCCAGCCACGCACGCACGTGCGCGAGAGGGCGGAGGAGGCGCGGTCGAAGGGCGGTGAGGTGGTGCTGTCGGGAACCGGCGGGGTGGGCAAGAGCCAGCTCGCGGCCTCCCTGGCGCGGGATCTGCGGGACCGGGAGCGTTCCGGAGGAGCGGGTCTGGACGTTCTGGTGTGGGCCAGAGCCACCGGCCCGGACCAGATCATCACCGCCTATGCGGAAGCGGCCGAACGACTGTGCCTTCCGGGGGCTTCACGGGAGGACAGCACTGCGGCTGCACGGGAGTTTCTGCGGTGGCTGTCGTCGACGGAGCGGGCCTGGCTGGTGGTGCTGGACGACATCACCAACCCGGCGCACGTCGAGGAATGGTGGCCCGACAACGGCCCCCGCAACGGCTGGGTGCTGGCCACCACCCGGCGCGACGATGCCCAGCTCAGCGGCCAGGGCCGCACGCTCATCCGGCTCGGCCTCTACACGGCGGAGGAGGCCCGCGCCTATCTCCACCGCCGTCTCACCGACGCCGGCCACCCTCACCTTCACAACCCCGACCAGGCGGACGACCTCGCCACGGAACTCGGTCACCTCCCACTCGCGCTCGGCCACGCCGCCGCCTACCTCATCAACAAACGCCGCACGATGGCCGACTACCTCACGCTGCTGCGCGACACCGGCAGCAGGCTGGGCGATCTGCTTCCGCCCAGCGCGGACACCGAAGGCTACGGACGCCCCGTCACCACCTCCCTGCTGATCTCCCTCGATGCAGTCGAGGAAGCCGACACCACCCGCCTGGCACGGCACCTGCTGCACCTCGCCTCTCTCATGGACCCGCTCGGCCACCCCGCCGCTCTGTGGACCACGCCCCCAGCCCTCCAGCACCTACGCACCGCCCGCCCCTCACAGCGCCGCTGGCTGCGCCAATACCGCCCGGCCGTCACCGAGGCAGACATCCACAGCGCACTGGAACGCCTGCGCACCTACGGCCTCGTCACCCAAGACACCGACACAACTCCCGTCAGGTTGCACGCCCTGACCGCCCGCGCCGTCCGCGAGACCATCCAGCCCGGTGCGCTGACCGCCATTGCCCGCAGCGCGGCCGACGCCATCCGCAGTCTCTGGCCCGGCCTCGACCACGAGGACCGGGAACTGTCGGACACTCTGCGTGCCAACACTGTCCGTCTTGACCAGTACACCCACTCGGCTCTGTGGCTGCCTGCCATCCACCCGTGCATCCACAAGGTCAGCCACAGCCTCACGGACGCGGGTCTCTACCAGCAGGCGATCGAGTTCGACGAAGGAACGGTTCGGCGCAGCAGCGAAATCCATGGCTCCGACCACCCCGACACCCTCACCGCCCGCAACAACCTCGCCGACTCCTACCGCGCCGCCGGACGAGTCCAGGACGCCCTCGACCTGCGCGAGCGGGT
>NZ_JBSHAQ010000031.1:0-61804 GCF_053611585.1 Streptomyces sp. NPDC054794 | reverse complement strand
GCCCGCAACAACCTCGCCGACTCCTACCGCGCCGCCGGACGAGTCCAGGACGCCCTCGACCTGCGCGAGCGGGTCCTGGCCGACCGGGAGCGGATCCTGGGCAAGGACCACCCCGACACCCTCACCGCCCGTCTCGGCCTCGCCCTCTCCTACAGCGCCGCCGGGCGGATCCAGGACGCCCTCGACCTGGGCGAGCAGGTCCTGGCCGGCTGCGAGCGGATCCTGGGCAAGGACCACCCCAACACCCTCAGTGCCCGCAACAACCTCGCCAACTCCTACAGCGCCGCCGGGCGAGTCCAGGACGCCCTCGACATGGGCGAGCAGGTCCTGGTCGGCTGCGAGCGGATCCTGGGCGAGGACCACCCCGACACCCTCAGCGCCCGCAACAACCTCGCCCTCTCCTACAGCGCCGCCGGACGAGTCCAGGACGCCCTCGACATGGGCGAGCAGGTCCTGGCCGACTGTGAGCGGATCCTGGGCGAGGACCACCCCGACACCCTCGGCGCCCGCAACAACCTCGCCAACTTCTACAGCGATGCCGGACGCTTCCAAGACGCCCTCGACTTGCGCGAGCGGGTCCTGACCGACCGGGAGCGGATCCTGGGCGAGGACCACCCCGACACCCTCGGCGCCCGCAACAACCTCGCCCTCTCCTACAGCGATGCCGGACGGGTCCAGGACGCCCTCGACTTGCGCGAGCGGGTCCTGACCGACCGGGAGCGGATCCCGGGCGAGGACCACCCCAACGCCCTCACTGCCGACAACGACCTCGCCAACTTCCGCGACGCTATGGCAGGCGTACAGCCACCGGATACAGCAACCCCAGCATCCGTCCTCGACCTCGAACCCCCTTCAGAGCCTCCCGCGCAACCGGTATGACCCTCACCGACCGATCCGTACAGAGCTACGGATCAGAAGTTCTCCGAGCCACACCCGCCAGATCCAGCGGGGAGCCGCGGGGAACGGCAGTGGCCAGCGAGTGACCGACCCTCGGTCAGCCCATGTAGACAGTTCGCAGCTCAGAGCAGCACTCGCCCGACCTCGCTCCTGAAGTGGTGGCGAGCACGGCAGCCTTGTCCCTGAGGCCGTGGTTTCAGATACCGCCCTCTGCCGGCACACGAAACACCGGGCCTCGGGCACCCAGCAGCCCGGGAATGGTCTGCCACAGGTCTGCTTCGTTCTCCCGCTCCCATTTCGCGGTCGCCCGGGACTGGGCCCATTGGGCCACGGCCACCGGAACCAGCATGAGGGGCGGCATCAGCTCATGCGATGCCAGGCCGATGAGCATCATCCAGCAGACCGCTCCGCCCACGAATCCGGCCGTGCGCCGTAGCGACAGCCGCTTCGCCGCGTCCTGGCCGGTGTGCGGTTGTTCTTCGGCGCTGTGGATGCGCGCGGCATGCTCGTACTTACGGCGAAGCCGGGCGGGGAGACGGAAACGCAGCGGCAGCAGCACCAGAGACGCAAGAGCCACCGCAACTGCTCCCACCAGGAGGGTCTCCAGCCGGTGAGCCGTACCGATCAAGACCAGCAGCAGCCCTTCGGACAGCACCGCACCCGCGCTCATCATCAGCGCGGACGTCTGCTGGAAGTAGACCACCCTTACCAGCCCGGGTCTGGCGTCCTCGGTCATCGTCCCAGCTCTCTACTCGGACACTCGCACGGGCAGAGACGATCCAACGCCGTGTGGAATGCGGCGTCAACAGGCCGCGTGTCAGAACATCGCCAAGACTGTCGGGCCCCTGCTCGTGGGCGCACACAGAGCAGCCGAACGCGTGGGTGAGCCCGATCCACGTCCACGGGTTGCCCTTGGACGTGGTGATCCCCTGGCGGTTCCAGTCGGCTACGATCGCGTGCCACGCAACGCCCAGGATGATGCGCTTCACCGCCTCCCGGATGTGCTGAGCCTCGCGCGGGTTCAGAGTGCGCTTGTCCTCCTGCCATCCGAACGGGCGCGTGCCGCCCACGGGAATGCCCCGGTCCCGCCTCGCCTTGTGGTTGCGGCGCACTCGGCGCGCGGTGTCGGCCGACTGCTTGTTGGCCATGGCGACGACCACACGCGCCATGGCGCGCCCGTTGTCGGTCAACAGGTCCAAGGTGCCCGTGATGTCGATGATCGGCCGGTGGTAGTGCTCCACGGTCTCGATCGCGTCTTCGAGGTGGCGGGGTCTCGGGTCAGGCGGTCGATGTCGTAGACGATCAGGCCGTCTATGCGCTCACCGTTCGGGGCCTTTGCCTGCTTCGGTCCTCCAACGCGCCCTCGTACACGGGCCGTACGACGCGGTATCCGATGCTGCCGTCCGGGAGACGTACGCGCCGGCGCTTCCATGCCGAGGTGTCCGGCTCCATGTACGTGTACACGTACCGTCCGCCTCGGCTCTCGACGAACTGACGGCCGTCCCTCTCCTGCTCCTCGGTGCTCTTGATGTCCCTGCCGGTCATGAACCTGGGGCGGGATCGCCCTTCTAAGCTGTCGTCAGAAGAGAGTTCGCCCTCAGCTTCCTCGGTCGACAGACGGGCCAGCCCTGCCCAGTTCTGGCCTTCGAGGTTTCCCCAGTGCGCTCGCTGTACCAAGTCGTCAGCCATACAAAGAGGTTACGTTCGCAGGGGTGCAGCGCGGTCATCCAGGAGACCCCGAAGACCTCCACGGTCGCACCGGCCGCGAACATGACCGCGCACAGGGCTCCGGCCGGTACCGGCACCGCCAGTGCGGCGGAGGGCAGGGCCAGTGGGAAGACGCAGAGGGTACCGGCGAGGAGCAGTCGGCGCGGTTTCCAGCGGGTCATCACCAGGGCGCCGGCCACCGTGCCCGCGCCGAATGCGCCCAGCGCCAGACCCCAGGGACCGGCCCCGCCCAGGCTGTCGCGGGCCACGAGGGGGCCGTAGACCGCGTCGGCCGCGCCCACGACCGCGTTGGCGACGGAGAACTGGACGACGATGCCCCACAGCCAGGGCCGGCCCGCGAACTCCCGCCAGCCCTCGCGGAGATCGGCGAGCAGGCCGTCGCCCGGCGTGCGCGGCGGAATGTGACTCACGTCGCGGAAGGACCGCAGCGACCCGGCCACCGCGAAGGCCGCCGCGTCCACCGCGAGCACCCAGCCCGGCCCGACCGCCGCGACCAGCGCACCGCCCAGGGCGGCGCCGCCCAGGGCCGCCCCCTGCATCCCCATGCGGAACACCGCGAAGGGCCGCCCGGCGTGTTCCCCGTCGACGGACGACATCAGCATGCCCTCCGCCGCCGGGCTGAAGAACGCCTGACCGGTGCCGCCGAGCGCGGTGAGCAGCATCATCTGCCAGAGCCGCGGCTCGCCGAGCAGCACGAGCAGCGCGAAGGCGCCCTGCGGGAGGAAGTTGAGGGCGTTGGCGGCCGCCATCACCCGGTGCCGGGGGAGCCGGTCGGCGACCGCGCCGCCGATCAGCAGGAAGAGGACGAGCGGGAGGGTGCGGGCGGCCGCCACCAGTCCCACGTCCCCGCCGTCGCCGCCCGCGTCCAGCACGGCGAACGCGGCTGCGATCAACGCGCCGTTGCTGCCCAGGCTCGTCACGATGGCGGCGGCGGTCAGCAGCGAGTAGTTGCGGCCCGCCCGGGCGGGGCGGCGCGAGGGTCCGGGGGAGTCGGCGCAGGAGGTCACCGGCCGACTATCGCCGCCCGGGACCCCCGTACCAAACCATTTGCCCGGGGGTGTGCCCGGCGCCTCTCAGCTCTCGGTCGGGTCCCCGTGGAGCCGTACCGTGCTGAGGATCTTCATGATCGTCTTCGTGTCGACCTCGTCCTTCACGCCCTTGGCGCCGTAGAGGTCGAAGGACACGATGTCACCGGCCGAGTTCATGAAGGCGAAGGAGATGGCCTTGCCGTCGCTCGCGCACTTGCCCTTCTGCGGGGTGTTCGTCGAACGTGCCCAGGCATAGGCGCCCTTGACGCCCGACGCGGTCGTGTAGGGGGTGGCCTTCTTGTCGAAGGAGACGCTCTTCTTGTCGGGCTGGGTGTAGCCGCCGTAGATGTACCACGGCACGCGCGTGACCGCGGCGTCGGACGGGCTCTTCGCGCCGCTCTCGCCCCGGGTGCCCACCACGGCCAGGGCGGTGTCCTCGTTCTTGCCGTCCCGGTCGATGTCGGACGTGCACCACTTCGACTTGTACTGGGCCGGCCCGGACACGGAGGTGAGCAGCTTGTTGTCGGCCTTGCGGTCCTCCATGGCGATGGAGATGCCCGGACCCTCGACCTCCCAGTCCGCGGGGACGTCGAACGCCGTGCCGAACTTGGGGTTGGCGACGACCTTCCAGCCCGGGACGGTCGGCTTGTCGGTCTCGTCGCCGCGCGGGTTGTCGGTCGAGCCGGACGACGAGGGGGAGGGCGCGGACGAGGTCGGCGACTGGCTGGGCTTCTTGCCCGAACCGCCGCCCTCGTCGTCCTTCTTGCCGCCCAGGACCAGGAATCCGGTCACGCCGGCCGCGACGACGATCGCCACGGCCGCGACGATCGCGATCACCTTCGTCCGGTTTCCGTCCCCACCGCCCTGCGGGGCCTGCGGCGGCTGGGGCCCGCCCGCGGGGGACGGAGCGCCCCACTGCCCCTGCTGCCCATAGGGGTTGGCCTGCGGATACTGCTGGTAGCCGGGCTGCTGGTACGGATTCGGCTGTTGGTAACCCGGCTGCTGATACGGGTTGTTCTGCGGGTTCTGCTCGCCCCCGGGCGGCTGCTGTCCTGGCCACATGGGCAGTTACCCTAGTCGCGCCGGGGACACGATTCGGTCACTGCCCCTTGTCAGGGACGTACCGAATCAGGAGTCGGAGCCGGTGTCGTACAGCCGCACCGTACGCAGGATCGCCCGGATCGTCGTGTCCGGAACCTCGCCCTTGACTCCCTTGGCACCGACGAAGGACCACGAAAGCGGCCTTCCGGCCGCGTTCTTGAAGGCGAACGTCGTCGCCTTGCCGTCCGAGTCGCACTTCTTCTTCCTCGCGACCCCGGAGGACTGCGAGCCGGCGACGCTGCCCTCGATGCCGGAGGCCGTGGTGAACGAGGTCACCGGACCGGTGGTGACCTTCTTGCGGTCCGGCTGGGTGTACCAGCCGTAGACCCACTCCGCCGAGTCCTGACGGGCGACCTGCTGCGAGCTCCGGCCGGCGGCGATGCCGCGCGTGCCCACGTTCGCCAGGGACGTGTTCTCGCTGCCGCCGTCCTTGTTGTCGTCGGAACTGCACCACTTCTCCTTGAAGACCGCGGGGGCCTTCATGGCGATCAGGATGTCGTCGTCGGAGCCGGCGTCATCGGTGACATAGGTGACCCAGCTCTTGGAGCGCGGGGACCAGTCGGGCGGCACGTCGAAGGCCACGCCGATGTCCGGGTTGACCACGACCTTCCAGCCCTTGACCGTCGGCTTCAGGGCGTCGTCCTCGGAGCGCGGGTTGTCGGAGGCGGAATCCGAGGAGTCGGCTGAGTCGGACGGGCTGCCGGACGTCGATCTCGAGGGGGTGGCGGGACCGGTCTTGTCGTCCTTGCCGCCGCCCAGGACGAGGAATCCGGTGACGCCCGCCGCGACGACCACGCAGGCGGCGGTGACGATCGCCACGAGCCTGGTGCGCCGTCCCCCGTCGCCCGGTCCCGGCGTCGGTGGCTGCGGCGGCGTGCCCCATGGGGCCGGCTGCGGCGCACCCAGATACGGGTTGGGCTGCTGGTAGCCGGGCTGCTGGTACGGATTCTGCTGCGGATGTGTCCCGCCCGTCGGCGGCTGTTCCCCTGGCCACATGGGCCGAAACGATACAGCGATCATCGCACCCGCTCTGGCCAGCCCCCCTACTCATGAGTAACATGTCGGCATGAGCGCAGATCAGATGTCGATCGGCGAGTTGCTCGCCGCCACGGTGCCGATGGTTCGCACCCTGAACCTGGAGTACCTGGAGACCACTCCGGAGCGGGCCGTGCTGTCGCTGCCGGACCAGAGCGAGTACCGCAACCACGTCGGCGGCCCCCACGCCGGGGCGATGTTCACCCTCGGCGAGTCCGCCAGTGGCGCGATCGTCCTCGCCGCGTTCGGCGACCAGCTCTCGCGCGCCGTGCCGCTCCCGGTCACCGCGGAGATCGCGTTCAAGAAGATCGCCCTCGGCCCGGTCAAGGCCACCGCGACCCTCGGCCGCCCCATCCCGGAGGTCGTCGCCGAACTCGACGCGGGCAAGCGCCCCGAGTTTCCGGTCAGCGTCGCCATCCAGCGCGAGGACGGTGCGGTGACGACGGAGATGACGGTGATCTGGACCCTCCGTCCCAACAGCTGACAGCGGTCCGCCGAGCGGCGGACCACGCGCGGGGCCCGGCCGGGTGCGGTCGGGCCCCGTTCGCATGCTCGAAGCGTCCTGTGAACCGCCTCCGGCCTTGCGTGGGTGGGAAGTTGGAGATTCCGTGTGTCATCGGGCTTCCCTCGTACACAAGTTGGCCCTTCCGCGACGGTGATCTCGAATGCGGGTGCGGATACCGTCGGTAACTTATTGGAATTTCCCGCACGTTGGGGCTGGGGCATTCGAACTTCTTGTTTCCCGTGAGTCGCATGTGCGAAAGTGAGCCTCCCCTTGACGGGGCCGGGCCGGGGCCGTACGGGAAGCCCGGCTCCGACAGGTACGCACCAATCAGGCACTGCATTCCGACGGGACGCCATTCCGTATGCCGTCCTGTGGCTTGGAAGGAAATGGTTCAGTGCAGCCCCCCACACCCCCACATCCGCCCTACCCGCCCCACCCCGGCGCGGCCCCGGGAGACTCCGACCGCGAACTGGTCGCTCGGCTCGCCGGTCCGGGCGAGGGCCGGCACTGCGCCGTCGCCCTGCTGCTCGCCCGGCACTGGCGCGCGACGTGTGACTACGCGGTCGTCTGCCTCGCCTCCGCCACGGACGCGGTCCACTACGTGGCCGCCGCGGCGTTCCAGCGGGTGCTCGGCCGAGCGGCGGCAGGCGCCGTCGTCGGCGCCCTGCGCCCGCAACTCCTCGTGGCCGTACGGGAGACGGTCCGTGAATGGGCCGCCGACGACGTCGTGCGCATCGTGCTCCCGGAACTGGGCAAACCCACCGGTGGCCGCGGTCTACGCGCGGTGCCCCCCGGTGTGCCCGACAGGCGACACCTCACGGAGCGCGCTTTCTCGGCCCTTCCGGGAACCTCCCAATGCCTGCTGTGGCATACCGAGGTGGAGGCGGAGCCGATATCCATACCCGCTGGTCTGTCGGGTGTGGACGCCACCACCGCGGCGGCCGAACTGGAGCAGGCGCGCGCACAATTCAGGGCGGGTCTCGTACGCGCCCACCGGGAACTCGCGCCGTCCAGGGAATGCCGTTTCTACAATCGTCTCCTCGATGTCCCCATTCGCCGTGGCGGCACTCTGCTGCCGGATGTCCGGCAGCACCTGACCCGGTGCCGGTACTGCCGTCATGCCGCCGAACAACTCGGCCACGCCGAAGGGGGCCTGGGCGCCCTGCTCGCCGAGACCGTGCTCGGCTGGGGCGCCCGCCGCTACCTCGACTCCCGCCCGGGGCGAGGCGCCGCCGCGCAGTGGCCGCCCGTCCACGAGCCGGCGGCTCCGGCGAGCGGCGGCCGTCACCGCACCGCGCCCGAGCGTCGCCGCCGCACGATGGTGGCCTTCGCCGTCGGCCTCACCTCCCTCGTGCTGCTCGCCACCGTGCTCGCGGCCCGGAGCTGGTCCGACGACCACGGCGGCGCCGGGTCGCACGTCGCCTGGGGAGCCCCCGCCGGGGCCTCGGCCCGGCCGGGCACGGCCGATACGTCGTCCTCCGCCGGCTTCCCGTCGACCGCCGACGCCGAGGGCGAACCCGTCGAGGTCGCGCACGGCAGGCTCCGCAGCCTCGCCACCGGACTCTGCCTCGACGTCGAAGGCGGCCGGGCCGAGTCGGGGGCGCGGGCCGTCGCGGTGGCTTGTTCCTCCGCGGAATCTTCCGTCGGGGTTTCCTCCGGGGTTTCCTCCGGCTTTTCGTCCGGGGCTTCCTCCGGGTCTTCGTCCGCCGGATCGCAGCAGTGGAAGTACGAGAGTGATGGGCGGTTGCGGAGTGCCGCCGACCCCACCCTCTGCCTCGCCGCCGACCCCGCGTCCCGCACGGTCGTGCTGTCCGGCTGCCTCGTCCACCCGGGCGAGGTGTCCTACGACTTGACGGCCCGCGGTGAACTCCTGCTCCGGTGGCGGGACGGGCTCGCCGTGGCCCCCGGCTCGGGCGCGGCGCGCGGCCGGGTCGTCGTGGCGGACCGGAACGACTCCGAACGGCAGCGCTGGGCGCTGGACGCCGGGACCGGTCCGGCGGAACGCGGAGCGGTACCGGGGGAGGGGGAGGGGCGAGGAGCGTCCCCGGCCCCGACGGAGCGACCCACCGGGAAGCCTTCGGAGCGGGAAGCGCCCCGCGAGGAGTCCGGGCAGCCCGAACCTCGGAGCTACGACACACGAGTCGCACAGGTCGGTTTCGACAACGGTGCGGCGTGGCGGCCCGCTGCCACCGGCGTCGTACGCGCCTTGCCGGCCTCGGTCGAAGAGGTGACGTCCCTGCCGGCGCGAGCGGTCGGCGGCTTGCCGTCCCGTGTGGCGGCGACCGTCCCGTTCGACGGGGAAGGATGATCCCGGCCGTTTCTTCAATGGTTTACTAGAATTTTTCCCGGTTCGCGTTTCGCCGGAGGGAATTGGTTTCCGGTGCGCCCCGTTCGAGCCAGTTGGCCGAAGTCATGCGGATTTTACAGTCCCCCTTGGCACGACCCTTCGCGTTGCTGCCGGGTGAGTGCGGGGTGAATGCGCCGGACGCTTTGACGGGCTTGTGGCGTTGTGGCGTCCGCGGGCGGCGCCCGGTGCCGCGGGGAGACTGAAGGGAATTGCTCGGATTTTCGGCTCTTGCGGCGAGTCCCGGCCGCTGGCCGGATCGATTCCACAGGTCGCGGAGAGTCGGCGCGGTTATTGACCCGTCAGTAGGTAGTCGCTAGTTTCCGGGGGCCGCACCAGAGTTTGCATGTCGCACAAACCCCCACCGTGCTGTCTTGCCGATTCTTTCGGAGCATCATGACGCCTGATGTGCGCGCCCTGGAATTGATCATTTGCGTCACCCCTTTCGGAGAACCGGACGCCCGGCTCGCCACGGCTGCCTGCCGCGCCGGCGGACTCGGGGTCCTCGATCTGGGTGTGGGAGACCGAAGAACCCGTGAGGCGCTCGGGCGCATGAGACGAGCGGCATCGGGCCCCTACGGAGTGCGGGTCGCGGGCCGCTGCCGTATGCGCCCCGAGGAACTCGAAGCGGCGGGAGAGCGGGGTGAGGGCGGTCCCGACACGGTGATCCTGGCCCGGGACGCGCCCTGGGCGATCGGCGAAGTCGCCGCACACCATCGGGTGTTGGCCGAGGTCACGGACCTGGTCCAGGCGTGGGAAGCCGTCCGCGCGGGGGCACACGGACTCATCGCCCGGGGCAGTGAGAGCGGCGGTCGCGTCGGGGAGCTGAGCACCTTCGTGCTGCTCCAGCACCTGCTCGCCGAGGTGGGGACGGACGTTCCGGTCTGGGCCTGCGGCGGCATAGGTCCCCGGACGGCGGCGGCCGCGGTGGCCGGCGGGGCGGCCGGTGTCGTCCTCGACAGCCAACTGGCCCTGCTGGCCGAGTCGGGTCTGCCGGAGGCGACGGCGGCCGCGCTGCGTTCCCTGGACGGCTCGGAGACCGTCGTCGTGGCGGGCCACCGGGTACTGCACCGACGAGGCCCCCACGCCCCGCGTCCCCTGGCCGACGACCCGGACGTGGTCGCGTCCCTGCTCGGCGCGCAGGATCCGCACACCCAGCTCCTGCCGGTCGGCCAGGACGGCTTCCTCGCGGCCCGTTTCGCCGAGCGCTGGCGGGACGTGCGCGGGGTGCTGCGCGGGCTGAGAGCTGCGGTGGAGGAGACGTTCGCCGGGGCCGAACCGATGAATGGCGCGCAGGGCGTGTCGCCGGAGGCCGAACGCAGCGGCTCCGCGCAGGGCTTGGTCACGGGGCCGGAAGTGGTGGGGGCCGCGCAGAGTGTGTCGCGGGAGTCCGAAGCCGGCTGCTCCGCGGAGAGCTTGGTCGCGAGGCCCGAGGCGGTGGGGGCCGTGCGGGATGTGTCGCCGGAGTCCGAACCCGGCGGCTCCGCGCAGGGCTCGGTCACGACGTCCGAAATGACGGGGGCCGCGCAAGGCTTGGTCCCGAGGCCCGAAGCGACGGGGGCCGCACAGGGCTTGAGGCCCGAAGCGACCGCGGCCACGCAGGACCTGACGCCGGGGCCCGAACCCTCCCGCTCCGCGCAGGACATGGCCACCGGGCCCGCGCCCACCAACTCCGCGCAGGACCTTGCGGCCGGGCCCGACCCCGCCTCGGCCGCCGACACACTGGCCCCAGCCCCAGCCCCAGCCCAGGCCCCAGCCGAGGCCGCAGCCGCAGCCGCAGCCTCAGCCCCGAGCCCCGCCCCCGCCCGCGCCCTGCGCCCCAGCTCGCCCATGAGTCGCGCCCTCGGGACCCGGCTGCCCGTGGCGCAGGGGCCCATGACCCGGGTCAGTGATCAGGCCGGGTTCGCCGCCGCCGTCGCCGAAGAGGGTGCGCTGCCCTTCCTGGCGCTGGCCCTCGCGGACGGCGCGCAGGCGCGGGCGATGCTGACGCGCGCGCGAGCCGAACTGGACCGGCGGCCCTGGGGTGTCGGCGTGCTCGGATTCGCGCCCGAGGAGCTCAGGAACGCCCAGCTCGAAGCCGTACGGGAGCTGCGCCCCAGCCACGCCATCGTCGCGGGCGGGCGGCCCGCCCAGGCCGAGGCGCTGGAGCGGGCCGGCATCCGCACCTTCCTGCACGTGCCCTCGCCGGGGCTGCTGCGGCAGTTCCTGGAGGCCGGGGCACGCCGGTTCGTCTTCGAGGGCTCCGAGTGCGGCGGCCACGTCGGACCCCGCGCGAGCTTCCCGCTGTGGGAGGCCCAACTCGCCGTCCTGGAAGACTTCTTGGCCGACGCGGACGACGCGACGGCGCACACGGTGGAGGTGTTCTTCGCCGGCGGGATCCACGACGAGCGCTCGGCGGCGATGGTCGCCGCGCTCGCCGCACCGCTCACCGCACGCGGCGCCGCCGTCGGCGTCCTCATGGGAACCGCTTACCTCTTCACCGAGGAGGCGGTGGGCCGGGGCGCGATCCAGCCGCTCTTCCAACGGCAGGTTCTGGCCGCCACTGAGACGGCGCTGCTGGAGACCGCGCCCGGGCACGCCACCCGCTGTGTCCCCAGCCCGTTCACCCTCGACTACCGTGAGCGCGAGGCCGAGTTACGCGCCCGGGGCGTCCCGGACCGGCGGGTCTGGGAGGAGCTGGAGCGGCTCAACGTCGGCCGGCTGCGCATCGCCGGCAAGGGCGTCGAGCGCGCCGCCGACGGCGAACTCGCGCCCGTCTCGGAACAACGCCAGCTCGACGAGGGCATGTTCATGGCCGGGGAAGTGGCCGTCCTGCGCTCGGCGACGACCACGATCGGCGCCCTGCACCGCTCGGTGACCGACGGGGCCGCCGACTTCCTCACCGCGCGCGCCCACGAACTCGGTCTGGAGACAGTCGCGGACTCCGCCGCCGTCCAGGAACCGCCCGCGCCTCTCGACATCGCGATCGTCGGTATGGCCTGCATGTTCCCGCAGGCCCCCGACCTGGCCACCTTCTGGGCGAACGTCGTCGCCGGACACGACGCCGTCACCGAGGTGCCGCACGACCGCTGGGACCCGGCCGTGCACCACGCCGACGGCGCTACGACGTCCAAGTGGGGCGGCTTCCTACCCCGTATCCCCTTCGACCCGCTGCGCTACGGCATCCCGCCGGCCTCGCTCGGCAGCGTCGAGCCCGTCCAGCTGCTGTCCCTGGAGGCCGCCCGGCGCGCGTTGGAGGACGCGGGGTACGGCGATCAGGGGCGGGAGTTCGACCGTTCGCGGACCTCCGTCGTCTTCGGCGCCGAGGCGGGCAGCGACCTCTCCAACGCCGCCACCCTGCGGGCCGTACTGCCCTCGTACTACGGCAAGGTGCCCGACGCCCTGGACGAGCAGCTGCCCCGGCTGTCCGAGGACTCCTTCCCGGGCATGCTCGCCAACGTCATCTCCGGCCGGATCGCCAACCGGCTGGATCTCGGCGGGGCCAACTACACCGTCGACGCGGCCTGCGCGTCCTCGCTGGCCGCGGTCGACGTCGCCTGCAAGGAACTCGTGGCCGGCACCAGCGACGTCGTGCTGTGCGGGGGCGCCGACCTGCACAACGGCATCAACGACTACGTCCTGTTCTCCTCCGTGCACGCCCTCTCCCCGACCGGCCGGTCGCGGGCCTTCGACAGCTCGGCCGACGGCATCGCGCTCGGCGAGGGCGTCGCCTGTGTGGTCCTCAAGCGGCTGGCGGACGCCGAACGCGACGGCGACCGCGTGTACGGCGTGATCAAGGGGCTCGGCTCGTCCAGCGACGGCCGCTCCCTGGGCCTGACCGCACCCCGGCCCGAGGGGCAGCGGGCGGCGCTGGAGCGGGCGTACGGCAATGCCGGTGTGTCGCCCGCCGAGGTCGGCCTGGTCGAGGCGCACGGCACCGGGACCGTGGTCGGCGACCGCACCGAACTCACCATCCTCGGCGAGGTGTTCACCCGGGCCGGGGCGCGGCCGGGTGGCTGCGTCCTGGGCTCGGTCAAGTCGCAGATCGGGCACACCAAGTGCGCCGCCGGACTGGCGGGCCTGATCAAGACCACGCTGGCCCTGCACACCGGCGTGACGCCGCCGACCCTGCACCTGGAGCGGCCCAACGCGGCCTGGAAGGACGAGGACAGCCCGTTCGCCTTCCACACCCGGGCCCAGCCCTGGGCCGTGCCGCCCGGCGAACGGCTCGCCGGGGTCAGCGCGTTCGGCTTCGGCGGCACCAACTTCCACGTGGTGCTGGCGGCGCACGGCGACGGCACACCGCCCGAGCAGGGGCTCAACGCCTGGCCGGCCGAACTGTTCACGTTCCGGGGCAGGGACACGGCCGCGGCACACCGGGCGATGGAGGAGCTCCTGCGAGCCGCCGAGTCCGAGGGCCGCCCCTGGCGGCTGCGCGACCTCGCGCTCGGCGCGGCCCGCCGCTCCGACGCCTCACCGGACCCGGTGCGTGTGGCGGTCGTGGCGACCGATGTGGAGGGCCTGACCGCCCAGTTGCGCAGAGCCTTGGCCGGGGAGCACGATCCGGCCGCCGGGATCCATGCGGCCCCGGACGACGGAGGCGGCAAGGTCGCCTTCCTCTTCCCCGGGCAGGGCAGCCAGCGGCCCGGCATGCTCGCCGACGTCTTCGTCGCCTTCCCCGAGGTACGGCACTGGCTGGAGCTCGGCCGGGCCCACGCCGAACGCCTCTATCCGCCGGCCGCGTTCGACGACGCGGGCCGGGAGCGGCAGCGGATCGCGCTCACCGACACCCGGGCCGCGCAGCCCGCGCTCGGCATCACCGGCCTCGCCGCCCACGCCCTGCTGACCGCCGCGGGCATACGGCCGGACATGGCGGCCGGACACAGCTACGGCGAACTGGTCGCCCTGTGCGCGGCCGGCGCCATCGAGCCCGAGACACTCCTGGAGCTGAGCGGCGAGCGGGCGGCGGCCATACTCGCGGCCGCGGGCGACGAACCCGGCACCATGGCCGCGGTCTCCGCCGGCGCCGAGGACGTGGCGGATGCCCTGCGCGTCACCTCAGCCCCCGCCTCCGTCGTCGTCGCCAACCGCAACTCGCCCGAGCAGACGGTGATCTCCGGCCCGACGGACGACGTCACCACCGCCGTACGGCTCTTGCGCGGGGCCGGGTTCGGCGTCCGGCGCGTCCCCGTGGCCTGCGCCTTCCACAGCCCCGTGGTGGCCGGTGCCGGGGAGCGGTTCGCCGAGGTCCTCCGGGACAGGACCCTACGGCCGCCCGAGTTCCCGGTCTTCGCCAACCGTACGGCCGCTCCGTACGGGTCGGACGCGGACGCCGTGCGCGCGGAACTGGCCGCCCAGATCGGCGCCCCGGTCGCCTTCGTCGCGCAGATCGAGGCGATGTACGAGGCCGGGGCCCGGACCTTCGTCGAGGCCGGACCCGGCACAGTCCTGACCCGGCTGGTCGGCCGGATCCTCGGTGACCGCCCGCACCGCGCCGTCGCCTGCGAACCCCGCCCAGACAGTGGCCTGCACGGCTGGCTCGACGCGCTCGCCCAACTGGCCGTCGCCGGAAGCCCCGTGCGCACCGCGTGGCTCCTGCGCGGCCGCGACGCCGTCGATGCGGTCCGCACCCCGGCGCCGAAGCGGCCCGGCTGGACGGTCGACGGACATCTGGTCCGCACCGCCGCCGGAGAACTCCTGCCCGGTGCCCTCGCACCGGCCCGACGAGTCGTGGAGACGACTGTGACGACGAACCACCCGTACGGCGTCCCGGCCGGCCAGGACGCGTTGATCTCCGAATTCCTGCGCACCGGCCGGGAGATGATCGCCGCCCAACGCGATGTGCTGCTCACCTACCTCGGGGCGGTTCCGGGTGCCGCGTCGCTCCCGGCACCCCCGGCCCCCGGCGCCCTGCCCGAGCCCCGGATCCTGCCCGCTGAACTCGTCGCGGCCCCGAATGCCGTCCCGGAAGCGATCCCGCAAGCGGTCCCCGAGGTCCTCCCGTCGGCCGCCGACGGCGGCGCGGAGACGGACGTGGCGCGCGTCGTCCTGGAGATCATCAGCGAACGCACCGGCTACCCCGTCGACATGATCGAGCCCGACCTCGACCTGGAGGCGGACCTGAGCATCGACTCGATCAAGCGGGCCGAGATAGCCGGCGAACTCGCCAAACGCCTCGGGATCGGCGCCGGGGCGGACGTGACGGCCCTGGACGACGCCGAGGTGGAGGAACTCGCCAAGGCGCGCACGGCGGCCGCGGTCACGGCCTGGCTGGCGGCGCGGATCGGACCGGCGGCCGGGGAGCCGACGCCCGCACAGCCCGACGTGGTCGCTTCCGTCGGCGCGAGCGAGAACGGGAGCGAGAACGCGAGCGAGAACGAGAACGAGAACGAGGCCGAGCTCAGAGGCGTCGCGCCGAAGCGCTTCGAGCTCCGCCCGGTGCTCCTCGACCGGGCGGACGACGACCCGGCGGATCCCGCCCCCGTCCTGTGCGGCCGGCGGTTCGTCGTCCTCGGTGACGGCGCGGGCGCCGCGCCACGGATCGCGGAGCGGCTCGCCCCGTACGGCGCCGACGTGGTGACCGTCGACGCCGGGCACCTGCTCACCGAGACGGACGGCGTGGTCGACGGCGTGCTGTACCTGGGCGCGCTCCCGGGCGACGAGTCACCGGTGCTGCCGGACGCCTTCCCGGTGTTCCGGGCCGCGTTGGCCCGCGACCCGCGCTGGCTGCTGGCCGCGCGCCCCGCGGACGGCGACGCCGACGCGCCGCGGTCGGCGGGCCTGGACGGCCTGTTCCGCACCGTCGCACGCGAGTACCCGCGGACGGTCGCCCGGACCGTGGTCCTCGACGACACCGGCCCGGCCGCCGTGGCGGACGCCCTGCTCGCCGAACTCCTCGCACCGGAGCCGGCCCCCGTCGTCCTGCGCACCGCCGAAGGCCGCCACGGCTTCGAGCTGGTCGAGGCACCCCTCGGCCCGCTGGGCAGCACCGGCGCGGGACCGGCCGCCGACGGCGCCGCCGAGGCCGCCGCGCTCGGCCTCGACCGGGACTCCGTCGTGCTGCTGGTGGGCGGGGCCCGCGGGATCACCGCCAAGGTCGCCGCGTCGCTCGCCACGGCCTGCCGCTGCCGTGTCGAACTGCTGGGCAGGACACCCGCACCCACCGGCCCCGAGGCCCCGGACACGGCGGCCGCCCGCACCCCGGCCCAGCTGCGCGCGGCCGTCGCCGCCCGCGGCTCGCTCACCCCCGCGGAGGTCAACCGGACCGCCGAACTGATCCTCGCCCAGCGGGAGATCGGCGAGACCCTCGCACAGCTCACCGCGCTGGGCAGCCAGGTCCGCTACCGGTCCGTGGACTTCCGTGAGCAGGACGCCGCGCTCCAGGCGGTCAAGGAGATCCACGCCGAGCACGGCAGGCTCGACGGGGTCGTGTTCGCGGCCGGGGTGATCGAGGACCGGCTGATCGCCGAGAAGTCCGACGCGTCCTTCCAGCGGGTGTACGGCACGAAGACCGGCGGCGCCGCCACCCTGCTCGCGGCGCTGGAGGAACTGCCCACCGGGCCCGCCTTCACCGTCCTGTTCGGCAGCCTCTCCGCCGTGCTCGGCAACCGCGGCCAGGCCGACTACGCCGCCGCCAACGACGCCCTGCAGAGCCTCGGTGCCGCCTGGGCCGCCCGCACCGGCAACCGCGCGCTGACCGTGCACTGGGGGCCATGGGCGCCCACCGGCGGGCACACCGGGATGGTCAGCCCGGAGCTGGGCCGGGAGTACGCCCGGCGCGGCATCCGGCTGATCGACCCCGAGGAGGGCACCGCGGCCCTGCTGCGCGAACTCGCCTGGGGCGACGCGGCGGTCCGTGCCGTCGTCCACACCTCCTCGGGCTGGTGACATGACCACCCCACAGACGCCCGTCGCCATCGTGGGCATGGCGGCGCTGCTGCCCGGTGCCGCGGGCCTCGACGCCTACTGGCGCAACCTGCGGGACGGCGTGGACGCGATCAAAGAGGTCCCCGCGGGCCGCTGGGACGCCGACTACTACCGCCCCGGTTCGGCCACCGGGCCCGCCGTCGCCGACCAGGTCTACTGCCGGCGGGGCGGATTCGTGGACGACCTCGTCGAGGTGGAGGTCACCCGGTACGGCATCATGCCGACCTCGGTGCCCGGCACCGAGCCCGACCAGCTCATCGCGCTGAACGTGGCCGCCGCCGCCCTCGCCGACGCGGGCGCCGGGGAGCGGCTGCCCGACCGGCACCACGTCGGCGTCGTCCTGGGCCGGGGCGGTTACCTCACCCCCGGCCTGGTCCGGCTCGACCAGCGGGTGCGTACGGCGGGCCAGCTCGTGCGCACCCTGGGCGAGCTGCTGCCCGACCTGGACCCCGGTCAACTCGCCCGAGTCCGGGAGGCGTTCACCGAACGTCTGGGCCCGGCGAGCCCCGAGTCCGCCATCGGCCTGGTCCCCAACCTCGCGGCCTCCCGGATCGCCAACCGGCTCGACCTGCGCGGCCCCGCGTACACCGTGGACGCCGCCTGCGCCTCCTCGCTCGTCGCCGTCGACCAGGCGGTGCGGGAACTCGTCTCGGGGCGCTGCGATCTGATGCTGGCCGGGGGAGTGCACCACTGCCACGACATCACCCTGTGGAGCGTCTTCTCCCAACTGCGCGCGCTCTCCCCGAGCGAGCGCATCCGCCCCTTCCACCGCGACGCCGACGGCATCCTCATCGGCGAGGGCACGGGCATCGTCGTACTGAAACGCCTCGCGGACGCCGAACGCGACGGCGACCGCGTCTACGCCGTGATCCGGGGCACCGGCGTGGCCAGCGACGGCCGTACGGCCGGTCTCGTCACCCCCGACCCGGGCGGCCAGACACATGCCGTCCGTCAGGCCTGGGAAGCCGCCGGACTCGACCCCGCCGCCGCGGGCTCCGTCGGCCTCCTGGAGGCGCACGGCACCGCGACCCCGGCCGGCGACGCGGCCGAACTCGCCACGCTCGCCGAGGTGTTCGGGCCCGGCGACGCCCACGGCGGGGAGCGGGCCGTGATCGGCTCGGTGAAGTCGATGATCGGCCACACCATGCCGGCCGCCGGGGTGGCGGGCCTGATCAAGGCCGCCCTCGCGGTCCACCACCGCACCCTCCTGCCCACACTCCACTGCGACGATCCGCATCCGGCCCTCGCGGACACCCGGTTCCGGGTGCTGGAGAAAGCCGTTGCCTGGGAGACCGGCGCGGAGCGGCCGGTGCGGAGGGCGGCGGTGAACGCCTTCGGGTTCGGCGGGATCAACGCGCACGTGGTGCTGGAGGAGGCACCCGGTGCGGGCGGACCCTCCGCCGTGGACCGGGTGCCCCGTCCCACCGCGGTGGTCGTCGAGCCCGAGCGTGTCCTGCTGCTCGCCGCCGACAGCCCGGGCCGGCTCGCCGCCCTGCTGGACGCGGACGACACCGCCGTCCTGGCCTGCGGTCTGGACACCGGCCGCACGCACCCGCAGGCCGGCCCGGCCCGGCTGGGCATCGTCGCCCCGACCGCCAAGCGGCTCGCGCTGGCCCGGCGGGCGGTCGCCAGGGGCCGCGCCTGGCAGGGCCGCAACGACGTGTGGTTCCGGCCCGGACCCCTCCTCGGCACGGGAGTCGGGCGGCTCGCCTTCCTCTTCCCGGGCCTGGAGGTCGAGTTCACGCCCCGCGTCGACGACATCGCCGCCCACTTCGGCCTGGCCGGACCCACCGGCGACGGCGCGGAGGTGCGCGTCGGTGACGTCGCCCGGCACGGCTTCGGCGTGGTCGGCGTGGGGCGGCTCCTCGACACCGCGCTGCGCCGCATGGGCACGGTGCCGGACGCGGTGGCCGGGCACAGCGTCGGCGAGTGGACGGCCATGGCGGCGGCCGGGCTGTACGCGGCCGAGCAGGTCGACGCCTTCATGGCGGAGTTCGACCCCGACGCGGTGAGCGTGCCCGGCCTGACCTTCGGCGCGGTCGGGGCCTCCGCCGAGCGCGTCCTCGCCGCCCTGGCCGACGGCTGGGCGGGCACCGGCATCGTGCTGTCCCACGACAACGCGCCCAGCCAGTCCATGGTGTGCGGTCCGGACGGGGCCGTGGACGCCTTCGTCCGGGCCTTCAGGGCCCAGGGCGTGGTGTGCCAGGTGCTGCCCTTCCGGTCCGGGTTCCACACCCCGATGCTGGCGCCGTACCTGACGCCCATCAAGGAGGCCGCCGCCCGGTTCCGGCTGCACCGGCCGACCGTGCCCGTCTGGTCGGGGACGACGGCGGCGCCGTTTCCCGAGGGCGAGGCAGCGGTCCGCGAGCTGTTCGTCCGGCACCTGCTGGAACCCGTCCGCTTCCGGACCCTCGTCGAGTCCCTGTACGCGGCCGGCCACCGCACCTTCGTCCAGACGGGCCCGGGCCGGCTCACCTCCCTCGTCGACGACACCCTCGGCGACCGCGACCACCTGTCCGTCGCCGCGAACTCTCCCCACCGCTCCGGCCTGGCCCAACTCCGGCGCGTGGCGACGGCGTTGTGGACGACGGGCGCCCGGGTGGCACCCGCGCTGCCGCGCACCGGCGACGGTGAGGTGTCGGCCCGGGAAGGCGTTCGCGGCGCGACGGGGCGTCCGCCCGTCCGGCTGGACCTGGGTGGTGCGCTGGTGTCCCTCGACGGCCGCGTCCTCGACGGGCTCCGGGCGGAGCTGCGTGCCGGGGCCCCGGGGGCGGTGAGCGGCGCCCGGATCGGTGCACCCGAGTCCGTCCCGGCCGTCCCCGTCCTTGCCCTCGCCCCCGGGGACGACGCCCTGAGCGCCCTCGCCGGCCGCCATCCGCTCGCCGCCGAACTGAGCGCCCTGCTGCGGGACACGGCGGACACGGCGGCGGCAGTGATCAGCGCCGGGAACCGACGTCACCGGGCCGACAGCGCCGCCCGTGCGGCGACCGCCGCTCCCACGGCAACGGCCACTGCCACGCCATCCGCCGCTCCCACGCCATCCGTCGCCCCCGTGCCGTCCGCCCCCGCTCCGCCCGCGCCCCCGGCACCGCCCGGACACGAGGGCCCCCGTACCGCCCCGGCGGCCCCGGCCGCCCCCGACACCTGGCACACCACCGTCCAGGTCTCCCCGGACACCATGCCCCACCTCCTCGACCACTGCTTCTTCCCCCAGCGCCCCGGCTGGCCGGACGTGGCCGACCGCTGGCCGGTGGTCCCGGCGACCACGATCGTGCGGCACATGACGGACGCGGCCGAACAAGCCGTCCCCGGCATGCGCGCCATCGCCGTGCACGACGCCCGGTTCGACCGGTGGCTGACGGCGACCCCGGCCGTCGACGTCCCGGTCACCGTGCGGCGCACCCCCGAGGACCCGAACCGTGTCGCCGTCTCCTTCGGACCCACGGCCCGCGCCGTCGTCGAGCTCGCCGCGACCCACCCCGCACCGCCCCCACCCCGCCGCCCGGATCCCGCCGGCCGCGAACGCACCCCCGACCACACCGCGGCCCAGCTCTACGCCGAGCGCTGGATGTTCCACGGCCCGGCCTTCCAGGGCGTCACCGAACTCAGCGCCATCGGCGACGCCCACGTCCGTGGTGTGATCACGACACCGGAAGCCCCCGGGGCCCTGCTGGACAACGTGGGCCAGCTGCTCGGCTACTGGATCATGGCGACCCGGACCGAACGCACCGTCGTCTTCCCCGTGGGGATGCGGCGGATGCGCTTCCACGGACCCCACCCGGCCCCGGGCACCGAGGTCGAGTGCCTGGTACGGATCACCTCGCTCACCGACACCGTCCTGGAGGCGGACGTGGAACTGACCGTTGCCGGCCGGGTGTGGGCCGAGCTCACCGGCTGGCAGGACCGCCGCTTCGACAACGACCCCTACACCCGCCCGGTCGAGCGCTTCCCGGAGCGCAACACCCTCTCCGAGGCCCGGCCCGGCGGCTGGTCGCTGCTCCACGAGCGCTGGCCGGACCTCGCCTCCCGCGAGCTGATCATGCGCAACTCGCTCGGCGGGGCCGAGCGCGCGGAGTACGCCGCACACGCGCCGCGCGGCCGCCGGCAGTGGCTGCTCGGCCGGATCGCCGCCAAGGACGCCGTACGCCGCTGGCTGTGGGAGCACGGCGAGGGACCGGTCTACCCGGCCGAACTACGCGTCCACAACGACGACATGGGCCGCCCCTACGTCACCGGCGTCAACGGCAGGACCCTGCCACCGCTGGACGTCTCGCTCGCCCACCGCGCCGAGGCCGCGGTGGCGATCGTACGGCCGCACACCCTTGGCCCCGGCCCCGGTATCGACCTCGAAGAAGTCACCGCACGCGACCCCGCCGCCCTCGCCACCGCCCTCGGCGCCGACGAACTGCGGCTGCTGCGCGAGCGCCGCGCCGCGGCCGGCGGCAGCGACGACGGCGACGGCATCGGCGAGGCCCTGTGGTTCACCCGGTTCTGGGCCGCCAAGGAGGCGGTCGCCAAGGCCGAGGGCACCGGATTCGGCGGCCGCCCACGGGACTTCGAAGTCCTCGACGTCACGCCGGACGGAAGCCGGCTGCTCGTCACCGGACGCCTGGAACGCGCGTACCGCGTGCGCTGCGCACCCGTCCGCAATCCCCCCGCGCTGCCCGACCGGGACTACGTCGTGGCCTGGACGACGGGACCGGTGCCCGAGACGGAACCAGTGGAAGCAGCGGACGAAGCGGAAGACGACGGAGAGGAGCACGGCCGATGAACCCCACGCGCCCGACCACCGAGCATGCCGACGAGGAGGCCGTGCTCGCCGACGTCAGAGCCATGCTCCTGACGCTCCTGGAGGAGTACGGCGAGGACGAGGTCGAGATCGGCATGACCACCACCTTCAACCGTGACCTGGAGCTGGAGAGCATCGACCTGGTGACCCTCGCGGGCCTCCTGGAGCAGCGGTACGGCGACCGGGTCAACTTCGCCGAGTTCCTGGCAGGCATGGAGTTCGAGGAGATCATCGCACTCACCGTCGGCAGGCTCGTCGAGTACGTCGTGCACAGCCTGAAGGCCGCCGAGGCGGGCTGACGCATGGCGATCGTCGACACCGGCGACATCCGGCTGCACGTCCAACGCCTGCGACCCCGTGGCGCCGGCACCCCCGTCGCCACGGTGGTGCTGGTGCACGGGCTGCTCACCGACAGCCTGGCCAGCTACTACTTCACCGTGGCCCCCCGCTTCGCCGCGGCGGGCCTCGACGTGGTCATGTACGACCTGCGCGGCCACGGCCGCAGCGAACGCCCCCCGAGCGGCTACTCCCTCGACCACAACATCGACGACCTGGAGGCTCTCCTCGACCGGCTGGACATCACCGGCCCCGTCCACCTGGTCGGCAACTCCTACGGCGGCACCATCGCCTTCGGCTGGGCCGCCCGCCACCCCGGCCGGACGGCGAGCCTCACCCTGATCGAGTCGGAGCCGGCGACCGCGACCTGGGCGGCGAAACTGGGCGGCATCCTGCGCCGCGTGGTGACCGAGCTGGCGCACAACGAGCCGGACGCGATCGCCTGGATCACCGCACACCGCAGCCACAACACCGCCCGGCTGGCCAAGGGCGCGGCACGGCTCGCCCGCGAGACCACCCTCGGCGGGGACATCCCGGCCAGCCGGGTGCTCACCGAGGACGAGATCAGGGCCGTACGCTGCCCGGTCCTCGGCGTCTACGGCGGCGACTCGGACCTGGTGGAGCTGGTGTCCCTGAAGCAGACGCTGCTCGCCGACTTCCGGTCCGTCGTACTGCCCGGGCACGAGCACTCCGTGCTGGTGGAGGCACCGGGGCCGGTGGGCACGCACATCCTCGGGCTCATCAGCGACGCGAGCGGGATCCGGCCGGTGGGGGCCGAGGCCCGGTGAGCGGGTTCCTGTTCGCCGTACCGCCACTGGTCGGGCACATCAACCCGACGGTGGGCGTGGCCGCCCGGCTCGCCGCGCGCGGGCACCGGGTGGCCTGGGCCTGCCCGGATCCCGGGCTGGTACGGCGGCTCGCCGGAGCGCGGGCGGTCGTGTACCCGTGCGCGGGCATCGCCGGTGTCGAGCGGCCGCCCGGGCTGCGCGGCCCCGAGGCGCTGAAGTTCCTCTGGGAGCGGTACCTGGTGCCGCTCGCCGACGCGATGGCCCCCGGGGTGCGGGCGGCGGTGGAGGAGTACCGGCCGGACGTGGTCGTGGCCGACCAACAGGCCTTCGCGGGCGCCCTGGTGGCCGAGCGCCTCGGCCTGCGCTGGGCCACCTCCGCCACCACCTCGGCCGAGTTCACCGACGTGTACGACGGCATGCCCAAGGTCGCGGCCTGGCTGGGGGCGCGCCTCGACGAGCTGCGGGGCCGGATCGGGGACCCGGCGGGCGGCGCCGACCCGCGGTTCTCGCCCCACCTGGTCCTCGCGTTCAGCACGCCCGAGCTCGTCGGGCCCACGGCCCGCACGGGGGAGCACATCCACTACGTCGGCCCCTCGATCGCCGACCGGCCTGCCGCGGCCGACTTCCCCTGGGCGTGGCTGGATCCCGGCCGCTCGAAGGTCCTGGTGACCCTCGGCACGGCCAACGCGGACGCGGGCGGCCGCTTTCTCGCCGAGTGCGTGACCGTGGTGCGCGAACGCGCCGGCCGGGTGCAGGGGGTGCTCGTCGATCCCGGCGGCACCCTGGCGGAACGCGGCGACGACAAGGACGTACTGATCCTGCCGTCCGTCCCGCAACTGCCGCTCCTGGAACGGGTCGACGCCGTGATCTGCCACGCCGGGCACAACACGGTCTGCGAGGCCCTGTGGCACGGCGTCCCGCTCGTCGTCGCCCCCATCCGGGACGACCAGCCCGTGGTGGCGGCCCAGGTCGTCGACGCGGGAGCGGGCCTGCGGGTCAGGTTCGGCCGCGTCACGTCCGCCCGCCTGGGCGAGGCCCTCGACACCCTCCTGAACGACCCGGCCCATCGCACCGCCGCCGCCCGCATCCGCACGGCGTTCCGCACGGCCGGAGGCGCCACGGCGGCGGCGAGCCACCTTGCGGGACTGGCGGCGGGCGAGGCATAGCCGGGCGCCGCGGAGGCGAGCCGAGGCGGGACGAGCCGAGGAAGCGGCGAGCGGAACGACCGAACGACCGAGAGCCGGTGAGCCAGGGGCCGGTGCCCGAGCGCCGGCGGTGAGCGAAGAGCTGGTGCCCGAGCGTCGCCGGTGAGCGAAGAGCTGGTGCCCGAGCGTCGCCGGTGAGCCAAGGGCCGGTGCCCGAGCGCCGGCCGTGAGCGAAGAGCCGGTGCCCGAGCGTCGCCGGTAAGCGAAGAGCCGCTGCCCCCAGCGTCGCCGATGAACGAATTGCCGATGAGCCGAGAGCCGACGAGTGGAGACCCGATGAGTGACGAGATGCAGCCCACCGTCCCCGCCGACGACGCGGAGCCCGCCGACCCCGCCGACCCCGCCGACCGGGCCGCGCGGATCGCCGCCCTGCGGCCCCGCTACCGGGCGGACCTGGCCGACGGCGTGGAGCGGTTCTTCGAGCCCAGGCGCGCCACCTGCCCCTGGTGCGGGTCGGACCGGCTGGTCGCCCGGCTGCGGACCGGTGACCTGCTCCAGCACAAGCCGGGTGACTTCGGGCTCGACCGGTGCACGCAGTGCGGGCACACCTTTCAGAACCCGAGGCTGAACGAGGCGGGCCTGGAGTTCTACTACCGCGACTTCTACGACGGCCTCGGCGAGCAGCGGATGGGCGGCACCTTCGGCGGCCGGACCAAGATGTACCGGGGCCGCGCCGAGGCGATGCTGCGGTACGACCCGACCCCCAAGAACTGGCTGGACGTCGGCACCGGCCACGGCCACTTCTGCGAGGCCGCCCGCGAGGTACTGCCGGGCACCGCGTTCGACGGCCTCGACTTCACCGACGGCGTGGCACTCGCCGAACGGGAGGGTCGGGTGGAGCACGGCTTCCGCGGCGCCTTCCCCGACCTGGCACCGGACCTCGCCGCCCACTACGACGTGGTGAGCATGTTCCATTACCTGGAGCACAGCACCGACCCGGACCGCGAACTGCGGGCCGCCCACGAGGTCGTACGCCCCGGCGGGCACCTGCTCATCGAGGTCCCGGACCCGGAGAGCCGCTACGCCCGTCTGCTGGGCCGCTGGTGGCTGCCCTGGCTCCAGCCGCAGCACCTGCACTTCGTGCCGGTCGCCAACCTGCGCCGCCGCCTGACCGAGCTGGGCTTCTCGGTGGTCGGGGAACAGCACGCACAGCCGCACGACCCGGTCGACCTGCTCGCCGCCGTCTGGCTCGCCCTCGACCACGCGGCCCCGCGCGAGGACGCCCCGTGGCTGGCCGAGCCCCCCGGCGCGTTCCGGCGCGCCCTGCGCTCCGGCGTCTTCCTGGCGGGCGTGCCCGCCCTGGTCGCGGGCACGCTCGTCGACCGGTTCGCCGTACGACCCCTGTCGCACTGGCTCCGCCTGTCGAACGCCTACCGCCTCGTGGCCCGCCGGGACTGAACCCGCCCTCGGAGAACACGCCCTCGGAGAACTGGCCCTCAGAGCACCTTGGAGCGGATCAACGCGGAGAGCACCAGGGCGCCCGGCAGCAGCGGCAGCCAGTCCGTCAGGACCCGGAAGCCGATGACGGTGGCCGTGGCCACCGCCACCGGGGAGCCGAACGCGGCCAGCGTGAACACCAGCGCCGCGTCCACGGCGAGGCCGCCGGGCGCGGGGACCGCTCCGACGGCGGTCCCCGCGGCCAGGAACGCGACGACCACCTCCGGCCAGGGCACCGGCAGCCCCAGCGCGGCCCCGACCGACGCCACCGTGCACGCCTGCAGCAGCGGCATCGCGGCGGCCCCACCCCACAGGGCGAGCACCCGGCAGGGCCGGGAGTGCAGCAGCCGGGCGTCGGCGAGGGCGGTGCGCAGCAGGCCCGTCACGGGGCGGCGCAGCGGACGTACGACCGCGAGGACCAGGGCGGCGACGGTCAGGGCGATGGCCGCGACCAGCAGGATGCGCGCGTCCGGGATCAGTTCGCCGAGCCGCCGCCCGGCCGGGGAGACCGCGACGAACACCAGCAGCACCAGCGTCTTGGCGACGGGCTTCACCAGCGAGTACAGGGCGAGCGAGGCGGTGGCCCGGTCGAGCGGTACGCCGCGCCCGCGCAGGAAGCGCAGGGTGACGGCGTGGGCGCCGATGCCGGCGGGCAGCGCGTGGTTCGCGGCACGGGCGGCGAACTGCGAGGCCAGCAGCAGGCCCGGCGGGAGCCGCTCCGGCAGGGCACCCTGCCGTACGCACGAGGCGGCGACCCAGCCGAGGCAGGTGAAGCCCAGCCCGGCCAGCAGCCACCAGGGGTCGGCGGTGGCCAGCCGGACCGCGCCCTCGTACATGACGCGCTGGTTGGTCAGCCCCCACACCGCGACGAGCAGGAGCGGGCAGAAGCACAGCGCCAGCCGGACGGAGCGGGCGGCCATGGGGGAGGCCGACCGGGCGGGCGCGTCGGGGCGGAGCGGGGAGGCCGGGGAGGTCGGGGACAGCGGGGACAGTGAGGACACAGGGGACAGCGAGGACACGGGGACTTCGTCCTTCCGCATCGGGCCGCGCGGCAGGAGACCTGGGGGACGCGAGGCGCGGGAAACGCGGGAAACCGCGAGGAGCTTTCCCGTTCCGCATGACACGCGGATGTCCGAAAACCGAAGGACCGTCGGCGGGACGGTGCCGCCGGGCACTTTCGGGCGGGCTGCCCCGTTTCCGTGAGCAGGTAGCCTTCACATGGACGCCGCCCGCCGGGCGGCGTCCGGGAGGCAGTGACCCGACAGGGGAGGACAGGGCGTTGCACGTCCAGGAATGGCTCGACACCGTACCCGCGGCCGCCGTCTACGCGGTCGTGGCCCTGGTCATCGGTCTGGAAAGCCTGGGCATCCCGCTGCCGGGCGAGATCGTCCTGGTCTCGGCGGCGCTGCTGTCCTCACAGCACTCGGGTGTCAACCCGATCGTCCTCGGTGCCTGCGCCACGGCCGGTGCCGTCATCGGCGACTCCATCGGCTACGCCATCGGCCGCAAGGGCGGCCGTCCGCTGCTCGCCTGGCTCGGCAAGAAGTTCCCGAGACACTTCAGCGAGGGCCACATCGCCACCGCCGAGCGATCCTTCGAGAAGTGGGGCATGTGGGCCGTGTTCTTCGGCCGCTTCGTCGCCCTGCTCCGGATCTTCGCCGGTCCGCTCGCGGGCGTCCTGCACATGCCGTACTGGAAGTTCCTGACCGCCAACCTGCTCGGCGGCATCTGCTGGGCGGGCGGCACCACCGCCGTCATCTACTACGTCGGAGTCGTCGCCGAGGACTGGCTCAAGCGCTTCTCGTACCTGGGCCTGGTGGCGGCGGTGCTGATCGGCCTGACGTCGATGCTGGTGCTGAAGCGGAAGGCGAAGAAGGCGACGGCCGAGAAGCAGGCCACCGAACCGGAGCCCGTCGCGGCCACCGACTAGGGCCTGGCCGGCGGGTCGGCCTCCGGTACGACGGTGCCCGACCCGCGGGGTGGGACATCAGGGCTTCTCGTGGATGTCCCGGTGTGCCTTCGACAGCTCGACGTACCAGGTGCCGTTCAGGACGAGGCCCTCCCGCTCCTCGGCGGTCAGTTCCCGGCGCACCTTGGCGGGGACCCCTGCCACCAGTGAACCAGGCGGCACGACCATGCCCTGCGGTACCAGCGCCTGCGCCGCCACCAGGGAACCCGCGCCGATCACCGCCCCGTTGAGCACGGTCGCCCCCATGCCGATCAGGCAGTCGTCCTCGACGGTCGCTCCGTGCACCACGGCGTTGTGGCCGACCGACACCCGCTCGCCGATGGTGACGGGGAATCCCGGGTCGGCGTGCAGCGTCACGTTGTCCTGGATGTTCGCGCCCGCCGCGACGCTGATCCGCTCGCAGTCGCCCCGCGCCACCGCCCCGTACCAGAGGCTCGCCCCGGCCTCGAGCGTCACGTTCCCGATCACCGAGGCCGTCGGCGCCACGAAGGCCGTCTCGTCGATCCGCGGCTCCGTGCCGCCGATGCCCATGATCAGCGCCCTGTGCGTCATCTGCGTCCACCGTCTTTCTGCCGAGGGAATTCCCCCGCACCGTACGCCACCCGGTGGGGCGAAGATCACAGCGGTCCGGTCACCTGGCCGCGGTCGGCGCTGAGTACCGTGAGCGGGTGCCCAAGCCCAAGAACACGTTCTCGTCCTGGCGTCGTCGCCTCGCCCAGCGGGCCGTCCACGCGGGCTGGGCCTGGGTGCAGCGCACGGGATCCGTCACCGCCGAGCGCCCGGGACGACTGCGCTTCGGGGCGATGGGAACAGGTACCAGACTCGCCTTCCCGCTGGGCACGGTCTTCGGCGAACCCTGGATCCATCTGGGCTCCCACTGCATCATCGGCGAGCAGGTCACCCTCACCGCCGGCCTGATGCCCGACCTCGACCTGGGCCCCGAGCCGATCCTGCGCCTCGGCGACGGCGTCGTGCTGGGCCGCGGCAGCCACGTGATCGCCGACACCACGGTGACCATCGGCAGTGACTGCTACTTCGGGCCGTACGTCTACGTCACGTCCACGAACCACTCGTACGACGATCCGCACCAGCCCATCGGCAAGCAGTGGCCGCGGATGGAGCCGGTGGAGATCGGTCCGGGGTGTTGGATCGGCACCGGAGCGGTGATCCTGCCGGGCGCGCGGATCGGCGGGAACGTGGTCGTGGCCGCCGGTGCGGTGGTCCGGGGCACGGTGCCCGACCACGCCGTGGTCGCGGGGGCGCCGGCCCGGGTCGTACGGCGCTGGACGCCCGACGACGGCTGGCAGCCGCCGCTGCGGACGCCGGCCCCGGTGCCGATCCCCGACGGTGTCACCCCGGACCAACTGCGCGCGCTGGCGGACCTCGACGAGGAGGGCGCCGCCCGGCTCGCCCAGCTGGAGACCGAGAGCTAGGCCGCCGCGAGCAGTAGCGTGCCCACCAGCGCGAGGCCCGCGCCCGCCGCCTGGACGCGTTGCAGGCGTTCGCGCAGGATGCCGCGCGCGGCAAGGGCCGTGACCACCGGGTAGAGCGAGGCCAGGACCGCCGCGACGGTGATCGGGCCGTGCTGGGCGGCGATCGCGTAGGTGCCGTTGGCGGCCACGTCGGCGAGGCCGACGAAGGCGAGGGCCGGCAGCGAGCTCAAGGGGAGGCCGCCCTGAGGGAGCGCGGGCGCACCGCGCCGGACCGTGACGAGGAGCGCGGCCCCGCCCGTGACCGCGCTGGTCACCCGCTGCACGAACAGCGAGAGGAACAGGCCCGGGACGGTGGTCGACGCCTCGGTGATCAGGGCGAACACGGTGCCGAAGCCGAGCGCCGCGACCAGCGTGAGCAGGATCGTCCGGCGCTGCACGGGCGCGCCGCGCAGTTGCGGGCCACCCGCCAGGACGACGCCCGTCACCGACACCGCGATCCCCGCGACCTGCGCCAGCCCCGGACGCTCGCCGAGGAACAGGCCGACGCCGACCGGGACGGCCACGCTCAGCGTGGCGAGCGGGGAGACGACGCCCATCGGGCCGAGTGCCAGCGCCTTGTAGAAGGAGAGCACGGCGACCGGCCCCACCAGGCCCGCCGCGCACGCGAACCACAGCCGTGGACCGGCCTCGCTCCAGCCGCCGGTCGCCACCACGATCGCCCCGAGCAGCGGCACCGCGATCGTCTGGGAGACGACCACCACCGTCAGGGCCGGGGCGCGCCGGGTCAGCAGCCCGCCGCCGAAGTCGGCCAGACCCCACAGCAAGCTGGTGGCCAGGGCGAAGAGTGCTGTCATCGCCGCCTCGCAGTACAGTTCGGTGAACGATCGGGTGCACCACAGCGTAGTTCATCTGGTTGAACTCTGTAATCCAGAATATTGGACGGAAAGTGTCGGACCTCGACCTGCTGACCCAGTCACTGGCGCGCAACGTCAAACGCTGGCGCAACGAGCGCGGCTTCACCCTGGACGCGCTGGCCGCGCGCGCGGGAGTCAGCCGCGGCATGCTCATCCAGATCGAGCAGGCCAGGACCAACCCGAGCATCGGCACGGTCGTCAAGATCGGCGACGCCCTCGGCATCAGCATCACCACCCTGCTCGACTACGAGCGGGGCCCGCAGGTCCGTATCGTCCCGGCCGAGCAGGCCGTACGCCTCTGGCACACGGACGCGGGCAGCTACAACCGCCTCCTCGCGGGCACCGAGGCCCCCGGCCCGCTGGAGATGTGGGACTGGCGCCTGATGCCCGGCGACCGCAGCCCCTCCGACCCGCACCCCACCGGCACGGTCGAACTCGTCCATGTCACGGCGGGGGAGCTGACCCTCACCGTGGACGGGGTGGAGCACCGCGTCCCGGCCGGCGCGAGCGCCTCCTTCGAGGCCGACTCACCCCATGTGTACGGCAACGACGGCGACGAGCCGATGGAGATGGTGATGGCGGTCTCGGTGCCGCCGGTGCGCTGAGACGCACGGCCGTCCGGCGCGGCACGGCTGTTAGCGTGCGGTCATGCGCGCACCCATCGGACAGTTCGACACCGTCACCCCCGCTCCCGAGTGCCTGGACGAACTGATCCGCCCGGTCGCCGACGCCGTACGCCGCTGGCACGGCAGCGTCCCCGCCGAGCGGATCGTCCACGTCGACACCGAACCGGAGTGGGCCGACACCGCCACCTTCGTCGAGCACTACGGGCGTGAGCTGCTGGAGCAGTCGGCCAACTGCGTGGTGGTGGCGGCCAAGCGGGCCGGTGAGACCCGGCTCGCCGCCTGCCTCGTGCTCTCCACCACCCGGGTGGACGTCAACGGCGTGGTGCGCCGCCGACTCGGCGCCCGCAAGGCCTCGTTCGCCGCCGTGGACCTGGCGACGGGCGAGACCGGGATGGAGTACGGCGGCATCACCCCGATCGGACTGCCCGAGGACTGGCCCGTGTTGGTCGACGCGGCCGTCGTCGACCTGCCCTACGTCCTGGTCGGCAGCGGCCGCCGGCGCGGCAAACTCCTGGTGCCGGGCAAGGCGTTCGCCGAACTCCCGGGAGCGGTGGTGCTGGAGGGCCTCGGCGTCGCCTGAAGCGCGGACATCCCCGCTCATAAGGCGGCGGCCGACCCCAGGTACTGCTCGGCGAAGGCCAGGGCGGCGGCCGGTTGGGTGAACAGGCGGCGCAGCCGGGCCGGCGTGGTGCCCGCCAGGTACGGATCGCCGCTGGAGGCTCCGTGGTAGATGTCCGAGAGCCACTGTGAGAACTCCTGGTAGTCCCCCACCCGCCGCAGACTTGTCTCCGAGTAGCCGGCCAGGCCCGTGGAGTCCCCTCGCGTGAGTGGGCGACGAGCGCGTCACCCAGCAACGGCTGGGGGTAGAAGTAGTGGTGATGGCCCGTCAGCCGGGTGTACGGGAAGCGGCACCGCTCGCCGCCGAAGCGGAACTCGCACACTCGGTGTGCGCCTGCGCGTGCTCCAGCAGGTTCGCCGTGAGGCCCCGCCGGTCCAGTTCCCGCACCGCCCACTCCTCGATGACCCCGGCCCGCGGCCGTGTCTCGACGAACTGTCTGCTCCCGGTCTCCAGGACCACGCAGTCGACGGAGGCGGCCCGCAGGAGGGCGCCGACGGTGAGCCCGGCGGGCCCGGCGCCCACGGTGACGACCGGACGGCGTTCGGCGGGGTCGGAAGGGTCGAAGGGGACGGACGGTGAGTGGGGGGACGTCACCCCCGCATTATGACGGTGTCCCGTCGGCCGAGGTTCGGCCGACGGGACACCGAGCGGAGAGGGTCAGTGCGCCGGAGCGTCGGTCACCACGACCTCGTCGATGCTGTGCTCGATCTCCTCGGGCCGCGCCGCGGTGGCCTTGGCCCAGTAGTAGATCGCGAGGGAGAAGGCCGAGACCACCAGGATGTCCCACCACAGCGGGATGTTGCCCTGGCCGCCGAAGGTGCTCTGCCAGGAGATCAGGCCCAGGCCCAGCAGGTAGCCGGGCAGCCACTGCGCCGACCTGAAGTTCATCCGGGGAGCGCCCGGCAGGTCCTTGCTGTTGGCGTACCAGGCGTAGCCGCCGAGCAGGACGTAGCCGAGGACGATGGCGAAGCCGAGCCGCCACAGGGTGTCCCAGCCGGCCCAGTAGATGATCAGGTTGGCCACCACGAACGACAGCGGGGAGATGATCTTGCCGCCGGGCAGTCGGTACGGGCGGTCGTGGTGCGGCAGACGGTCGGCGAAGACGCCGTACGCCAGCGGCGCGCCGGCGTACATCAGCACGCTCGCCGAGGTGATGAAGCCGACCAGCTCCTGCCAGCTCGGGAACGGCAGGAAGCAGACCACGCCGGTCACGAAGGACATGATGAGGCCGAACCACGGCACGCCGCGCGCGTCGGTCTTGGCGAACACCTTCGGCGCGTAGCCGTTCTTGGCGAGGCCGTAGGAGACGCGGGAGGTGGCGGTGGTGTAGATCAGGCCGGTGCCGCCGGGGGAGATGATCGCGTCGACGTACAGGACGAAGCCCAGCCAGCCCAGGCCCACCACGGTCGCCAGGCCCGCCCAGGGGCCGCTGATGCCCGGGAAGTCGAGCTTGGCCCAGCCGTGCGCGAAGGAGGAGTGCGGGAGCGCGCCGATGAAGACGACCTGCAGCAGGATGTAGATCACGGCGCCGATCGCCACCGAGCCGAGGGTGGCCCGCGGCAGGTCGCGCTTGGGGTTGCGGCTCTCGCCCGCCAGCTGGATGGCCTGCTCGAAGCCCAGCAGCGCGAAGATGATGCCGCTGGAGCTGATGGCGCCGAGCACACCCTTGGCGCCGAACGGCGCGAAGCCCTCCGACGTGAAGTTCGCCGGGTGGAAGTTGCCGATGGCGATGATGAAGATGGCCGCGAGCGGGACGGCGATCTTCCACCAGGTCGCGGCGCTGTTGGTGTGCGCCAGGGCCCGGACGCCGAAGAAGTTGACCCCCACGAAGACGGCCATGAGCAGGACGGCGGTGGTGAAGCCGCTGGTGGTCAGCGTGCCGTCGGTGTGCTGGAGGCCCTGGGCCCAGTGCCAGTGACCGGCGTAACCGATCATGGCCTCGACCTCGATCGGCGCCACGGTCGCCGCCTGCAGCCAGGCGAACCAGCCGAAGGACAGGCCGGCCAGGCCGCCGAACGCGTAGTGCGGGTAGCGGGCCGTGCCGCCCGCCACCGGGAACATGCCGCCGAGCTCGGCATGCACCAGGGCCAGCAGCACGATCGCGATCGTGCCGATCACCCACGAGATGATCGCCGCGGGGCCCGCCACCACGACGGCCTTCTCGGCTCCGTAGAGCCAGCCGGAACCGATGATGGAACCGACCGAGGCCCACATCAGGCCGATCAGCCCGACGTCGCGCCGCAGGCCGCCGGACGGAGCGCTCGTGGCGTCCCGCACGGCAGGGTCGAGTTTCGCCATGTCAAGTGGCCTCTCAGAATCTGAACACAGGTCTAACGGGGAAGAGGCCACAGGCTAAGTAGGCATTCGCTGCTTACAAAAGACCATCCCGCAAGATTTGACCCGGGCCATGGGGTGCCGTTTACCCGGCCTTTGCACAGGTCAGCGACTGGTAACGAATGCCTGTATTCACTTGCGGAGTATGAGAAGAGCACAAGACAGCTAGGTCAGAGCGGGAATTTCGATGGCCGGGCACCGGTCCATCACCATCTCCAGACCCGCGTCCCGGGTGCGTTCGTAGGCCGCCGGATCGAGCACTCCGAGCTGGAACCAGACGGCCTTCGCGCCCCGTGCGACCGCCTCGTCCGCGACCTGTCCGGCGAGGTCGCTGTTGACGAACACGTCGACCACGTCGACCTCGAAGGGGATGTCCGCGAGGGAGGCGTAGCCGCGCTCGCCGTGCACCGTCTCCGCCCTGGGGTGCACGGGCACGACGCGCTTGCCGAACCGCTGGAGGGCCTCGGCCACGCGGTACGCCGCGCGCCCCCGATTGGAGGACAGGCCCACCACGGCCCACGTGTCACCGAGCTCGGTCAGGATCCTGCGGATCGTCGCTTCGTCGCCGTACACGGCCGGCCTCCTCGGGCTTCGGGGGAAGTGTTCCTCGGGGGAACAGCGGGTGCCGGAACGTGATTCCCACCGCCCTCCCCTACCCGATCTCCCGCCACGCTGTCCGGTTTCGGCGGCAACTGCCTGCGTACGGGCCTCCGCCCGCCTACGCTCGGCCCGTGCTGCGCATCATCGACGCCCGAACCGGTGAGCCCGTCGAGGCCGCCCCCGCCCGCCGGGGACTGACCCGGGTGCAGGCCCACGCCTCGGGCTTCGGTCCGACCGCGCTGCGGGTGCTCCTGACCGCCGACGTCCTCGTCCGCGCCCTGGAACTCGGCGGCACGCCCGTCTGGGCGATGCTCAGCGGTCACCACGAGCAGGCCGAGCTCCGCGCGGCCGCCACCACCCTCGGCATCCGCCCTTTCGAGGACGCCCACGACCTCGCCTCGGGCCTGGGCGAGGCGCAGGTCATCCATGTGGCGGGGGAGGGCGAGCCGCTGCCGCCGGGCGGTGTGGTCGTCGGCGTGGCGCCCGTCAGCGGGCCGACGGCGCGGGACACGGCCCCCGGCGCCCCGCCGTCATCGCGGGGCACGGTCTTCGACCGGGGCCTGCCGGCCGACCTCCCGGATCCCTCCGTCCTCCGGCTGGCCCTGCTGGCGAGCCCGCGCGGCGCCCCCGTACGGCTCGACGCGGACGCGCTGGACGAGGCCGGACGCACGCTCGCCCGCTGGCGGCGCGCCGTGGCCCTCTGGGCGCGGCAGCCGTCGCGGCCGGTTCCCGACGATGTGCGGGGGCGGCTGCGGGCCGCCTGGGAGGATGATCTGAATGTGCCCGAGGTACTGAGGGTGCTGAACTCGGTGGAGACCGCGTCGGCCCTGCCGGACGGCGCCCGCTTCGAGACGTATGCCTATACCGACCGTTTGCTCGGCCTTGACGTGGCCCGTGACCTGGGGAGATTCGCGTGATTGCCGTCGACTGCGCGCCCGGCTCCGGCCGGGCTCCCGATCCGCAGGGCCGCCGCGTGCCGGCGGCCGACCGGCCCCTCGGCGCCGACCCGGCGCCTGCCCCGGGGAGCCTCGCGTGATCGTCGCCGCTCCGCTCCGCGCCCTCGGCCGCGACCGACGGAGTCCCGCGTGACGGCCCGCGCGGGCGTGGGGCCGATGCGGCGGCTGGTGGTGTTGCGGCACGCCAAGTCCGCCTGGCCCGAGGGAGCCGCCGACCACGAGCGGCCGCTCGCCCCGCGCGGCCTGCGGGACGCGCCCGCCGCCGGACGTGCCCTCGCCGAGGCCGACTGCCTGCCCGACCTCGCCCTGTGCTCCACCGCCGTACGCGCCCGCCAGACCTGGGAGCTGGCCTCGCAGCAGTGGGGCACCCCGCCGCCGGTGCGCTACGACCGGCGGCTGTACGCGGCCGACGCGGAGGAACTGCTGGCCGTGCTGCGCGAGGTGCCGCCGGAGGTGGAGACCCTGCTCCTGGTCGGGCACAACCCCGGCCTGGAGGAGCTGGTCCTCGACCTCTCCGGAGACGGCCTCGACGACACGCTGGACCAGGTGCGGAGGAAGTTCCCGACCTCCGCCGTCGCGGTCCTCGCCTGGCACGGCACCGGCTGGTCGGCCCTCGGCCCCGGCACCGCCCTGCTGACGGCGGTCTCCGTGCCCCGGGGGAAGAAGGGGGAGTAGCGGAGCTCCCCTGCGGGCGGCCACGGGGCGGTGCGCGCGTCCGCATAGGCTGTCCGGATGCAGGACGAGTACCGCACAGTCGCCCGCGCGGGCGTGCACGAGACCGAGGTCAACCGCTCACGCTTCCTGTGCGCCCTCGCCCCGGCGGCCACCGAGCAGGAGGCCCAGGACTTCCTCGCCGCGATCCGCAAGGAGCACACGGACGCCACCCACAACTGCTGGGCGTACGTCATCGGCGCCGACGCCTCCACCCAGAAGGCCAGTGACGACGGCGAACCCGGCGGCACCGCGGGCGTCCCGATGCTCCAGATGCTGCTCCGCCGCGACATGCGCTACGTCGTCGCCGTCGTCACCCGCTACTACGGCGGGGTCAAGCTCGGCGCGGGCGGCCTCATCCGCGCCTACGGCGGAGCGGTCGGCGAAGCCCTGGACACGCTCGGCACGATCACCCGGCGCCGCTTCCGGCTGGCCACGGTGACCGTCGACCACCAGCGTGCGGGCAAGGTGCAGAACGACCTGCGCGCGACGGGCCGCGAGGTACGGGACGTGCGGTACGGCGAGGCGGTCACGATCGAGATCGGCCTGCCGGACGCCGACGTGGACGCCTTCCGCGCCTGGCTGGCCGACGCCACCGCCGGTACCGCCGAACTCGAACTGGGCGGGGAGGCCTACGGCGACGCGTGACGCGCGGGCGGCCCGGTCACCCGCCCCGCTGCCCGTGATCACGCAGGCTTCGGGGTCCGTCCGCCCGGCTCCTCCTCCTTCGAACCTGTGCTCTCGCCGTCCTCGCCCTCACCGTCGGGCAGCGTCAGATGGTGGTTACCAGCGGTCATCTTGGCCACCATCGCGGCGAGCTGCCCGCAGGCCCGCGCGATCTCCAGCTGGGTCTGGTTGCGCTCGCTGACGGCCGTCGCGAGCAGCAGCGCGGTGAGCGAGACGGAACCGTTGAACGCCTGCAGGGTGATCATGTTGGTGAGCAGGTCGTGGCCGGCGAAGGGGCCGGTTCCCCGGGTGGCGGCGAGGATCGCGAAGGACGACACGGCCAGCGCGCAGGGCGCGGCCCCGGCCAGCTGGAAGCGGAAGGCCGCCCAGATCAGCAGGGGGAAGCCGAGGAAAAGCAGCGGCGCGCGGGTCGTCTCGATGAATCCGACGCCGACCATGGCCGCCACCAGGAGCAGCGCCTCCGCCCAGCGGGCCGGCGGCACACCGCTCGGCCGGCGCGCCGAGCGGAGTACGAGCAGGACCGGCGTGACCAGCAGCACGCCCATCGCGTCGCCGGTCCACCAGACCGACCACGAGGGCCAGAAGTTGCCGGAGCTCAGCACCCCGGACAGGACGAGGGAGCCCGTGCCGATCGTCGCGCTGACCAGCATCCCGGTGAACGCGCCGAGGAAGATCAGGCTCAGCGCGTCCCGCAGCCGGTCGAAGTCGACGCTGAACCCCGTACGACGCAGTAGCGCGTACGAGCAGAGGGGCGCGAGGGTGTTGCCCGCCACGATCACGAGCACGACCGGGAGGGACGGCCCGAGAGAGACGTTGGCCAGGAACGCGCCGAGCGCGATCCCGGGCCAGATGCGCGGGCCGCGCAGGAGCAGGCTCGCCACGGCGATGCCGGTGGGCGGCCACAGCGGGGTGATCTGGCTGCGCACCAGTTGCTGGAGCAGTCCGAGCTCGGCCGAGCCGTAGTACAGCCCGGCGACGACGATGATCTCCAGGACGGGCAGGCCACGGCGCAGGAGCCGTTCCCGCCGCGCGACACTCATCGGGCGAGCCTCCGCATCTACATCGCCCCGAGGCCCATCATCCGACGGATCCCCCGGATCCTCCACGCCACCGCTGGGCCCGCCGTCCGGGCGGCGGCCAGGCGCGGCGGGCCGGGGGTCAGGCGTGCGGCGTGCGTACGGCGAGGATGGCCATGTCGTCGTGGCCGTCGCTGGGGTGGTGATCGGCCAGGGCCTGGACGAACTCCTGCAGCGGCAGCCCGGCGTACCCGGTGGCGAGCGCGGCGAGCGCGGTGAGGCTCTCGTCGATGGAACGGACGGGATCCTCGACCAGACCGTCGGTGAAGAAGACCACGGTGGCGTCCGTGGGCAGGAGGCGGGAGTGGTCGGGGCGGGGCTGTTCGGGGTCGACCCCGAGGGGCAGCCCGGGCTCGGCGAACAGGTATTGCGCCGGGTGCTGCGGGATGACCAGCAGGGGTGGGACATGGCCCGCCGTGCTCCAGCGCAGCCGCCAGCCCGCTCCCTCCGGCTCGATGCGCGCCAGCGTCGTGGTGGTGACCGGATTGTTCGTGATGGCCTGCAGGGTGCGGTCGAGCCGGGACAGGACCCCGCCGGGCGTGTTGCCCCGCTCGAACAGCAGGGCGCGCAGCATGTTCCGGGTGGAGGCCATGGCGGCGGCGGCCCGCAGATCGTGGCCGACCACGTCACCGATGACGACCGCCACCACGTCGTCGGGCAGCGGGACGGCGTCGTACCAGTCGCCGCCGAGCTGACTGGGCTCGGCGGCGGGGCGGTAGATCGCGGCGGCGGTGAAGGGCCGCAGGTCGGGCAGGGTCGGGAGCAGCAGCCGCTGGAACTGCTCGGCTCCGACGCGCACCTGTTCGAACAGACGGACGTTCTCGATCGCGATACCGGCGGCGCTGGCCAGGGCGATGAGGACGTTCTCGTCATGGGTGTCGAAGGGCAGGCCGTCGTGCCGCTCCGAGAGGTAGAGGTCGCCGTAGATCTCGCCCCGGACGGTGATGGCGACGCCGAGCAGGGTGACCAGGTGCGGGTGTCCGGGCGGGTACCCGACGGAGGACGGATGGGCCGGGATGTCGTCCACCCGCAGCGGCGCGGGGTGGCGGATCAGGTGGCCGAGGACGCCCAGACCACGCGGCAGCTCGGTATCCGCCAGATCGGCACGTTCCCGCTCGGACAGACCGGCGGTGATGAACCGCTTCAGGTGCTGTCCGGAGTCGTCGAGCACGCCGAGGGCCCCGTAGCGGGCGCCGACCAGGTCCATGGCCGTGGTCACGATGCGGTCCAGCACCGCGGGCAGCTCCACCTCGCGGGTGATCGCCACCACCGCGTCCAGCAGGCCCTGCAGCCGGTCCATGGCGTCCAAAAGGGAGCGCAACTGCTCGTCGATCCGGCCCAGCTCGGCACGCAGGCGCACCTGCAGGTCCGGAAGATGCGGCTGCCGCGGTTTCTTCCCTTCCTTCTCTCGTGCCATCACGTGCGCCTGCTCTCCTGCCCTCACGAGCGCATGGTGGCCCGGTGCCCGGTCGCGCCCCTACAGCTTCTCATGGGCAAGCCGGACGAATCGGGTCATCGTCAATGTATCGGTCGATTTGCTCCCAGAGGCGGGTGGCGGGTAGTGGTTCGTGGTGGATCAGGTGCCCGGACGCGTTAGCGTGGTGGCTGCTGACCGCGAGCCTGTGCGGGTCAGTGCTGGTCACAGGGGTGCCACAGAAGGTGCCATAGGGGGAAATGTGCAGGTCGGAGCGGTTTCTTGAGGTTGCTGCACACGTCCGACTGGCATCTGGGGAGGGCGTTCCACCGGGTGAACATGCTTGGCGCCCAGGCCGAGTTCATCGGTCACCTGGTCACGGTCGTGCGGGAGCGGGCCGTGGACGCGGTGGTCGTGTCGGGGGACGTGTACGACCGGGCGGTGCCGCCGCTCGCGGCCGTGGAGCTGTTCGACGACGCCCTGCACCGGCTGGCCGAGCTCGGCGTGCCCACGGTAATGATCTCCGGCAACCACGACTCCGCCCGCCGCCTCGGCGTCGGCGCCGGCCTCATCGGGCGCGCCGGCATCCACCTGCGCACCGAGCCGGCAGCCTGCGGCACACCGGTCGTGCTGGCGGACGCCCTCGGGGACGTCGCCTTCTACGGCCTGCCCTATCTCGAACCGGCCCTGGTGAAGGACGAGTTCGGGGTCGACAAGCCGGGCCACGAGGCCGTGCTCGCCGCCGCGATGGACCGCGTGCGCGCCGACCTCGCCGCCCGCGCCCCCGGCACCCGCTCGGTCGTCCTCGCGCACGCCTTCGTCACCGGCGGCGAGGCCAGCGACAGCGAGCGGGACATCACCGTCGGCGGCGTGGCCGCCGTACCGGCCGGGGTCTTCGACGGCGTGGACTACGTGGCACTGGGCCACCTGCATGGCTGCCAGACCCTCACCGAGCGCGTGCGCTACTCGGGCTCCCCGCTGGCGTACTCCTTCTCGGAGGCCGACCACCGCAAGAGCATGTGGCTCGTCGACCTGGCGGCCGACGGTTCGGTCAGCGCCGAGCGTGTCGACTGCCCGGTGCCGCGCCCACTGGCCCGGATCCGGGGCGAGCTGGAGGACCTACTCGCCGACCCGGGGCTCGCCCGGCACGAGGACGCGTGGGTCGAGGCGACCCTCACCGACGCGGTCCGCCCCGCCGACCCCATGGCCCGGCTCACCGAGCGCTTCCCGCACACGCTCAGCCTCGTCTTCGCCCCGGAACGGGCCCCCGACGACCCCGACGTGTCCTACGCGAAGCGCCTCGCCGGACGCAGCGACCAGCAGATCGCCCGCGACTTCGTGGCGCACGTGCGCGGCGCCGGCCCGGACGAGCGGGAGCAGACGGTGCTGCGGGACGCCTTCGACGCGGTCCGCACCGACGACGTCGTGCGCGAGGTGGCCCGGTGAGGCTGCACCGGCTCGACATCACGGCGTTCGGCCCCTTCGGCGGCTCCCAGTCCGTCGACTTCGACGAACTGTCGGCCGCCGGGCTCTTCCTCCTGCACGGACCGACGGGCGCCGGCAAGACCTCCATCCTGGACGCCGTCTGCTACGCGCTCTACGGCTCCGTGCCCGGCGCCCGGCAGACCGGCCAGGGACTGTCCCTGCGCAGCGACCACGCCGACGCCGCCACCCGCACCGAGGTCCGCCTCGAACTGACCGTCGCCGGACGCCGGTTGGAGATCACCCGGCAGCCGCCGTGGGAGCGCCCCAAGAAGCGCGGCTCCGGTACCACGCTGGACAAGGCCCAGTCCTGGCTGCGCGAGTACGACGCGACGGCCGGCGCCTGGAAGGACCTCAGCCGCTCGCACCAGGAGATCGGCGAGGAGATCACCCAGCTGCTCGGCATGAGCCGCGAGCAGTTCTGCCAGGTCGTCCTGCTGCCCCAAGGCGACTTCGCGCGCTTCCTGCGGGCCGACGCCGAGGCCCGGGGCAGGCTGCTGGGCCGCCTCTTCGACACCCGCCGCTTCGCCGAGGTCGAAAAAAGCCTCGCCGAACGCCGCCGCGCCACCGAGGCCCAGGTGCGGGAGGGGGACGCCGCGCTGCTCGCCGACGCGCACCGTATGCAGCAGGAGGCTGGCGACGCCATGGAGCTGCCGGAGCTGGCACCGGGCGAACCGGGCCTGGCCGACGCCGTCCTGGCCGCCGCGGCCGTCGCCCGCAGCACCGTTCGTGAACGGCTCACCCTCGCCCACCTCCGCCTCACCGCCACCGAGTCCGCCCACGCCGCCGCCGACCGCGCGCTCGCCGACGTACGCGAACTCGCCCGCCTGCAGAGCAGGTTCGCCCAGGCGCGGGAGCGGGCGGCGCTCCTCCAGGAGCGGGCCGGCGCCCACCAGGAGGCGCAGGCGCGCATGGAGCGGGGCCGCAAGGCGGAGATGGTGGCACCGGCGCTGGAACTGCGCGAGGCCGCCGACGCCGAGCACCGGGCTGCCGCCACCGCCGAGGCACGCGCGCGTGCGGCGCTGCCGGAGACCCTCGCCGACGCCGGCCCGACCGGGCTCGCGACCGCCGCCCGCCGGGCCGCCGAGGAGCTCGGCGGCCTCGAATCGGCCCGCCGCGCCGAACAGCGGCTCGCGGACGTCGTCGCCGAACGCGTCGGCCTGGACCGCCAGGAGCGCACCGACGAGGACGTGCTGCGCGAGACCGGGAACTGGCTCGCCGGATGGGACGCCACACGCGCGGGCCTGCAGACCCGCGTCGAGTCCGCGCAGGAGGCCGCCACCCGGGCCGAACAGCTCGCCGTCCAGCGCGAACCCGCGCGACGGCGGCTGGGCGCGGCCCGGATGCGCGACCAGTTGGCGAGCGACACCGACGCCGCCCGGGAGCGGACGCTCGCCTCCGAGCAGCGCGCCCTGGACGCCCGCGCCCACTGGCTCGACCTCAAGGAACAGCGCCTGACCGGCATCGCCGCCGAACTGGCCGCGGGCCTCACCGACGGCGAACCGTGCGCCGTCTGCGGGGCCACCGAACACCCCGCGCCCGCCCGCAGGATCGCCGGGCACGTCGACCGCGAGGCGGAGGAGCGGGCCCTCGCCGCCCACCAGCAGGCCGACGAGCGGCGCGCCGAGGACGAGCGCCGCCTGGGCGTCGCCCGCGAGGCACTGGCCGCCGCCACCGCCGAGGCCGGTGACACCGCCACCGCCGAACTCGCCGCCGAGGCCGACGCGTTGGAGCAGGAGTACGCGCGCGCACGCCGCGACGCCTCCGCGCTGCACGCCGCCCACGAGGAGCTGCGCCGGGCCGAGCAGGAGCGCGAACGACGCCTCGCCGACCGGCAGCAGGCCGAGGTCAGGGCCGCCGCGCGGCTCGCCCGGCGGGACACCCTCGACCGCGAACGGGCCACTCTGGAGCAGGAGTTGGCCAAGGCGCGGGGCACCGCGGGGAGCGTGGCGGCGCGCACCGCGCAGCTGGAGCGGCAGGTGGCGCTGCTCACCGACGCCGCCGACACCGCCCGCGCCGCCGAGGACACCGCCCAGCGACTCAAGGACGCCGACGCCCGCCTGGCCGACGCCGCCTACCGCGCCGGCTTCGAGACCCCGCAGGCCGCGGCCGCCGCCCTGCTGGACGACGCGGCCCACCGCGAACTCCAACGCCGTCTGGACGCCTGGCACTCCGATGAGTCCGCCGTACGTGCCGTACTCGCCGAGTCCGACACGGCCGCCGCCGCCCAGTTGCCGCCCGCCGACCTCGCCACCGCCGAGCGGGACGCGTCCTCGGCCGCCCAGCGGCTGCGCGACGCCGCCTCCGCACGCGACGGGGCGGCCCGCTGCTGCGCCGAACTCGACCGCCTCTCCGCCCGCGCGGCCGACGGCGTACGGCGACTGGCGCCGCTGCGCGAGGAGTACGACCGCGTGGCCCGCCTGGCCGCCCTCACCGCGGGCACCTCGGCCGACAATGAACGCAAGATGCGGCTGGAGTCCTATGTCCTCGCGGCCCGACTGGAACAGGTCGCCGCCGCCGCGACCGTACGACTGCGGCAGATGTCCTCCGGCCGTTACACCCTCGTCCACTCCGACGACCGCACCGGACGCGGCCGCAGCGGACTCGGGCTGCACGTCGTCGACGCCTGGACCGGCCGTGAGCGGGACACGGCGACGCTGTCCGGCGGTGAGACGTTCTTCGCCTCCCTGGCGCTCGCCCTCGGCCTCGCGGACGTCGTGACGGACGAGGCCGGCGGGGTCCGCCTCGACACGCTCTTCATCGACGAGGGCTTCGGCAGCCTCGACGACCAGACCCTGGACGAGGTCCTCGACGTGCTGGACTCGCTGCGCGAACGGGACCGCAGCGTCGGCATCGTCAGCCATGTCGCCGATCTGCGGCGCCGGATCCACGCCCAGCTGGAGGTCGTGAAGGGCAGGTCGGGGTCGTCGGTGCGGCAGCGGGGCGTCGGCTGAGGTCAGTGCCCCAGCGGACGCCGAGGCAGTGGCGAGGAGTAGACGACGCTCGTGGTCACCGACCCCAGCGCGCCGATCTTCCCCGAGATCTCCTCCAGATGGGACATGGAGCGCGCGGCCACCTTGATGACGAAGCAGTCGTCGCCCGTCACATGGTGCGCCTCCAGGATCTCGGGCGTCGCGGCCACCAGGTCGTGGAAGGGCTTGTAGTTGCCGTTCGGGTACCGCAGACGTACGAACGCGAGGATCGTCAGGCCGAGACGCTCGGGGTCGACGACCGCCGCGTACCCCTGGATGACGCCCGCCTCCTCCAGCCGCCGGACCCGCTCGGTGACCGCGCTGGCGGACATCGAGACGGCACGGGCGAGGTCCGCGAAGCTGGCGCGGCCCTCGCGCTGCAGGACGTCCAGAATGCGCCAGTCGGTGGCGTCCGGGGAATAGGCGGTCATCACCGAGGAATAGCAGGGGAATCCCCGGCGGATCAAGAGGGATGCCGTGGATCCCTTGTTCAGAAGGCGGTCCTGCGGCCATAGATTCTTCGTCATGATCACCCACACCGAGAACCCGGTCCTGCGCGTCGCCCCGGCCGCCCCCGCCCAAGCCGCCGCCCACTTCCGCGCGAGCCTCACCTTCCACGCCGACGTGTCCGACGTGGCAGCGGCGCTCGCGGCCGGCGGCGACCTCGGCTTCGTCGTCCTCGACTCCCGCTCCACCGAGTCCTGGGACCAGGGCCACATCCCCGGCGCGGTCCACCTGCCCACCGCGCTCATCCCCGTTCAGGCCGAGGGGCTCCTCGACAGGTCCGTGCCGGTGATCACGTACTGCTGGGGCCCCGGCTGCAACGGCGCCACCCGCGCCGCGCTCGCCCTGGCCGAACTCGGCTACCGGGTCAAGGAGATGCTCGGCGGCTTCGAGTACTGGGCCCGCGAGGGCTTCGAGTACGAGACCTGGGAGGGCCGGGACCGGCGCGAGGCCGACCCGCTGACCGCACCGGCGGCGGGGAACTGCGGCTGCTGACCGGCCGATTCGGGGCGTACCGGGCGCCTGGGTGAACCGTGAACCTGTGCCGTCGCCACCCGTGTAGGTTCTGCCCATGGCGCGATACGCGGATCCAGGCGCGGTGGAGTGGGTGGAGTCGGGCGGCGGCCCGCTGATAGTCGTCCCGGAGGCCGTGCTGCCCTTCTGGGCGGGGGCCGACGGGGAGGACATGGCCACGGACTACGACCGGGCGTGCGAGGTCGACGGCTACGTCGGTCTGCTCCCGGTCGGGAACAGCGCGGCCCTGGTGCTCGGCGACGAACCGGCCTCCACCTCCTATCTGCCCGACCACGCCGCCTTCGTACGGTGGAGTGCGGCGAACTCCGAGGAGGAACTGCTGGCCGGTGTGCCCGCCGCCCTCGACGCGGCGGCCTGGGGGGACGAGGTGCGCTGGGACGTGCCCGGCCCGGTCGTCCTGTTCGACTCGGCCTGGCCCGGCGACGAGAGCGAGCGCGCGGAGCACCTGCGGGTCCCCCTGGAGGCGGGCGCCTACGCGGTGCGCGCGGCCTACGCCCGACCGGGCCCCGAGACCTGGGTCGGACTCGTCCAGCTGCGGCGGCTGCCGCACTGAACCGGTCGGCGCCGGGCGTTCAGCCGCTACCGGCGGTGCCCACGAGATCGTCGTGGACACCGCCGTTCGGGACCGGGCCCTCGCTCAGAGCTGGGACAGCTCGTCCACCAGGTCGTCCAGGCCCAGCGACCCCTGGGAGAGGGCGGCCATGTGCCACGCCTTCAGGTCGAAGGCGTCGCCGTGCCGCTTGCGCGCGTTTTCCCGGCCCAGCAGCCAGGCCCGCTCGCCGAGCTTGTAGCCGATCGCCTGGCCGGGGATGGTGAGGTAGCGGGTGAGCTCGCTCTCCACGAAGTCCGCCGGGCGGCTGCTGTGCGAGCCGAAGAACTCCTGGGCCAGCTCCGGCGTCCAGCGCTCACCCGGGTGGAAGGGCGAGTCCGCCGGGATCTCCAGCTCCAGGTGCATGCCGATGTCGACGATCACCCGGGCCGCGCGCATCATCTGCGCGTCGAGGTAGCCGAGCCGGTGCTCCGGGTTGGTGAGGTAGCCGAGCTCGTCCATCAGGCGCTCCGCGTACAGCGCCCAGCCCTCCGCGTTGGCGCTGACCCCGCCGATCGTGGCCTGGTAGCGGGAGAGGTTCTCGGCCACGTGCACCCACTGCGCGAGCTGCAGGTGGTGACCGGGGACGCCCTCGTGGTACCAGGTCGAGACCAGGTCGTACTCCGGGAAGCGGGTCTCGCCCATCGTCGGCAGCCAGGTGCGGCCGGGCCGCGAGAAGTCCTCCGAGGGCGCCGTGTAGTACGGGGCCGCCGCACCGCCGGGCGGGGCGATGTGCGACTCCACCCTGCGTACCCGCTCGGCGAGTTCGAAGTGCGTGCCGTCCAGGTCCTGGATGGCCCGGTCCATCAGGCCCTGCAGCCACGTGCGGACCTCGTCGACGCCCTCGATGTGCGCGCCGTGCTCGTCGAGGTGCGCGAGCGCCACCCACGGCGTCTTGGCGCCGGGCAGGATCTTCTCGGCCTCGGCGCGCATCTCGCCGAGGAGGCGGTGGTACTCGGCCCAGCCGTAGGAGTAGGCCTCGTCCAGGTCCAGGTCCGTGCCGTTGAAGTAGCGCGACCAGCGGGCGTACCGCTCGCGGCCCACGGTGTTCGGGGCGCCCTCGACGGCCGGCGCGTACACGTCCCGCATCCAGTCGCGCAGCCCCACGACGGCCCCGGTCGCCACCCGGGCGGCCTCGTCCAGCTCAGCGCGCAGCGCCTCGGGACCGGCCGAGACGAACTCCTCGAACCAGCCGTGGCCCTCGCCGTCCGTGTCCGCCCACTCGGTGAGCTGCTCGATGAAGGTGGCGGTGGGGCGCGGGGCCGCGTACAGCTTCCGCTCCAGACCGAGTTCCAGGGAGGCGCGGTACCCCGCGTACGCGGCCGGGACCGCGCGCAGCCGCTCGGCGATCGCCGCCCAGTCCTCGTCCGTCTCCGTCGGCGTCAGGGTGAAGACCTCGCGCACCGAGTGGCCGGGGGTCGCCATGTTGCCGACCGCGCGCAGGCCCTCGTCGGCCTCGTGCACGGCGAGTTCGGCGGTGAGCCGCTCACGCAGCAGCCGTGCGCAGCGTCGCTCCGCGTCGCTGTCCGCCCCGGGCTGCCGCTCGGCCTCCGCCAGCTTCGCGAGCGTGGTCCGCGCGAGCTCCGCCACGGCTTCCTGGCCCGCGGGCGAGCAGTCGGGCAGCCTGCTCGAACTCTCCTTCACACCAAGGTACGTACCGGTGATCGGATCGAGGGCGATGAGGTCGTCGACATAGGCGTCGGCGACCTGACGGGGCAGCGGGATCTGGGTCTCAGACATGCCGCCCATCCTCATACGATCACGCTGCCCGCGTCACCCGTGCATCGCCGATTCAGCTGTGGGCGTGGCCGGGGGAAGGAGCGGTCCGCAGTCCCACTGCTGGAAGATCAATCGGGTCTCCACCCGGGCCACCTCGCGCTGCGACGTGAACTCGTCGAGGACCAGTCGCTGCAGGTCGGCCATGTCCGCGACCGCCACGTGCACCAGGTAGTCGTCCGGTCCGGTCAGGTGGAACACCGTCCGCGACTCCGGCAGCACCCGGATCCGCTCCACGAAGGGTCCCACCAGCTCCCGCCGGTGCGGTCTGACCTGCACCGACAGCAGCGCCTCCAGGCCGCGCCCCAGCTTGGCCGGATCGAGCCGCAGCTGATGGCCGAGGATCACGCCCGCCCGGCGCAGCCGGGCCACCCGGTCCAGACACGTCGAGGGTGCGACCCCCACCTGGGCGGCGAGGTCGCGGTAGGTCGTCCGGGCGTCGTTCTGCAGCAGGCGCAGCAGATGGAGGTCCACCGGATCCAGTACGACAGATTCGGCCATTGGCCGAACGTAGCACGGTGTTCGATTCCTGTGACCCGTCCGGTGTTCACCCTTCCGCCCATGGACTCAGCGAGCACTGGTGCCCACAGCGTCGTGGGCACCGTTTCCAGAGCACTGGCCACCGAGGCCGTGCACGCCGGCCGTGACGACCTCGCCCGGCAGGGACTGCACGCCCCGCCGATCGATCTGTCCACCACCTATCCCTCGTACGACAGCCGTGCGGAGGCCGCCCGGATCGACACCTTCGCCTCCACCGGCGCCGAGCCGGAGGGGATGCCCGTCTACGGGCGGCTCGGCAATCCGACCGTGGCCCGGTTCGAGACCGCCCTGGCCCGGCTCGAAGGCACCGAGTCGGCGGTCGCCTTCGCCAGCGGCATGGCGGCCCTGAGCGCGGTCCTCCTCGCCCGGTCCGCGACGGGCCTGCGCCACGTCGTGGCCGTCCGGCCCCTCTACGGCTGCAGCGACCACCTGCTGACCGCCGGACTGCTGGGCACCGAGGTGACCTGGACCGACCCGGCGGGGATCACGGACGCGCTGCGCCCGGACACCGGGCTGGTGATGGTCGAGTCCCCGGCCAACCCGACGCTGGCCGAACTCGACCTGCGGGCCATCGCCCACGCCTGCGGCTCCGTACCGCTGCTCGCCGACAACACCTTCGCCACGCCCGTGCTCCAGCGCCCGGCCGAACACGGCGCCCGGCTCGTGCTGCACAGCGCCACCAAGTACCTCGGCGGGCACGGCGATGTGCTGGCCGGCGTGGTGGCCTGCGACGAGGAGTTCGCCCGGCAACTGCGGCAGATACGGTTCGCCACCGGCGGGGTGCTGCATCCGCTGGCCGGCTATCTGCTGCTGCGGGGCCTGTCCACGCTGCCCATCCGGGTGCGGGCCGCCTCCGCGACCGCCGCCGAGCTGGCCCGGCGGCTCGCCGCCGACCCGCGCGTGGCCCGCGTCCGCTACCCGCGGCTCGGCGGCGCCATGATCGCCTTCGAGGTCCACGGGGACCCGCACGAGGTCATCGCCGGGGTCCGGCTGATCACCCCGGCCGTGAGCCTGGGCAGCGTCGACACCCTCATCCAGCATCCGGCGTCCATCAGCCACCGCATCGTGGACGCCGACGACCGGCGCGGCGCCGGGGTGAGCGACCGGCTGCTGCGGATGTCGGTCGGGCTGGAGGACGTCGAGGATCTGTGGGCGGACCTGGACGCGGCCCTGGGGGAGACCCCGGTGACGGTGCCCGGGGCGCGGCTTCAGGAGGCCATGCGCTGAGTCCCGGCGAGAGGGCTCGGCGTACGCAACGGCCCGGCGGATGTCGCCGCCGGGCCGTGGTGCGCTCAGGTGTCCCTCGCCCGGTCAGTCCCGGCCGACCGGCCCGCCGAACTGCTCCTGCCGGCCGTCGTACGGCAGCCGGGAGCGGACCGGGGTGGCATCCAGCCGGGCCGTGATGACCAGTGTGCCCTCCTCGATCTGGTAGTCGAGGGGGAGGCCCAGGGCGCGCATCGCGGCGACCATGCCGGTGTTGGACGCCTGCGTCACGGCGTACACGCTCTCGCAGCCCGCCTCGACCGCCATCGCCACCAGCCGGCCCAGCAGCTCGCCGCCGATGCCCCGCCGCTGCCATTCGTCCTCGATCAGCAGGGCGACCTCGGTCTCGTCGCCGTCCCACAGCAGATGGCCGAGGCCGACGATGCGGCCGGACGCGGTCTGAACCGCCAGGGTCCGCCCGCAGCGCGGGCTGAGCAGGTGGTTCAGATAGCGCTCCGCGTCGCCGACCGGCCCGTGGTAGCGCATGGCGAGCGTCCGGGGCGAGCACCGCTCCTGCATCGCCTTCGCCGCCGGCACGTCCCGTGTGTCGGCCCGGCGCACCGTGATCGCGTTGCCCTCGGGCAGCGTCAGTACGTCGTGGCTGCGCGGGATGCGCGGGCCGAGCCGGGCGTCCAGCTCCACCAGCGCCCGCGCCCGCGCGAACTCGGTCGGCGTGAACGGCAGATACGGCCGCTCCACGGTGATCACGCCGCCTTCCGGCGCCCGCAGCCGCATCACGGTGTCCTCGAGCACGCCCTCGACCGGCACCTCCGCCGGTGCGCGACCACCGCCGACCGGCTTGGCGGGCAGCGAACGGATGGTGCACCGCCCCAGCAACTGCCGCAGCGCCAACGGGAGTTCCGCCGCGTCCAGCGCGGTCCGCGTGGCGAGACCCAGCACCCTGGTCGGTGCGTCCACCAGGTCGTGCGCGTCGGCCCGCTCGATCCAGGTGCTCGTGCCCCCGGCCACCGCGACCGCCCGGCTGATCTCCGCCGCCGCCAGCTCACCCGGGGCCCGCAGCAGGAACTCGTCCACGGTGCCCTCGGCGAGCGGATGCGTCTGCAGGCTCAGGATGTCGACCCGCTGCCCGGCCAGCGCCGTGCACAGAGTCGCCAGCGAGCCCGGGGCGTCCTTCACCGTTGTCCGCATCCGCCACAGCGCGCTCGCCCCGGCCGCGGCCCCGCGCGTCGCCGCGGGTCCGTCGGACGGCCCGGCCTGCCGCACCTCGGCGGGCGGCCGGGCGCCGGTATCACTCGTCGGCGGTGCGTGACCGTGGCGCCGTGCCCACCATGTGTGGAAACCCGCCGTCGCGGCCAGGGCGATCGCCGAGATCACCAGCAGCACCGGACCGTTCGGCCCGTGCCCGATCAGATTCGCCACGCCGTCCGACACCGCGACGGCCGTGAAGACAGCGGCGAGTTCGACGACGTCCCGCCGCCAGTGGTGCACGGGACGCCCATGCTTCGCCCGCGTCACATCAGACATTCCTCGATTCATGCACCCACTGTGAAGGAAGGGTGTTGCGTGATCACGAACGTCTTGTGACCGATGGGTAAAGCATGCTTCCGCCCTTTTTATTGCTCTTTCCGCTAATTGATCATGGCGCAGTCCGGCTCTTGACTCACGCCGCCGCCTCCTCCTCGGCCAGCGCGTCCCGCAGCCGCCGGGCCTCGGTGACCAGCCGGGACGAACCGGTCCTCGCGGCGGCCTGCCCGAGGTACGGCAGCTCGCCACGCGCCCCGGACCGCTCGGCGCACTCGGCCGCGACGGCCAGCAACTCCCCGAGCCCACGCGTCGGCAGGGGCGCACGCGTCGTGGCATCGGGCATCGTCAGGTCCGCCAGCAGCACCGGCAGGGTGTGCCGGAGCATCCCCCAGATCGTCGCGTTCGCCCCCGTGGCCGCCGCCGTCCGCGCCGAGTCGGCTAGCCGGAGGGGCTTGACCATGCCGCGCCGGGCGAGCTCACCCAGGTCCGCGCCCAGCCGCGCCGCGTCGAGCTGTTCGCGCGCGGCGAGCACCAGCAGCGCGTCCACGGCCGCGAGCCGGTCCTCCGCATGCCGCGCGCCCAGTCCGTACGCCACGCACAGGTGCACGCTCTCACCCGCCGCCCCGCCCGACTCCGCGAGCAGCGGCAGGGCCGGCACGTCGCCCCGGCTGTCGTCCACCGCCGCGTGGGACAGGTCCTGCACCATCCGCACGGCCACCAGCTCACGCCGCTCCGGGAGCAACGCCAGCCAGTGCTGCCCCATCCCGGCGCTCCCGTGGTAACAGTAGTGGTTGGCGCCGAAGGCGGTCACCGGTCTGCCGAGTGCCCGGAACTCCCCAGGGAAGTCCTCGCCCAGCTCCGGCAGTTCGCCGGCCTCGATCACGATCCGCGCGCCCGCGGTGCGCCGCCGGGTCGACGGCAGTTCGGGACCCTCGGCGGTCAGCCAACGGGCGAGCCGCGTGCCCTCCCGCGTGCCGAGCGCCGCCGCCCGCCGAGCCGCGGCGCCGGCCGCCGTACGGTCGCCGCGGCGCACTCGCAGCAGTGCCTGCGCGAAGTCGGCCGCCGAGACCCGGGCGCCCAGGCTCCGGTAGGTGTCGAGCCGTTCCACCAGCTCGTCCGGCTCCAGCAGACCCGTACTCCAGGTCGGCGTCGACAGCAGCAACGGCAGCGGGTCGGTGCGCAGCCGGTACGCCACCTCTTTGAGCCGGGCGTCGAACGCCCGGGACAGCGCGCGGTGCACACAGTTCTGGCCGGCCGCACCGGGCTGGACCGCCGCGTGGAGCGTGGCGGTCCGCACCGCGCCGCGCAGCGTCGCCAGCAGGAGGTCGAGGCCGTCTCCCGTGCTGTGGAGCCCGTGGTGCGCGCCGGTGAGGTACGGCTCCTCGTGCCGCGGGTGCGTGCCGTCCTGCCGATGCCACCAGCGGCGCCGGATCACCGGGTCGAGCGCGTCGAGCAGGGCGTCCCGGTCCTGGTACGCATGCCGCACCAGACCGTCCAGTGCCCGCTCGAACGCGGCCACGTCACCGTCGGTGGCCAGCAGGGCGTTCACCTCTTCGGCGAGTTCGACGGCCGTGCTCGGCGCCGGCGCGAGAGTCACCGGCTCGGGGGCGGGCGGAAGCACCTCCTCGTACGTCTCCGGTGCCCGGTCCACGGCCGGCAGGCCCAGGGCGTCCACCGCCCGGCCGCGCAGAGCGGGAGTCAACTGTTCCACGGAGTAAGCGAGTTCGTCCCGCAGGTCGTCGGAGTCGAGTCGCTTCGCATGGCGTTCGACCAGCTTGAGCGCGCGCTCCTGCAGCTGCGTGTCCTCGTGCCCGAACGCCTGTGCCACCACCGGGAGGAGCTCTCCCGCGGCGGACCCGTCGCGGGAGAGCACCTTGCCGAGCAGCACCAGCTGGGCCCGCACGAGCTTCCTCTCCGGGCGGAACAGCACCGCTTCGGAGGCCTCGGCCAGCTGCCGTGAGGTCAGCTCCCCGTCCAGCGCCAGTGCGGCGAGGACCGACTGGGCGTGCGCGGCGACGGGGGAGGCGGCATCCCGGGACAGGGCGGTCCAGTCGGCCGTCCGCTCCCGCTCCTCGTCCCGGGTGAGGCCGAGCTCGATCAGCAGCGGGAGGAAGATGCGGTGGTCGGTGGGACCGCCACCGCGCAGCAGCCGGGCGACACAGGCGTCGACCATCGTGGCGCGGTCCAGCACCCCCTCCCGGGTGAGCCCCGCGAGGGCGCTGTGCCACGAGCCCGGACCGTCGCCGAACAGCCAGCGGATCTCCCGCAGATCGGTGAGCTCGAACAGGCCGGCCACCAGCGGTGCCAGGTCCTGCTCCCCGCGCAGCCGGTCGAGAAGGGTGCCGTGCCGGGAGCCGAAGACGTGCTGGAACCAGCCGATCACATAGGCGTCGGTCACCGGGACGTCGCAGCCCGAGCGGTGCACCAGCCCGGACATCAGTTCGTACCCCACGCCCGCGGACACGGGACGCTGGGCCAGCCGCCGCGCCACCTGGGCCTGCCACGCGGTGTCACGGTCCTTCAAGGCGCGCAGCAGCTTCTCGGCGGGCGCCTGCGACCAGCGCATGTCGGCCGCCGAGAGCCAGCTCGCGGCCGCCGCGGCGCCGGTGTGGCACGCCGCCCCGGCCACGTGCAGCGCGGGATGTGCCCTGCGGGTCGCCCTCTCCCACGGCGCGGCCCGCAGCTCCTTGCGCAGCTCCTTCAACTCCGGCAGGGCCGCCCGCCGTTCGGAGTCCGTCAACCTCTCCACCAGACGCAGCGCCTCGTCCGTTCGCCCCGCCCGTACCGCTTCCAGCAGCGAACTCATCGCACACCCCCGTCGATTCCCGCCAGTCCCCGCTCCACCGCGGCGCCGCGCCGCACCATCCGCACCGCCAGCGCGTGCTTGCACGGCCCGCGCCCGCCTCGGTACTTCGCCCACCACACGCAGCTGCAGCTGAGCACCCCCGCCTCGTCCCGCACCCGGTGCACATGCCCGTCCTCGGCGGTCACCGTCCCCAGGGGGCCGTCCAGCACGACCGCACCCGCGTCCACCAGCGCGTGGGCCGAGCGCAGCCGCGGATTGTGGCGCTCGACGCGCTCGGCGTCGTACGGCAGCTCCCGGTGGAAGTAGGCCGCCTCCGCCGTGTCGTAGCCGACGCGCCCGGAGGTGCCGAGGCGGACCAGGGCCGCGCGGACCCGCTCCGCGGTGAGACCGGAGCCCGCCGCGAGGTCGGCGACGTCGACGCGCGGCTCCCACGCGAGCAGCACCTCGATCAGCTCCGCGTCCTCGGCGGCCTCGTCGGTGGCCAGCGCGTCCAGGACGCCGCCCTCGCCGGAGAAGCCGCGCGAGGCGTCCGGCGACAGCGTGAGCGTGAGCCGCATGCCCGGGAGCACGGCCTCCCAGGCGGCTGCCGTGGCGCCGGCCCCCGCACCGGCGCCGGTGACCGCCGGGCCGTACACCCGCAGGGCCGTCGCGTGCCGCAGCACCCGCTGGAGCGCGGCCAGCCGCTCCGGTCCCGGCAGGCACACCGCGCCCGGCACCGGCCGGGTCGTCGGCCGCAGCCCGCCGCCCACCGGTACCACCCAGCGCGGACCGCCCGAGCCGCGCCGCGCCCCGCCGGAGCGCGGCAGACTGCGCAGGAACCGCACCGCCTCGTCCGCGGGCAGCTCGGCCCGCAGGTCGAACCCGGCCGCTATGACCTGGGCCTCGGCGAAGCCGCGCAGCCACCGGTCCGGCAGCGGCACCTTCTTCTCCACCACCGGCCCGTCCAGCGTGGTGACGGTCAGCTCCTGCGGGCCGACCCGCAGGTGGAGCGGGTCGTCGGTGCCGATGCGGGACAGGGCCTCGCGCAGCGGGTTGTTGACGTCGACGTTCGTCGTCCCGTGACCGACCTCGTCGCCGTCCAGGCCGGGGCCGAGGACGTCCAGGCGTGCGTAGACCCCGCCGCAGCCGGAGAAGGACTCGAAGCGCAGCCGGTCGCCGTTGCCCGTCACCACCGGGTCGAGCGAGGCGCGCAGCTGCGGCTGGTAGTACCTCGCGGCGGCCACGTCGGCCACCGCGAGCAGCCCGGCGGCGGCCACCTGGGGCGAGGTCAAAAAGCCCGCGAAGAACCGCGGATGGTCCTCGACACCCGTGGGCGTCGCACCCCGGGAGGTTTCGAGTCCGAGGTGGCGTCCGTCCGCGGCGGATTCGAGCACGGAGGGTCGTCGATAGGCCACAGCCTGTACAGATCGCGTCATGGGGAAAACCGTAGAGGCGACCACTGACAATCGGTCCTGACCTGCGAAAACGCACTCCGGCGAGGCCAGTTGGGGGCGGATGCGACGGTGCCGCGCACCGGGGGATGACGCCGGTGCGCGGCTCAGGTGAAGCGTACGGGAGTTACTGGCCGACCCGGCCCGGCTGCAGCGTCTGCGTGAACAGCACGGTGCCGTCCTGCTCGCGCAGCCGCACCGTCAGCTCGCCGCTGTGGCCGTCGATGTCGACCTCGCCGAAGAACTGGTAGCCACCGGCGGGCGAGACGTTCGCCGCCGTCGGCGCCTTCACGAACACCCGCTCCGGACCGAAGGTGTTGTCCAGCGCGCCGGCCGGGAACGCACCGGCGTTCAGCGGGCCGGAGACGAACTCCCAGAACGGCTCGAAGTCGGTGAAGGCGGCCCGCGAAGGCTGGTAGTGCTGGGCGGAGGTGTGGTGCACGTCGGCCGTCAGCCACACCGTGCCGGTGATCCGGCTGTGCTTGATGTACCGCAGCAGTTCGGCGATCTGCAGCTCACGGCCCAGCGGGGCTCCGGGGTCGCCCTGCGCCACCGCCTCGAAGTTCGGCTTGCCCTCCATCGGGTCCGGCACGACCAGTCCGAGCGGCATGTCGGCGGCGATAACCTTCCACACCGCGCGCGACCGGGACAGCTCCCGCTCGAGCCACTCCAGCTGCTCGCGGCCGAGGATGCCCTGCGGGTCCACCGTCTGGTTGTCGGGGGAGTTGGCGTTGCGGTAGGTCCGCATGTCGAGGACGAACACGTCCAGCAGCGGGCCGTGGTGGTGCACGCGGTGCACCCGGCCCTCCTTCGCGCCCGGACGCAGCGTCGAGATCGGGAAGTACTCGCTGAACGCCCGCCGGGCGCGCGAAGCCAGCACGTCGACGCTCTTCTCGGTGTACCGGGCGTCCGTGTCGGCGATCACCTCGCCCGGGTACCAGTTGTTGCGCACCTCGTGGTCGTCCCACTGGATGATCGACGGCACCTGCGCGTTGAACCGCTTGAGGTTCTCGTCCAGCAGGTTGTAGCGGAAGTTGCCGCGGAACTCGGCCAGGGTCTCGGCGACCTTGGACTTCTCCTCGGTGGTGATGTTCCGCCAGGTGCTGCCGTCCGGCAGGGCCTGGGTGGCCGAGATGGGGCCGTCGGCGTAGACGTTGTCGCCGCTGCAGATGAAGAAGTCGGGGTCGAGCCTCGCCATCGCGTCGTAGATCCGGTAGCCGCCGAAGTCGGGATTGATGCCCCAGCCCTGGCCCGCCAGGTCGCCGGACCACAGGAAGCGCACTCCCTCGCGGCGGCGCGGGGAGACGGTGCGGAAGGTGCCCGTCACCGGCTCGCCGGTGCGACGCGGGTCGTCCGGGTCGGCCAGCAGCACGCGGTAGTGGATCTGCTCGCCGGACGGCAGCCCGCACAGCCGGGTGGTACCGGTGAAGTCGGTGTCCGCGTCCAGCAGCGGACCGTGCCGGCGGTGGGGGTTGCGGAACGACTCGGTGGCCGAGGTCTCCACGATCATCCGGGCCGGCCGGTCCGAGCGCACCCACACCAGACCGGAGTCCGAGGTCACGTCGCCCGTCTGCACGCCCCAGCCCGCCTTGGGGCGCCCGGACAGGGCGAATGCCGGTGCCGCGCCAAGGGCGGTGGGCAGGGTCAGGGCCGCCGAAGCGGCCAGGGAGCCCCGCAGGACGCTGCGGCGGCCGGGGAACGGACGGTGCGACATGGATGCGCCTCCAGGCACGGGATCCGGTCAGTGTGCAGTGCCACAACTACTGGTGCGCCGCAGCGCACACGGAAACCGGAAGTGAACAACTCGCCCCTGTGACAGGGGAACCGGTGTGCGATTCAGGAGGCGCCACGTGTCCGGCCGTCACCCGGCGATCGCCTCGGCCAGCAGCCTCACCCCCGACCGGATCCGCGCCGGCGACAGATGGGCGTACCCGAGGACCAGGCGTACGCCGGAATCCGCGGCACGCGCGTGCGTGTAGGCGCCGAGCGGACGCACCGCCGCACCGGCCGCGGCCACCCGCTCCAGGAACCGCTCCTCGGGCCCGTACCGCTCGGGCAGTTCTGCGATGGCGTGCAGACCCGCGGCGATCCCGGACACCGTGGCCTCGGGAAAGTGCTCCGCGAGCGCCGCGACCAAGGCGTCACGCCGCTCGCGGTACGCCCGCTGGCAGCGGCGCAGCTGCCGGTCGTAGTCCCCGCGCTCCAGGAACCGGGCGAACAGCGCCTGGTCCAGGGAGGGATGGCCGAGATCCATGGTCCGCTTGCGCTCGACCACCTCCTCCGCCAGCCACCCGGGCACCAGCAGCCAGCCCAGCCGCAGGCCCGGCGCGAGGGACTTGCTGACCGAGCCCGCGTACGCGACCCGCTCCGGGTCCAGTCCCTGCAGCGCGCCGACGGGAGCGCGGTCGTAGCGGAAGTCGCCGTCGTAGTCGTCCTCCAGCACCAGGCCGTCCACCGAACGTGCCCAGTCCAGCAACTCGGCGCGCCGCCGCGCCGAGTACGCGATGCCGGTCGGGAACTGGTGCGCCGGCGTCGTCACCGCGGCCCGCAGCCCCGACGCGCGCAGCGGGCCGACGGCCAGGCCGTCGCCGTCCAGGGGCAGCGGTACGGTCCCCAGACCCGCCGCCGCGTACAGGGCCTCGTGCTGCGGGCTGCCCGGATCCTCCACGCCGACCGCCTGCCACCCGCGCGCGTGGAGCACGTGTCCGAGCAGGGTCGTGGCCTGGGCGACACCCGAGACGACCACGATCCGCTCCGGATCGGCGACCACGCCCCGCCGACGGGCCAGCAGTTCCGCGAGGGCCGTCCGCAGCCGGGGCAGTCCGCGCGGGTCGGGATAGCCCAGGTCCTGGTGCGGCAGGTCCGCCAGCACCCCGCGCTGCGCGGCGGCCCAGGCGGCACGCGGGAACAGCGACAGGTCCGGGGTCCCGGGCACGAAGTCGGCCCGCGCGCCGGGGGAGCGCGGAGCGAGGTCACGCGCGCGGGGCGAGGCCGGCCGTACGGCGCCGCCCACCCAGGTGCCCGCTCCCCGGCCGCTGCGCAGATAGCCCTCGGCCGTCAACTGCTCGTACGCCTCGGTGACCAACCCGCGCGACACCCCGAGATCGGCCGCCAGATCCCGGCTCGACGGCAGCCGCGTGTCCGGCGCCAGCCGCCCCGAGCGGATCGCCTCGCGCAGCGCAGCCTGAAGGGAACGGCCACGCGTGCGTGCCGGTGCCGAGGCGGCCGGCAGCAACAACTCCCATGCGGCGGTGCCCGCGAGCCCGCCCGGATTGGTCCCCGAAGAGGTCATGGAAGTGGACCTTAAACCGGACCGCGTCCGTTCCTAGCGTCGCCGTCATGAACGCCACCACCGCGCGCGGTGCCTTCCTCGCCGCCTTCGCCTGCGTCCTCGTCGGCGGCTCCTTCACCGTCAACAGCCTCCTGGGCGACTACCCGTACGCGGGCGGACAGTCCCTCCGCTACGGGGCCGCCTGCCTGCTGCTCCTCCCGCTCGCGGGACGGGGCGCGGCGCGGCGGCTGCGCTCGCTGAAGGTCCGCGCATGGGTCCGGCTGGCCCTGCTCGCGGCCGTCGGGATGGTCGGCTTCAACCTGGCCGTCATCGCCGCCGAACGCACCGCGGAACCGGCGGTGCCGGGCGTCTTCGTGGGCTGCGCCCCGGTGGTGGTGGCGGTCGTGGTCCCGCTGCTCGACGGGCGCCGCCCGCAACGCGCCGTGCTCCGCGGGGCCCTGCTCGTCGCCCTGGGGGCCTTCACCGTGCAGGGATGGGGGCGCACGGACGGGGCCGGGCTCGCCTGCTCCGGGTGCGCCCTGGCCGGGGAAGTGGGCTTCGCCGTCCTCGCGGTGCCCGTGCTGCGGCCGCTCGGGCCACGGCTGCTGTCCGCCACGGTCTGCGCCCTGGCCGCGGCCGAGGCGGCGGTCGTGGGAGCCGTCCTCGACGGCGGTGCGTGGCTGCGCCGCCCCGACGCCGCCGAGACCGCCGCGCTGCTGTGGCAGGCGGCGGTCGTCACGGTGGTCGGCTTCGTGTGCTGGTACACGGGCATGCGACGGATCGGCGCGGAGCGGGCGACGCTCTTCTCCGGGCTCATCCCCGTGGCGGCCGCCGCCACCGCCCCGTTCGCCGCGGCGGGCTCCTACGGTGCCGCACAGGCCGTGGGCAGCGCCCTGGTGGGCGCCGGAGTCGTCCTGGGGTCGGGTGCGAGTACCGGGCGCCGGTCAGCGGCTGCCGTCGAGGATGACCCGGGCGACGAGCGCGGGGTCGTCGTTCATCGGGCAGTGCCCGCAGCCGGGCAGCCGCACGAGTCGGGCCCGCGGGATGACCTGCTTGGCGCGGACCCCCTGCCGGCGCACGAGCAGCATGTCCCGGGCGCCCCAGGCGACCGTGACGGGCAGCCCCGCGAGGTCGTCGGTGAACCGGATGGTGGTGCCCGCCCGCAGGGTCGCGTCGAACCCGGTGGCCTGCGCCAGCGCGAGCGTCTCGGCGACCACGGCCTCGGGTGAACGGCGCGCTGGCCGGGCGTAGATCGTGCTGGTCAGGGCCGTGCGGCCGGCCGCCGTGCGGGCCAGCCGCTCGACCAGGGGCAGCGGCATCCGCCGGGAGATCCGGCGCATCGCGATCAGGACGCCGAAGGCGTAGCGTCGCTCGGCCTCGGACCAGAACCCGGCGGGGGACAGGGCGGTGACGGACCGCACGCGCTTGTGGCGGCCCAACTCCAGGGCCAGCAGGCCGCCCAGGGAATTGCCCGCCACGTGCGGGCGGTCCAGCTCCAGGGTCTCGAAGAGGGCGCCGAGCACGGCGTTCGTCGTGGGCAGGTCGTAGGCGAGGCCGTCCGGCAGCGAGGGGGACGCGCCGAACCCGGGCAGATCCACGGCGATCACGTCGCGTTCGGTCGCGAGGATGTCCAGCACCGGGTCCCAGGCCTGCCGGTGGTGGCCGATGCCGTGCAGCAGGACCAGCGGATCGCCCTTGCCCACGCGCGCGTACGAGACGGTCACCGGCTGTGGGCCGTGCGAGCTGGGGACCTTGAAGGAGACGGTGGCGGACATGGGGTGCTCCTCGTGTGGACTGGCCTGCGGACGCCGTAGACAGCTTGTCAGCAATTGCTACCGACGGGTAGCCCCCGATCGCCGCGTGTCCCGCCGCGGGTCCGGCCGTGCGCCCGTCCGGGTCCGGTCCTCAATGTGCCCTGCGGACCTCCACGTTGAAGTCGGCGTGCCCGAGGTTCTGGAACAGATTCACCCAGAGGGGCAGGTACATCTCCAGCGAACGCGCCGCCCGGATGCCGCCCAGGTCCAGCACCCGGTGGGCGGGCCAGCCGAACTCCCCGAGCAGAGCCGTCACCTGCTCCTTGGCGTCGGCGTCGTCCCCGCACACGAACATCTGGTGCTCGCCCGGCACCCGTGAGGGATCGACCATGACCTGGCAGTTGACGGTGTTCAGCGTCTTCACCACGCGCGCGTGCGGGAACGCCCGCTGGATCTGCTCGCCCACGCTGTCCGACTCCACGGGGTCCAGCCGCAACTGGCCCTCCTCGATCGCCAGGGGGTTGGACACGTCGACGATCACCTTGCCGTCCAGGTTCGCCGCGCCGGCCGCCTCCAGCGCCGCGAGCGACACCCGGCCGCCGACGGCGTTCACGACCAGCTCGGCGGCGGCCGCCGCCTCCGCGAACGTCCCGGCGCTCGCCCCGCCGCCCGCGCCCTGAGCCCATTCCAGCGCGGCTGGATTGTCCTTCGAGCGCGAACCCAGGGTCACCTCGTGTCCGAGCTCCACCAGCTTGCCGCCCAGCGTGCGGCCCACCTCGCCCGTGCCCAGCACCGCGTACCGCATCGGCTGCCTTTCGTCGCGGTCCGCCGACCACCGGCGGTCCGCCGATCATTCTGGTCCGACCGCCCCCGCGGACGGGCCGATTCCGCCTGGACAGTACGGCAAGTGTCGGATGGGATGGACGCCGTGACCACCGACACCGCGACCGACGTCTTCGAAGAGCACCGGCCCGTCCTCATGGGGGTCGCGTACCGCATGCTCGGACGCGTCGCCGACGCGGAGGACGTGCTCCAGGACGCCTGGCTGCGCTGGTCCGGCGCCGACCACGGCCAGGTGCGCGAACCGCGCGGCTACCTCGTGCGCGTCACCACCAGGCTCGCCATCGACCGGCTGCGCCAGATCCGCACGCGCGGCGAGGCGTACGTCGGCCCGTGGCTCCCGGAGCCGTACGTCACCGACTTCGGGGACACCGTCCCGGACGCCGCCGAGCGCGCCGTGCTCGCCGACTCCGTCTCCCTCGCCGTACTTGTGGTCATGGAGTCGCTCTCGCCGCTGGAGCGCGCCGTGTTCGTCCTCCGCGAGGCCTTCGGGTATCCGTACGCCGACATCGCGGCCGTGCTCGACCGGGGCGAGGCGGCGGTGCGCCAGCTCGCCGGCCGGGCCCGTCGGCACGTCGAGGAGCGGCGGCCGCGCTACGAGGTCGACCCGGCCGAGCGCCGGGAACTGACCGAACGGTTCCTCGCCGCCGCGGCCGAGGGCGACCTCGACGGCCTGATGTCGCTGCTGGCCCCGGACGTCCGCCTGGTCGGCGACAGCGGCGGCAAGGCCAAGGCGCCCGTGCGGATCCTGGAGACCGCCGACAAGGTGGGCCGCTTCGTCATCGGCGCCGCCCGCAAGGACGCGCCGGGACTGTCCTTCCGCTTCGTGGAGGTCAACGGCGGTTTCGCGGTGCTCGCCCTGGCCGGGGACAAGCCCGACAGCGTGCTGCAACTGGATGTGGCGGACGGTGTCGTGCGCGCGGTGTACATCATGCGCAACCCCGACAGGCTGGGGTCCCTGGCCGCCCTCTGAGCCGTACCCGCCCCGCGAGCCCCCGCCGCACGGGGGCTTTGCCGTGATGTCACAAATGTGACCCCGCGAGAACGCCTCGTGAACGCTCCACGGCGGGCGGGCCGTGCGGTGCACGCGGGACCGAGGATTGGTCTTGACCAAGGGTGTGGGGCGCCTTATGGTCGCAGATAAGTGCAACAACCTTTAATAAACAAGGGCGCTAAAACGCCGCCGGACCACGGCGATTGCGGAGGACAGGGTGGGGACCACGCAACTGGAATCGGTGCCGGAACCGAAGTACTGGCACCTCAAGACCGTGCTCAGTGAGGCACTGGACTCCGAGTTCTCGGTCGGCGAGATCCTGCCCAACGAGCGCGACCTCGCCGCCCGCTTCGGCGTGGCCCGCGCCACCCTCCGTCAGGCCCTCGAACAGCTGGAACTGGAAGGCCGCCTCCAGCGCCGCCGCGGCGTCGGTACGACCGTGGCCCCACCGCGCGTCGGCGTGGCCGTCGGCACCGAGCAGCACGCCTGGCCGGGCGCCGCCGGTGACGCCTGGCAGCCTGTCGACTGCGCACAGACGGTGCCGCCCGCGGCCGTCGCCACCGCCCTGGAGACCGGCCCCGAGGAGGCCGTGCACGCCGTGCGCCGCTCCCGCGTGTCCCACGGCCAGCCGGTCGCCGCCGAACTGCTCTACATCCCCGCGTCCTCGGTGCCGGACCTGTCGGCGATCGACGCGCCGTCCGGGTCGGCACGCGCGCGTGCGGTGCTGCGCGAGCTGCAGCGCCTCGACCTGGAGGGGCAGGACCGCGCCGTCGAGCTCGGCTCGGCCCGCGCCGACGACGCCAAGGAGCTCGACCGGCTGCCCGGTGCCCCCGTCCTGGTCGTCACCACCCGGTTCTTCGTCGAGGGACGCACCGCGGCGCTCTCCATCGCCACCTACCGCGCCGACACCTGCCGGCTGACCTTCGGCGACTCCGGTGGCGTGGAGATCCACCACGGCCCCGAACGACAGGCCTCCTAGACCGTCGCCCCGGGCAGGCAAAGCCCTGTCAAGGCGCCTTCAGAGCCGCACCCGTCGCGCCCCGGAACGCCTCCGGGGCGCGACGCGTTGTGGGCCGACTGCCGACTGCCGACTGCCGACTGCCGACTGCCGACTGCCGACTGCCGAC